>JARVJX010000050.1 GCA_029775995.1 Nitrososphaeria archaeon | reverse complement strand
CCAAGCTCAAATACTTCTACAATAACTTCCCCTATAATTCAAGCCTAGACTAGATAGGAAGGTTTCTAGATTCCTTCATAGCCCTATACAACTGGGTGCTCTTCAATGCTTATCGTGACAACATCAACAAAAGGTAAAGCTTAAAATCTAAATCTTTCCTATTAGAGGGTTAGAAGATTGCAAGAAGTTTACTTAAGAAAAGTTGAAGATTATATAATTAGAAGGTGTAGGCTAGAGGATTTACCATCAGTAAGGTGGATAAATCAGGTTTCTTTGCCTGAAAACTACTCAAATTTTTTCTTTGAAGAGATTTACAGAGAATTCCCAGAAGGCTTTATAGTGGCTGAAAAAGATAACAGGGTAGTAGGCTATATAATGAGTAGAATAGAGTATGGTTTCTCTAATATAAAGAAGTTTTCTTTAGCTAGAAAGGGGCATATAGTATCCATAGCAGTTTTGGAAGCTCATAGAGGAAAAGGTTTAGGTAAAGCGTTATTAGAAGAAGCTTTAGTGAGTATGAAGAAAAGGGATTGCTCAGAAGTCTATTTGGAGGTTAGGGCTTCAAACTTTCAAGCCATAAATCTTTACAAAAAGTATGAGTTTAAAATTGTTTCAAGGATAGAGAGCTATTATAGGGATGGAGAAGACGCCTTTTTGATGAGTAAAGCTTTATGAATTCAAGTTTTTTAAATTTTTGTAAAATCTGTGAGGAACTTTTAAAGGAAAATAGTAAACTCAAAAAAATAGAAATTCTCTCATCCTATTTAAGAGAATTAAAGGAGGATGATTTAATTACAGTCTGTAGGTTCCTATCAGGAAATATCTTTGAAAAGGGAAGTAAATTAAAGCTAAATTTGGGCTATTCTACCATAATGAGGGTTTTATTAGATGTTACAGGAAAAGAGGAAGAGGATTTAAAACCTTTATATGTGAAATATGGAGATTTAGGAAAGACTGCAGAAGAATTGCTAAACTATAAGGCTGTAAATTCCTTTTTCACTAAGCCCTTGAACCTTCAGGATGTTTTTTTCTATCTTCAAAAAATTGCAAAAGCTAAAGGTCCTGGCTCTACTGAAGAGAAGAAAAAGTTTTTTCAGGGCTTAATAATTAACCTTTCTCCCTTAGAAGGGAAATACCTGATAAAGTTAGTTACCAATGAGCTAAGAATAGGGGTAATGGAAGGCATGGTAGAGGAAGCTTTGGCAAGGGCCTTCTCCCTACCTTTTAAGGAAATCCATTCTGCTTTACTAACTCAAGGAGATTTAGGATATGTCGCCTTCTTAGCAAAGGAAGGTAAGCTTCATGAAGTTAAAGTTAAACCTTTCCATCCTTTAAGCTTTATGTTAGCTGATACCATGCAAACTGCTGAAGAAATTTGGGAATATTATAAAAAGCCTTTACTGGCTGAATACAAATACGATGGAGTAAGGATTCAGATTCATAAATATAAGGATGAAGTTAGAATTTATTCTAGAAGATTAGAAGATATTACCCAAAGTTTTGTAGAAATTTTAAGCTCCATAAAGAGGATAGACAGCAACTTTATTGTTGATGGTGAAGTTTTAGCCTTTAGGGATTCACCTCTACCCTTTTATAAGCTTCAGCAAAGGTTGAGGAGAAAGGAAGTTAGCGAGGAATTGATAAGAGAAATACCTCTTAGGCTCTTTGTTTATGATATTCTCTGGATTGATGATAAAAGCCTAATCGATTTACCCTTAATTAAAAGAAGAGAGATTATGAAGGATTTAGAGAAAAAAGGAATGAGTTTATCCCATTCTTTTCTTGTTAATAGTGCAGAAGAAATAATTAAAATCTTTGAAAGAAGCAAAGAAGAGGGTTATGAGGGCTTGGTAGTTAAGAATCTAGAATCAAAGTATCTTCCTGGAAAAAGAGGGAAAAACTGGATTAAACTAAAGAAGGAAATGGATACCTTAGATGTAGTAATCGTAGCGGCAGAGTATGGTCATGGTAAAAGAGCTGGTTTGCTTTCAGATTATACCTTTGCTGTAAGAGATAAGGAAGAATTTAGAGTAATAGGAAAGGCTTACTCTGGTTTAACCGATAATGAGATTGAGATGATGACCCAAAAACTTCTAAGCCTTACCATTAAAGATGAAGGCTTTCGTAAGCTAGTTAAACCTGAAATAGTAATTGAAGTAGCCTTTGATTCCATACAAAGGAGCCATAGGCATGGAGAAGGTTTTGCCTTAAGATTCCCACGAATAAAGAGGATAAGGTTTGATAAAAGTGTAGAGGATATTGATACCATAGAAAAAGTAGAAGAACTTTACTCTTACCAAAGCTAAAAATATAAATAGAGGGGTTAAGATAGTAATGGATTGATATGGAAAGAGACCAGCAAATTGGCATATTAATACTTACTGGAAGCATTTTGGGTGTAATCCTATATGGATGGTTGCTCTTTTTAGTAAATGCTTTAGTGGTATTGCAAATAACAGCCTTTGTGGCTGTTGCTGTTTTATTAGGAATTTTGGCTTGGATTGGTTATACCATGGCTACTACACCTCCCCCTCAACCTATAGATGAAAAGGAGATAGAAAAGGAGATACAGGCTGAAGAGAAGCCTCAAGAGGAGAAAAGTTCTACTTCCTCTTAGTTATATTTAAATCTGAAACTGTGTGATATACCCTAGGACCTACTTCTCTGACTATTCTCTTTAAAATTATCTTGCAAATTATCTCGTTAGCATTTACTAAGAAATCGATTTCTTTATCGGTAAATCTTAGGGCTTCTTCTCTATTGCGAGCTTTCACTTCCGTATAATAGTGAATCACACCTTTATCCTTTAAAGTACTCAAAGCGTAAGGGAAAAAATTTTTTGCCTCAGCAGGATAAGGCATCAGAACCCTATCAGAGATTCCTTTCAATTCACATATCAAATTTCTTACATCCCCCAAAAGAGGTATAACTATATCTTGAACTTTATTCAATCTAACATTTTCCAGAGCTAAAGTATAGCAGTGAGGATTTATATCTATGCTATAGATTCTCTTCACCTTTTTATGCTTTGCTATAACTATGGAATAGGTTCCTATTCCTCCAAACATATTTACAATACATTCTCCCTCTTTAACTGAGGAAGCTATCCTAATTCTTTCATGAGATAGTCTTGGGGAAAAGTAAACTTTCTCTAAATCAACCTTAAAGAGGCAATTATGTTCTTTGTAAAGAGTAATAAATCTAGGCTCTCCTGCTAAGTATTCTAAATCTCTTAATCTTAATTCTCCTCTTATGGGAGAAGCCTGCTTTAATACAACTTTTATACTCTTAAAATTATCAAGGATAGCCTTTGCAATTATTAACTTCTTATCATCAAGGGTTTCAGGAATTCTAAGGATGGCTATATCCCCTATTATATCAAAGGAGGAGTATAGTTGAGATAACTCTTCATCAGAAAGCTTATCCTTTAAAATTCTTTTGAGAAATCTCATTAGTTCTTTTCAAAAAAAGGAATAGTAATACTCTCCCTTCTCTTTCTGTTCTCTATCTAACCTGCTTTGAGGTTTATTTACTCTTGGTCTCTTGCTATCCTTATCTCTTCTATAGGTTATTTCAAGTTCCTTTAAAAAAAGGTTCATCCCTTCTCTCTTTGAAAGGGGTCCAATTACTTCCCCTCTCTCTGAGGGTTCTCCCTTAAATATTAGCAAAGAATCGGCGATCATATCTATTAAAAATATATCATGGTCTACTACCAAGGCTGAGTTTCCCTGATCCTTTACCAGCTTTTGTAAGGCTCTTCCCAAAACTAACCTATCCTCTACATCGATGAAGGCTGAGGGCTCATCTAGGACATAGATTTTTACATCTCGTAGCAAGCAAAGGGTGATAGCTACCTTTTGTAATTCCCCACCAGACAAATCCTTAACATTTTTATCAAAAAGTTTATGAACCTTAAGAGGTAAGATTAAGTTAGATTGAAAGTAGCTATCTAGGTATCTTTGACCTACAGTTTTTTCCAATAAGGATTGTACGCTTTCCTCGTAAGCTGGATTAAGGTACTGAGGCTTGTAAGAAATCTTAGCCCCAATAAAGATTTCCCCTTCATCAGGCTTTTCAACTCCAGCTACCATTTTAACAAAGGTACTTTTTCCTAAAGCATTAGCACCCAATATCCCCACTACTTCTCCTTCCATAATCTCACCTCTGTTCACGCTTAGGGTAAAAGATGAATGGCTCTTTTTTAAATTGGAATAGCTTGCTATTGCTTTTCTCTTTACAGCTTCTTCAATAGGAGAATAAATTTCAAAGCTCAAAGCTATATCTCTAAATCTTACATTTTCAGGGGGCAAATAACCATCTAAAAGGTAATTGATTCCGCTCTTTGAGTTCAATCTATTTGAAACTATACCATATACCCCTTGCTCCCCATATAAAATGTGAATGTAATCGCTCAAATAATCTAACAGGGTTATGTCATGCTCTACCACTATAATGGCTTTCTTTTTTTCAGCTAAGCTTCTAATAATTCTTGAAACCTTTAACCTCTGATAAACATCATTATAAGAGGAGGGCTCATCGAAAAAGTAAATCTCAGCATCCTTTAAATAACATAACGCTATAGCTACTCTCTGTAGTTCTCCTCCCGATAGTTCAGAAAGTTTTTTATCTAAAGAGTTCCTCAAATTTAATTCCTCTATGATGTAATTCTTCTCACCTTTCTCGTCCTTCTTATCAATTAAAGACCTAACATCCTTAGACCAAAACTGTGGCAAAAGGTATATATATTGAGGTTTAAAGGAGGCTCTAAGCTTTTTAGATGATAATTTTTCAAAATGCTCCTTTAATTCCTTATCTCTAATATTATCAACTATTTCTTCCCAACTAAGCTCTTTCCCTACTTCTCCAAAGTTAGGTTTTATCAAGCCTGCTAAAACGCTTATAGCTGTAGATTTTCCTATCCCATTTCTCCCCACTAAACCTACTACACTTCCTACTTTAGGTAAAGGCAATCGGTATAATCTAAAGGAATTTACCCCATACTGATGGATCTTTTCTTCTCCTAACTCATGAGGTAAATTTACTATAGTTATAGCCTCAAAGGGACATTTTTTTACACATATCCCACACCCAGTGCAAAGCTCTTCACTTATTAAAGCCCTTTCCTCTTCATTTAAAACTATACAATTGTAGCCATTCTTATTTACAGGACAGAAATTTATACACTCTAAATTACACCTTTTGCTTTGACAGTTCTCCTTATCAACCACTGCAACTCTATGTGCGCTTAAGATGCTCAAGGTCTTGGTAAATTATACTTATTTATTATATCCATGATCTTTTCAAAGTTAACTTTAAAGGCTTTTGAAATCTTTATAAGCTCTTCTTTGTAATTGGGTTCAAGGCTAGCTTTAATTACCACTTCTTCTAAGGGACTTATATTATTTGAAGCTAAAATGCTTTCCTCTTCCCCTAAAATTTCACAAAGCTCCTTTAATAGCCTTAACTGCCTCTTCCTTAAAAGGCTTAATTTAATTAGGGCCATCTTACTATAATCCTCAAGTTCTAATAGTAGAGAGTAAAGTTCCCTTCTTTGATCATCTTCTCCTTGATGGTAAGCCTTTGTAGAATAAGCCATCTGTATCAAATTCAAATCTTCCTTTTTATCAAAGTTAATCCAAATTGGGACTATTAATTTATAAGCTTTTCTAACCAGTAGGCTCTCTACTTCTATCTCTTTCACCATTCCAATTTTCTGAAGCTGAGCTATATGCTTCATTATTGCCTGTACGGTTACACCAAGTTCATCGGAAAGCTCTGCTAAAGTTCTTGGCCTTTTGGATAGTAGCTGAATTAACTTAACCCTAACCTCTGATGATAGTAAACTTAAAGGGCTCAACCTAAAGGGGTAAGGACAGAAAGATTTATAAACTTAACCTTTGGTTAATAATGGGTGGTTAAATGGCTGACAAAAGGAAAATTTGGGATTTAATGGATGAGTTGGATAAATACATAGAAGAAATGATGAAGGAAATAGAAAGCATGGTCAAATCCCTTTATAATGAAGACTTTATGAAGCTTCCAAGAGACCTCTTTTACGGCTTCTCATTTAAAATAGATAAAGATGGCAAGCCTATTATTAGAACCTTTGGAGATAGGTTAGAGGAAGGCTATAGGGAGCCTTTACACGATCAAGTTGTTGATGAGGCTAAAGGATTCTTAAAGGTCTTTATAGAATTGCCTGGGGTTGAAAAGGAAGATATAAAGATAGAAGCAAGTGAAGAATTTCTATACCTCCAAGCTGAAAGGGAAGAAAAGAAATATAGGACTAAGATCTTTCTAAAAGCCTTGGTAAATCCTAATACAGCTAAAGCCAGCTATAAGAATGGAATATTACAAGTTGAATTCGAACTTAAGGAGAAGACTAATAAAGGTTCAACTCCTATAAGGGTTGAGTAATATGAGCATGAATACCATTAGCTTAAAGGTGCTGGAAGCCTATACAAGAGATGTAGGGAGAGGGGTAGCGAGAATAGATTACGATACTATGGATAGATTAGCTGTTTCTACTGGAGATGTTATTGAAATAAAGGGTAGAAGAAAAACTGTAGCTAAATGTTTACCTTTATATCCTTCCGATGAAGGTAGAGGAATAATAAGGGTTGATGGTTTAGTTAGAAATAATGCAGGTGTATCCATAGGAGACCATGTTACCATTAGAAAGATTAAAGCTCCACCAGCTGATAAAGTGGTAGTGGCTCCTTTAGAGGCTATACCTCCTATAGATGAGAGATATTTGGCTGACGCCTTAGAGAGTATAGCGGTAACTAAGGGAGATAATATAATGATTCCTTATTTTGGAGGAAGGTTAACCTTTCAAGTTATAGGTATAAGCCCCATAGCTGATGCTGTTTTGATAACTCAAAAGACCATTTTTGTAATATCTGAAAAAGGAGAAACTATAAGAGGAGTTCCTCAAGTAACCTACGAAGATATTGGGGGTTTAAAGGAAGAAATACAGAAGGTTAGAGAAATGATAGAATTGCCCTTAAGGCATCCTGAAATTTTTGAGAGGCTTGGTATTGAGGCTCCAAAGGGTGTATTACTTTATGGCCCTCCAGGAACAGGGAAAACTCTATTGGCTAAAGCTGTAGCCACTGAAAGCCAGGCCCACTTCATTAGCATAAGTGGCCCAGAAATTATGAGCAAATTTTACGGTGAAAGCGAAGCTAGGCTAAGGGAAATCTTTAAAGAAGCTAAAGAAAAGGCTCCAACCATCATCTTTATAGATGAAATTGATTCTATAGCCCCCAAGAGGGAAGAGGTAACAGGAGAGGTAGAGAGGAGAGTAGTTAGCCAGCTTTTATCCCTTATGGATGGTTTAGAAGCGAGAGGAAAAGTGATTGTAATAGCAGCTACCAATAGACCTAACGCTCTAGATCCAGCTCTAAGGAGACCTGGAAGATTTGATAGGGAAATTGAGATAAAAGTCCCTGATAAGAAGGGAAGGTTAGAAATTCTTCAGATTCACACAAGACACATGCCCCTATCCCAAGATGTAGATTTGGATAAATTAGCATCTGTAACTCATGGTTTTGTTGGAGCCGATTTAGAATATCTATGCAAAGAGGCTGCCATGAAGGTCTTAAGAAGGATACTACCTGAATTGAAGTTAGATGAGGAGAAGATACCCCCTGAGCTATTAAATAGGCTTGAAGTTACCATGAAGGATTTTGAAGAAGCTTTAAAGGATGTTATGCCCTCAGCTATGAGGGAAGTTTACCTAGAAACTCCTGATGTTAAGTGGGAAGATATTGGAGGCTTAGAGAATGTTAAGAGGGAATTACAAGAGGCTGTTGAATGGCCCCTTAAATATCCTGAAGTCTATGCTAAAATAGGCTATTCTATGCCTAAAGGGATACTACTTTATGGCCCTCCAGGAACAGGGAAAACTCTATTGGCTAAAGCTGTAGCCACTGAGAGTGAAGCTAACTTTGTAAGTGTGAGGGGGCCTGAGCTTTTATCAAAGTGGGTAGGAGAAAGTGAGAGAGGTGTTAGGGAAGTCTTCAGAAGAGCTAGACAAGCATCCCCTTGTATTATATTCTTTGATGAAATAGATGCCTTGGCTCCAATTAGGGGATTAGGAGGTGATAGCATGGTCAGTGAGAGAGTAGTTAGCCAATTGTTAACAGAGCTAGATGGTATACAATCCCTTAAAGGAGTAGTGGTTTTAGCAGCTACCAATAGAATAGATATGGTAGATCCTGCCTTACTTAGAGCTGGAAGATTTGACAAATTGATTTATGTACCCTTACCCGATAAAGCTGCAAGAAGGCAAATACTTCAAATACATATGAAGGGTAAGCCTTTAGCTTCTGAGTTTGATTTAGAAAAATTGGTTGAGCAAACTGAAGGATTCAGTGGAGCCGATTTAGCAGCTATAATAAATACTGCTCTATCCTTACTACTACAGGAGTACCTCTCAAAGTATCCAACTCCTGAGGAGGCAAAGGCCCATTTAGATGAAGCCATATTAACTATGAGACATATAGAAGAGGCGGTAAAGAAGGTTAGAGCTACAAGGGAAGGAAGACCTGTAGAAAAAGCACCTGTACCTTACTACCGTTAATCTTTTAAATTGAATAAAGCAGAAGAAGGCTATAGAGGAAAGGCTCTAGAATTCCTTAAAAGATATGGGGTAGAAGTTGGAGATTTAATCTCAATTTGTTCGATTGATGGAGAGCTTGAAGGTACTTTAATTCCAAGGTACGCTTATGCTGATGATGAGCATATAGTTATTAAGCTAAAGAATGGTTATAATTTGGGTGTTAGGATTGATAAGATTAAAAATATTATAAGGAGAGCAAAAGGAGAGAAGCCTAGATTTACTAAAGCACCATTACCAAAATTTGATCCTAATTTACCTCTAATATCCATAATAAGTACTGGTGGAACCATTGCAAGTAGAATAGATTACAGAACTGGGGCTGTTTATCCAGCTTTAAGTGCTGAAGATCTTTACTCAGTAGTACCAGAGATTGGAAATTATGCTAATGTGGATGCAGAGATTCTTATGAGTCTCTACAGTGAGAATATTACCCCAAAGGATTGGGGCCTAATGGCAAAGAAAATTCATGAAAAGATACAGAAGGGAGTTAAGGCTGTTATAATAACTCATGGAACAGATACCTTAGGTTATACAGCTGCAGCCTTAAGCTTTGCCTTAAGAGGTTTGCCTATCCCAGTAATCCTTGTAGGAGCCCAAAGATCCTCTGATAGACCCTCTTCAGATGCAGCAACCAATCTAATTGGAGCTACCATATTAGGAACGAGAGGAAATTTGAAAGGGGTATTTGTAGTAATGCATGATGGTTTAAGCGATGATAGGTTAGCTGTGCATATAGGAACAAAGGTAAGAAAAAATCATACTAGCAGAAGGGATGCCTTTGAATCCGTTAATATTGCCCCTATTGCCTACATAGAAAAGGAAAATATAGTACAAAATTATTCTGTAGATGAGAAGGAAGGGCTCATAATAAGGCCTGATTTTGAAGAAAAGGTGGCTCTTATAAAATTTTACCCCAACATGAATCCTAAGATTATAGACTTCTTTATTGATGAAGGATATAGAGGGATAGTTTTGGAAGGAACTGGTTTAGGTCATGTAAGCTCAAGATGCTATGAGAGCTTGAAAAGGGCCATAAAGGAGGGGCTTTTGGTTTGTATGACCTCTCAGTGCATATGGGGAAGAGTAAGAATGACTGTATATGATACAGGAAGAGACCTTCTAAGCTTAGGTATATTACCCTTGGAGGATATGCTACCAGAAACAGCCTATGTTAAGCTAAGCTGGGTTTTAGCAAATTCTAATTCTATTGAAGAGGCTAAAGAGCTTATGCTGAAGAATCTTGCCCATGAATATACTTTAACTTCCTCTCTAGAAAAGAGGAGTAAATATTGAGCTTAGATCCTAATAAAATAGGATTAAAAGTTGGTTTAGAAATTCACCAGCAATTGTTAAGTAAGGGTAAGCTCTTCTGTGAATGCTCAAGAGATACTGAAGATTATTATCATTATGAATTTTTAAGAAGGTTAAGACCCACTCAAAGCGAGTTAGGAGAGGTTGATCCTGCAGCAAGCTTCGAATTTAAAAAAGGAGTATGGATAAAATATAAAGCTGGGAAAAAAACATCGTGCCTAGTTGAAGCTGATGAAGAACCCCCTCACGATTTGAATAGGGAAGCCCTAGAGTCTTGCTTAATAATTGCTTTAGCTTTAAAGTCTAAAATTGTAGATGAAATTCATGTTATGAGAAAAATTGTAATAGATGGCTCCAACACTACAGGATTTCAGAGAACGGCTTTAGTAGCTTTAGGAGGAGAATTCTATTTTAAAGGTAATAAGATTTCGATTCAAACTATTACCTTAGAAGAGGATTCGGGAAGGCTATTAGGAGAGATGGAGGGCAATAGAGAGTACGGTCTCGAGAGGTTAGGGATACCCTTAATTGAAATATCTTTAGCTCCTCTAACCTTAAGTCCTAAGGAGATAGAGGAAGTGGCCCTCTATTTAGGTAGGCTTATGAGAGCTACAGGAAGAGTGGCGAGAGGATTAGGAACCATTAGGCAAGATTTGAATATTTCTATTGCTGATGGTAATGTAGTTGAAGTAAAAGGAATTCAAAAATTGGAGCTTTTGAGCAAAGTTTTAGATTATGAAATGAAAAGGCAATATGGGTTAATGCTCGTAAAAGAGGAATTGGTAAAGAGGGGGGTAAAAGAGGAAGATTTGCTAGATAATTGGGTGGACGTTACTAAAATCTTTGCAGAGACTGAAATGGCTCTAATTAAAAAAGCATTAAGTAGAGGAGAAAGGGTTTTAGGTCTTAAATTAAAGAATTTTAAGGGAATTTTAGGCTTTGAACCTTTCCCAGATATAAGGTTGGGTAAAGAAATAGCTGAGATGGTAAGATTTTACGGTTTAAAAGGTATTTTTCATTCTGATGAAATTTTAAAGTATGGTATTAAGGATAAGGAGCTAAAAGAACTTAGTGAATTGTTGGATTTAAGGGATGAAGATGGTTTCATATTAATTGCAGGGGAATTGGAAAAGCTAGGCCCAGCTATGAAAGCCATAGTAGATAGATGTAGGTTTGCTTTAAAAGGGGGACCAAGTGAGACTAGAGGACCTACCGAAGATGGAAAAACCAAATACAGCAGACCTAGGCCAGGGGCAGCAAGAATGTATCCTGAAACTGATATACCTTTAGTTAAAGTTGATGAGCTTTGGTTAGAGAAATTAAGAAAGAGCATTCCTCCAACTTGGGAAGAGCAGATAAATAAGTTAGTAACCACTTATGGGTTAAGTAGGCAATTAGCGGTGAATCTTTACGATTCCGATTACTTTAACCTATTTGAAAGAGCCGTGCTAGAGAGTAAAGCTCCTCCCTCTTTTATAGCATCTACCTTGGCTGAAACTATGGTTAGACTATTGAGAGAGGGATATGATGTGAGTAAAATAGATAAAAACCAAATTGTAAAGTTGTTCACATTTGTGGGGGAAAAGAAGATTTCAAAGGAAGCCTGTGAAGATATATTAAAGGCTCTTTCAGAAGGGAAAGCAAAGGAGGTATTAGAAGCCCAAAAGCTTTTAGGAGTTGAACCAATATCTGAGGAGAAGCTAAGGGAAATTATAGCTAGGGTTGTAGAAAGTAATAGAGATATAATAAAAGGAAAAGGTGAAAGAGCCTTTGGTCATTTAATGGGTATAGTTATGAAAGAAGTTAGAGGTAAGGTTGATGGGAAAAAAGTAAGCATACTCTTAAGGGAATTTATGAATAGTTAAGATTTAGTCTTAGTTAAGTCTTAGTTTGTTAAGACCTAACTTCTAAACCAATAGGCTCCACATCTTTTGACTGTCTCATAACCTCATCGGTTTGGCTGTCATGGCTGAACAGAGCCATCCACCTTTTGCTATGTTTATTGAGGCACTTGTATCTCTGTCCATTACAAGTCCACAAGCAACACACCGTATAACCCACTCTTTTGGTTTTAGCTCTACTGAGCAACCACCTTGAGCAGGTTGTAGATGTGCCTTTTGGCTTAATATAAACAACTCGTATACCTTCCCATAGAGCTTTGTGCCCTATGAATCCTTGTATCTTGGAACAATCCTAAGAGTTTAATCTTACTTTAAGCTTTAGTAAATCTACAAGTTTAGCATCCTTTAACATATAAGGAAAACTTTTATAATCTTTTTCAGTAATTTTGTAATTCTTGATACCCTTTTATTAGCGTTGAGATATATCTAAGACCAATCATCTAAAACCACAGGATAGTTTAATTTTTCATCAAAATTTTTTCTATGGTATATAAT
>JARVJX010000004.1 GCA_029775995.1 Nitrososphaeria archaeon | reverse complement strand
ATAAAGAAAGAATGCAGGCAAGAGCACGTAAGGAATTGGATAAGGCTCTTCCACCTACATAAGCAACCAGAGTACCTTAAACTCCTAGAGTTAGCAAAGGAGGTGATCGGCTTAAGGTAACAGCACCGTATTGGGAAGAGAATGCTATTCCTTTTCGATTATGGTGATGAATGGCATTTTATAGTTAAACTTAAAAAGATAGAAGCAGATAAAAAGGAAGTAAATTATCCTTTAATTGTAAAATCAGTTGGAGAAGCCCCTCCTCAATATGAGATGCCCGAAGAGGATGGGTCTTAATAGCCCAGAAGCTCTTTTACTTCCCTAATCATAGAGTATATCATCAAGTTAACAATTAGAACTAAATTGAGTTTTATTTATCAAAATTTTGGGGCAACCCTTTTAATGAATAGCTCAAATCCTTCTATAGATGGATAATCCGCAAAACCTAAAACCAACTGTGTCAATCCAATTTCTTTAAAGCTTTTAATCTTCTCTATGCAATCATTAGGAGTACCGAAGATACAGTTCCTTTTAGCGCTTTCTAAGGTTATCTCCCCCTTTATGAGCTCTGAATAGGGCTTAATACTCTTTAAAGCTTTCCTCCACTTTAAAAATAAATCCATCAACTTTGATTCGTTTTCAGAAATACAAATCCATATATTCATGGATTTCTGAATTCTTTTAAAATCTCTCCCAAATTCTTTACAATAATTTTCCAGTTTTGTTAAGGAGTTAAAAAGGGTTGAATCTGTAGCCCAAATGCCTCCTCCACCTACTCCTGAAGGATCGCTAGCTGGAGCATCCCATCCATCGGCAAATTCTGCTGTAATTCTTAGCACTTCATCTCCACTTCCTCCTACCCATAAGGGAGGATAAGGCTTTTGTAAGGGTTTTGGCTCACATACCGCATCTTTAACTTTATAGTATTTACCATTATAGGTTACTTTATCCTTTGTCCAAAGGCTCCTTACTATAGTTAAAGCTTCCCTCAATTGTTCAGCTCTAACTTTATAGTGAGGATAATCAAAACCATATTGAATATATTCATCCTTTTTCCAACCAGCCCCTAATCCAAATTCCAATCTTCCCTTAGATATTAAATCTAAGGTAGCTCCCATTTTAGCGACTAAAGCTGGATTTCTATAAGATTGGCAAAGCATTCCACAACCAATTCTAACCCTTTCTGTTAAAGAGGCTAAGGCTGTTAAAAGAGTCCAACATTCTAACATGGCATTGTTTATACCCCAAACAAAGTGGTCCGCTATCCATGCTGAGTTAAAAGGACTTTTATCAACTATTAAAAAGTGATCTTTTATAACATTCCAATTGGGCTCTTCATAAAGTCCAAAGGTAGGTATAAAGTATCCGAAATTCATTTCTGTATATTACCTAAGATATTTTCCCTCAGAATAGCTAACCTTTTCACCTTTTAGAAGTCTTTGTAGGTGAGCATCCACAATGTATATATCATTCCAAAGGATGCCTTTTCCCTCTGTAATTTTATCACTGATAATTTTTGTCAAAGCTAAGAGATCATAGGGGCCATCCTCTAAAATTTTTAATATTAACTCATCCATCTTCATAAAAAGGTTAAGACTTAAATTCAAATATTCCCTAAATTCTTCACCCTTTAATACTCTCCTTTTAAAGGGTTCAAAGTCATGGGCCATCAAAGCAAGTTCTATATTCATTTCTTTGAGTCTATTTAAGGAATTAAAGTAAGCTTCAGCATCCATATAAACTGGTAAAACCTTAAAATTATAAGATTCTGAGCTTAATCCAGTACCTTGAACAGCGTCGCTTGTAAAAAGAATCCTTTCAGAAGGTTCGTAAAGGCAGATGGAGCCTTTAGTATGACCTGGTGTATGTATGACTTTCAATTCTGAACCATCTACTGGAATTATAGCACCATCCTTAAGTATCATATCTACTTTACATTCTTTCCCTACACTCTTATAAAATTCTGAAATAGCTTTATCGTTTAAAGGAAAATAAATATCATATTTAGCTACAAATTCTTTTAATAGCAAAGCATGGTTTTCAATCCAAGGAACGTCTAACTCATGGGCAGCTACTTTAGCTTTACTATTTTCTTTAATATAAGAGCTACCACCCATATGGTCTTGGTGTCCATGAGTATTTATTAAAAAAGAAACTTCTTCTATACCTACCTGCTTTAAGTAGGGAAATATATACTCTGCAGGAGAAGAAGCTATACCACAATCTATCATCACTATACTCTTTCCTCTTTTAAGAATGTAAACCCCAGAATCTATACCAAATCTAAAGGGACATTTAATTAGGTGAAGCCCCTCCCTTAATTGAATGATATCACCCCCTCAACATACCGCTGGTTAATCCTTTAATAAAGGTCTTTTGAACTAAGAAGAATAAGGCTATCAAGGGTATACTGTATAGTACAATAGCAGCAGATAGGAGATGCCACCATATGGTAAACTCGCTGATATAGGTTTCTAGACCTATGGGTACTGTATAATTGCTGGAACTTCTAAGAAGTATTAGAGCGAAGGGAAATTCAGACCATGCTATCAAAAAGGCAAATACTATTATCATGGCTATAACCATCCTAGACATAGGGACTACAACCCTAAGAAAGGCCCCTAATTGGGTGCATCCATCTACTTTAGCTGCTTCTTCAAAATCTGTTGGAAAATTTTTGAAATTGATATAGAGGAGCCATGTGAGAGGGGGTGTAAGTATAGCTGTGTAAAGTATACCTAGACCTAAGAGGGAATCAGCAAGACCAATATTTCTCATGATCTCAAAGGTTGGTATCAAAATAACCGGTCCTGGAAAGAGCATGGCAACTAAAATTAAAATGAGTAAAAACATATTTCCTCTAATTCTAAATCTAGAAAAGCCATAGCCTGCAAATATACTGATAAAAGTGGCAAGTAGGGATGTAACAGAGGATACTATAGCACTATTCATAAAATATACAGACCAAGGGTCAGTACGGTATAGGGCTCCTCCAGTAGCGATTTCTAATAAATTAGCAAGTGTAGGTTCTTGGGGGAAGAAGGTAGGAGGAACAGAATTTACTTCTTTTACATTTTTAAAGGAATTTAATACGGTCCAAATATAGGGAAATAGGATTACAATAAAGGCTGTTATGGAAGCTACATAAATAGCCACTCTTTTACTTATTTCACCTTTATTCAATTTCATTGTCAGTTTCACTTCGGTCCCCTAAGCACATTCCTGAAAGTGTAAACGTAAAGTAGGCTGAAGGCTAAAAGGATAAGAAAGTTTATAGTTGAAACAGTAGCTGCATAGCTTAACCTAAAGAAAGCAAAAGCCAATTTGTATAGATAGGTAGTTAGTAGCTCACTACTATTAGCTGGACCTCCTCCCGTAGTAACGAAGACTATAGTAAAATTGTTAGCGAACCAAACGGAAAGAAGTAAAAATACTACAATTAGAGAGGGTCTAATCATGGGTAAAGTTATGTATAAAAACTTTTTTAAAGGTGATGCGCCATCAACTACTGAAGCTTCAAAAATTTCCGTAGGTATACTTATAATAGAAGAGTATACCATTAGGGCTACAATTGGGAAAAATTTCCATACAAAGATTAAAAGAAGCATGGGTGCAGCAGTCTCCATGCTTGCTAACCATCCAAACCTCTCCTTCATTAGACCAAAATTTAAGAGTATTTCGTTAACGATTCCATATTGAGATTGTAACATCCAAGCCCATTGAAGACCTACAACCATGTCTGGTAAGATCCAAGGGATTAAAACGATGGCTCTAAGAGCTTTACTAAGCTTAAACTCTTGAGTAAGAAGTATCCCTAAGAGTATCCCTCCTAAGATGGATAGTGTAGGACCCCCTGCTACGAATAGTAATGTATTTCTTAGGGCAATTAAAAAAGTAGGGTCATAGGGTAAATCAAAATAATTTTCAAAACCAACAAACCTTGCACCAGGCTCTAATTCTGTAACTTTATAATTGAAAAAGCTTAATCTTATACCATGAAATAAGGGAAAGTATAGTAGAACAAAAACTAGAAGTATTGCTGGTATTATATAGAAGTAGCCGCTTAAGAGTCTTTTATTAATCAAAGCTAAAAAAAAGAAGGGGGAAAGATGAATCTTATTTCCTTTTTGCATCGTAGATCCTTTGAGCTTTAGTTTTAGCATCCCTTAAGGCATCTTTAGGTGATTTTTTACCTGCTACAGCCTCCTGCCAAGCCGCTAACATAGGTTCCTTCATTTCTACCAAACCTAAGAAGGTAGGTAACTGTAGGGCTCCTTTGAATAGCACTCCTTCATGATAGAGATTGTACAGGGCTGGGTAGGTTACTTTATAAGTTACAGACTCATAGGCTTTCTTTAAAGCTGGGATTCTTCCCCTTACATGGCTTCCATCCCATCCTATGAGCACTTCTTCTGAAGCAAACCACTTCATAAACTCAAAGGCTTCTTTCTTGTGCTTGCTGGTGGAGGTCATGAACATACCCATCATAGCTCCCATGATCATGCTAGCAGGTGGATAGGAACCACTTATAGGACTTCTCTTAGGAAAGAGAGAAATGTCGTAAGGATAATCTGGTGGAACACCAAGATACTTTGGAAATACTGGAATCCAAGATGCACCACTTTGCATGGATAGCTTACCAGCGAAGAATAGCTGGTTTGTCTCTATATACCCTATATCTAGAGGATTTGGAGGAACTACTCCTGCCTTAACTAAATCCACATGGAATTGTACTGTATCTACCCATCCTGGGTCATCAAGCACTACCGTTTTTTCATCTTCACTAAGCCATCTAGCTCCATTTTGATAGGCTATTCCAGTAAGTACATCAGAATCAGGCTCTGCAGCCACCTTTACTGGAAAGGCATAGCCATAAATTCCCTTATCTTTCTTAGTTAGAAGCTTTGAAAACTCCATCAATTCATCCCAAGTTCTGGGAGGTGTAGGATCACCTTTAGAATCAACTATTCCAGCTTGCTTGAAGTGCTCTTTATTATAGGCTAAGAAAGTAAAAGCATCTACCCAAGGAGGTATAGCATAGAGATGGCCTTTCCACCAAGTTGCTGAGTTCTTCCATATCTCTGGAACAAACCTTTCTTCCCATTTCAACACTTCAGGAAACTCTACATCTAAAGGAACAACTAAGCCTGCCTCCACATAGTCTCCTATGGCAGTAGCATCGGTAGTGAACAAATCAGGTGCAGTACCTGCTTTATAAGCTGCTAAGATTTCCTCATATTTTGTTGCCCAGCTCTTTCCAGTTCTTCTAACTTGAATATCAGGATGAGCTGAATTGAATTGTTCAGTTATGAAGGATAGCCAAGGATGCTCTTCAATAGTTGTGCCTCCAAAGACCCAAAAATCTATAAGAGTAGCACCTGGTTTAGTAACCTCAACTTTTTTCTCTACCGTTTCTACAATTGTGGTAGGTGTACCAGCTATAGTAGTAAATTTGGTCTCTACTTCTTTTACAACCTTCTCAACGGTTTGAGTTATTGTTCTCTCAACAGGCTTTTCAACGGTTTGAACTTGTGTTTGAACTATAGTTTTTTCAACAGGTTTCTCAACAGTTTCTACAATTCTTTCAGGAGGTCTAGTAGCAAAGTATGCAGCTAATCCACCAACTACTACAATTGCAGTACCTAATCCAGCATATAGGAACTTTCTTCTATCTAACTTTTTAGGAGCATTAGACATATACTAGTTAAACATAAAGCAATATATATACTTTAGGTTGTAGCATATGCTTACTTATTTTTTATTGAATTAAGCCTATCTTCAAATGAAATTGATACTGCCCATAACTTTTCAAACATGCTCTTAAACTCTCGGATTAATGTATCGCTGTTAGTTAGTAGCATAGAGAGATCGTGAAGTGTATCAGGAGGGACTTTAGACGAGGTTCCTATAATCATCTTTTCACCATCAAAAATTCCATATCTTACATGAAAGGATAAATCATCGGCATGTCTAACTTCTATCTTTTTAACCATCTCTTCAATAATATGGAGATTTCCAATATTTACCTCGGCTCTGTTATCATCCTAACTTTAGGCGAATTAGAAAATTTATTAAGAAATGGTTCAAAAACCGTCTCTTCCACATGCATAAACTTTGCTGATGTAACGTACAAAATTTCCCTTTTTGAACCTTCAATCAGACTTTTTACCTTGTATATTACACTGGGTCCAGTAACGAGCTTGAAGTATGCTGTTCCCTTAATGCTTTCTTTTATTTCTCCTTCTCTTTCGTAATTTTTTATAGAAGAAAGGCAGATAAGTAACTCTTTACCAATCTTATTTATGTCTTTTAACTTTCTTTCAACTTCTAATAACAAGATCCTTATGGCAGTTTCAGGTGAGATAGCAGAGTACTCTGAAGGATTTGTAATTGATACTTCTATAAGTCCTGTTTTCTTAAGACCTCTAATAGCTCTATATATGTCGACCTTATTAATCTGAAGTATATGGCTTAAATGTCTTGCATTCAGTTTACCGTACTGTAGAAGAGTTATATATATCTTAGCCTGTAATGGAGTAACCCTTCTCTAGTGTGCCATATGGTAGTACTTCCAGTAGCCATCACCTTATGGTCATACATGAAGGGAAGATGCCCTACCTATCAAAATGAGAATAGATGAGAAGGGGGTTGATAGCATGCTAAAACGAATTATGCTACAACCCCTCTTCAACCCTAAAATCTTTAAGGCTTCCCTCACAACTGCATGCTAATTTCATCAATGGCCTTCACAATTTCAGTGATGGAATAGCCAATCATAAATTCATCCTCAAACCTCTCCTTAACCATGGATAATTATTTTATCCAAGGCTGATGTTACAACAAATTTCCCATACTTGAGGTATGAGGCAGATCGATAAAGCCATCACCCAAACGAAGAGGGTTTTCTAATAACTTCTAAAAGTTTTATCTAATGGCTACACTTATTTTTTTATTTAACCTACATATTGCTAAATCCTATGGCAGAAAACTTAAGTTTAGATGAGAAATCTTTAGCATCATATATTCTTCTACCATCCACAATCGCTGGAATCTTCATTAAATTTATGAAATCTTGAGGTTTAAGCTTCTTAAATTCATCCCACTCAGTAACTATTAAAGCGCAATCTGAACCTTTTAAACAATCTTCTAAATTATCAGCATATTCTACTCTATTTCCAAATATTCTCTTTGCATTTTTCATGGCTTTAGGATCGTAAACGATAATTTTAGAACCTTCTTCTAAAAGCCTATTCACAATCTTTATAGATATGGCATTTCTCATATCATCGGTGTTAGGCTTAAAGGATAATCCGAGAATGGATATTCTCTTTCCTTTAAGATCCCCAATTAGCTCTTTAGCAAGTTCGATTAGTTTGTAAGGTTGATCATCGTTGATCTTTAAAGTTGCTTCTATTAAAGGCAAATTAACTTCTTTTTCAATTCCGAAGTTTAATAGAGCCTTTAGGTCTTTAGGGAAGCAGCTACCTCCAAATCCTGCTCCAGACCTTAGGAATAGCTCTCCAATCCTCTTATCTAAGCCTATGCCTTTGGCTATTACCTCAACATCAGAATTGGGAAGCTTTTGGCATAAGTTTGCTATCATGTTTATGAAGCTTACCTTCATAGCTAAAAAGGCATTGTTAGCGTATTTTATGAGCTCAGCGTTAACTAAGGATGTTCTTATGATTGGAGGAACATCTTTACTATAGAATTCTTTGTAAAAACCTTCAAGAAAATCCCCAGAACTTTTATCTATCTCCCCTATTATTATCCTATCGGGTTTAAAGGTACCTTCGATGGCCTTACCTTCCATCAGAACCTTAGAGCTTGCATAGAAGAAGCCTAGAACCCTCAATAAACAAGCTCGATGGCAAAGGAATTATACAAAAGGGTCAAACCTTATCGTGACAACATCTCATCTTAAGAAATAAACTTAAATATATTCTATGATAAGACTTAGAAGATGGTAGTAGAAAGTGAGGAAGAAATAATTTCGAACTTTAAAGAAGCTCTAAATATAACAAAAATCTGCCTCTTAAATAATAAAAAAGAGATGATGAAAAATTTTAGAAAGGGGGAGAAGCTAAAGGATCTACTTAAGAGTTTGGTAGAAAGGAGTAAAAAACATAGGGTATGGTTTAAGGTGAGTAAAGTTAGTAAAGGTATAGCTGAATTGAGTTTAAGGCTTCAGGTTAAGTTTAAGGCTAAAGGATTTCTTTCTGCTATATTAAAGGTAATCAGAGAGCTAATTTTAATTTTGAATCCTATATACAGATTCTTCTTAAAGGGTAAAGCTTTAGCCTATGTTTATAGTGAGATAGCCTATAAATGGGGTAATAAGCAAGCAATAAATTGGAGATACGATGATAATTATGCTATATATTTAGGATTTATGAGTAGTAATAAAGCCTTTATCTAAAAAATCTTTAGCTTTAATTTATTGATTCCTTAAATTGAATAAAAAAGAAATGAGTGCTATTAAAAGAATTGAATTAGAAATTTTCAAATTTCGATCAAATTGGACTAAAAAGAAGCTGAATGCTAAAATACAGCTTAGGCAATTATTCTTTTCCATCTAACTTTAAACTAAATTTTATGTTATAGGTAGAGAATATAGGCATGACCTATGCTAAGTTTAAGATCAGTGGAGAAAAGGGTAGTTAGGAGGCTGAGCTCCTAGTAGATACAGGATCGATCTTCACATGGATTCCAGAAGAGATTCTAGAGAGGATTGGGGTTGAACCTTATGGGAAAAAGATTTAGAAGTATAGATGGTAGAGAAGTTTTTGCAAGGTAGGAGAAGCAGTTTTAGAGCTTTTTGGTGAACGTGTGACAAGTATAATAGTCTTTGCAGAGAAGGGGGATGCTACTGTATTAGGAACATATTCTTTAGAAGGGCTTGGCTTTGAAGTTAACCCTGTAACAAAGCAACTAAACAAAGTTGAAGCATTCATAGCTTACTGAAGAGTATAAGATGCATGATAAAAGAGGGTATGGAAAGAAGTCTTATTACTTAAACCAAAATGAGCTATAAGATAGGGTAAGGTTAAATAAATATGGTCTATAACCTGATATACTGAAATATTTATCATGAAGCCCGAACAGTGATCAAGGTTAGAATATCTGAAGAAAGGCATGAGAGGTTTCGATGAAAAGGCTAAAGTTCCCATTGGTGAACGCAGGTTTAATCCTTAGGCTAGAATGAAGAAGTTAAGAATCTTGGTTCAATTGGAAGGATATAAACCATATAGAGGTAGGAGGTGCTGAAGTCCTCACTTATGAAAATGCTAAAGGTGGGTTAAGGATGAGGCTTGAATTTAGCTTGTTTTCTGTTGCTTTGGTAGATGCAATGATGGGTGAAGAATGGTTTAATAAATGGGCTGTTTAGTTAGATTAATGGGTGGTGATTGCTTTGAGTGAAGTCTTAGCTTTATTTGAAGAGCATGAGCGTAATAGTAGATGGTTCGAAGAGAGTTATAAGCGTCTCGTTGAAAAGTACGACGGCATGTTTGTAGCAATTCATAAACAAGAAATCGTTGCATTCGATGAAGATCCTAGTAAACTCAGAGAAAAAATACTAGCAAAGGGTCTCAGCCTCATGACAGTTATGGTTGAATATGTCTCAAAGAAACCGTTGGAATTTATATTATATTATGATTATTCGCGGCTTTATGGATAGATCTTTCAGTCCCCCAGCTCCAGCTTTTAAAGCGTTTATATCAATTGAAAAATTAAAGGTTAAGGGATATATAATTTCTCCTAGATACTGGAGCCTCTGCCACCGCCATATGGACAGGGATAGAGAGCTGTTGGGCATAGGGATTAATGGGCTTGAGAAGGCACCTACCAGAATTGGTGGAATAGGAGGGCTGGTTGACACTTACATAGCAAGGGATGCTAAGATAATTTTAAAAACTCTGGAGGGTGAACATGTGGAAATACTAGATGTGCTTGTTTTAAAGCATGATTTTAGCAGGTTATCTGGTGAGGAAATCAGGAGGATGCTCGCGATACCTTCTCTATTAGGTAGAGATGTTATGAGAAAATTTAAGTTGATATATAGCAAGCAAAGGAATATGTTGCTTTAGAAAGAGATTAGCGAGAAGCATGCTTCAGCAATAATAATAAAAATCTTATAATTTGAAATATATTTCAATTGTATGAATGGTTTCATATTTGTAGAAGCTTGAGGCTAAAATTCCCTACAAAAGGAATAGAAAGAATTAGTGTTAGCTGATAGTTATGATGGAAGCATCTGGAAAGATAAAGAGGGCAAGGATAATTATCTTAGGGAATATTCAGGGATTTGGGTATAGGGCACTAGTAAAGCAAGCAGCTATTAGCTTAGGGATTAGAGGGCTTGTGAGAAACAGGCCTGATGGAGGTGTAGAGGTATTCATGGAGGGAGCTGAAGAAGCCATGGATAAGCTAATTGGTATGATAAATATAAAGGGAGATCCAAAAAATATACTTAGTTTAAATGTTTCACAAATTGGGGTGTTTAGGGAAGGTGAAGAAGGTCACTCACCTGCTTGGAGGGGCTACCAGACTTTTGAAATAGACTATGGAGCTGAAGAGCTAAGAATAGTAGAGAGGGAGACTCTTGATAGCCTAGAGTGGGCAAAGCTTCATTTCGCATCCCTCACTGGTGGATTTAGGGATTATAGAAATGAATTTAGGGAATTTGCAAAGAGGACCGATGATAACTTTAAGCTTATCTTAGACAAATATGGTGAGATATCTGAAAAACTAACTCGAATAATGGATACTCTAATAGAGGAATCTAGGAAGAGTAGGGATATGCTCAAGGTTATTAAAAGGGATTCAAAGGAAACGAGAAAGAAACTTATAGAGGCCTTAAGGCTATTAAGGAAAGCGATAGAAAAAAGTAAGAAAAAATAATCTTTGAGGTATTACCTTAGCTGGAAAGGATAGGTGAAGCTGGCAAGCTAAAGAATTAAAGGGAGGTAAAGAAGCTCTACTTATGCTTAAGGTATCAGCTTATACTTAAATCTTAGGAAAAGCCATGAGAAGGGCTGAGATGATAGTTACAGGAACCGTTCAAAAAGTTGGATATAGAGACTATGTTCAAGATGTAGCTATAAAATTAAATATTGTTATAACATGATATACTGAAATATTTATCATGAAGCCCGAGCAGGCTACTGCCAATGTTAAGCTGAGGTATGGGGATAAATCTATGAGCTTAATGTTCTTGTAGATGAAGGTGCCAGCAAAAGTATCATCTCCAAAAGACTTGTGGAAAAGTTGGTGCCTTCATAGCAATAAAAGAGCCCTATGAGCTTAGAACAGCGGATGAGAAAGGAAAGTTAAGGATCATAGGAAGATGCATGGTGGATGTGGTATTTCAAGGGGTAAAAGTTCCTGGTGGAGCTATCTTCGAAGTTGCTGAAAACCTTAGAAAAGGCATAGAGCTCATCATAGGAAGACCGGAAGTAGACTCTTGGGATATAATATTTACACCAGAAGGTTCAAAGCCGAGAAAGGTACCCATAGAATTCGAAATAATATAGCTAAGTGCAATAAGCATTAATAAAGCTTAAAAATCTTATAATTTGAAATATATTAAATTATAGGATGGGCTACATATTTGTAGAAGCTGAGTTAGGTAATGTAAGGAAAAAGGTAGTGAAGAAGGTTAGGCTTCTAGCTGATACAGGAGCTGGCTTCATGGTTATCCCACCATCTATGGCTAGAGAGATAGGAGTTGAACCTATCACAAAGATAGAAGTTATGTTAGCTGATAAAAGAAAGAGTATGGTAGATTTAGGTTTTGCCTACGTGAAGATCAAGGAAAGGGAGGCTATTGTGCAGGTAATTATAATGGAATCTCCTGAGCCTTTACTTGGGACCTTTACCATGCAGGTACTAGGCTTAACTGTTGATCCTATAACAGAGGAGGTTAAGCCTACAAGAAGCTTCGCCTTAGGACTTCTAAATTTTGAGAATTTAAAAGTTTAATTGGAACTCTTAACATATTGATTCGTGCTTCAGATGATATAAAATACAAAGTATTGATGGAAAGATGAGAGAGGCTATAGAGTTATACGCTTGAATTGTAAAAGATTATAAGTATAAAAAAGCTAAATGATAAATTTTGTAATAAAAGAACTAAAATTTTGCCTAGAAGGAGAGCGGAATTACCTCCCATCTTATCTAAGAATCTTGCTCATATGGAGTATCTTTGGAGAAGCTTCTTAAAACCTATATACAATTTATATGAAAATTTAAATGAAAAATTTGAATTTTTATTTCTTCATCTTCTATAATGTATTAGATGAAGATGAGTGAATGAGAGAGGATAGAGAAGATAGAGGAAGAGTTAAAAAGGTTATTAAAGGAGGTAGAGGAAATAAAGAAAAAAATTAAAGGGGAAGAAAAGGTAAAAAGATTCAAATTATTTCAAAAGGGTTACTTTAAGGAGAAAGCTAAAGGAAGGTTTGATTTTAAGATAAAGATTCCTTTAAGCCCAAGATACTTTAAGAAGAATTGGGGAGCACCCTTCATAATAGCCTTTATGATACTTTTGGTAAGGGCAGCAATTTACTTAATCTAGGGCTTAGAATCAGTGGCAAATGAAATGGCTGTTTATGCTTATTATACAGTGGTGATAAAGATGTACTCTAATTTATTTCAAGCTCTTTAAGGGAAGGAGTTGTAAATGAAGGTCCTAGTTAGCTGTGGGGCTGGCTTTATAGGCTCCCACGTAGCTGAGTATTATGCAAAGAAGGGAATTGAGGTTCTAGTCTTTGACAATCTTTCTAGAATGGAAATTCTTAGGAAAGATATTGGTAGCCCACTTTTTAATTGGAATTATTTGAAGAATAACTATCCTCATGTTAAGCCGATTAAATCGAGCCAGCTTCAGGCTAAGGCTAGGAGACCTAGGTTCTCGGCGCTCAAGAGTGTTAAGCTGCCTTTTAGGATGAGGGGTTGGCGTGAAGCCCTTAGGGCTTATCTTGCTGAGAAGGGTCATCTGAAGGGTTAATGAAGGGTCTTCTTTTAGCCGGCGGCTACGGCACTAGGCTCAGACCTTTGACGTTTACGGGTAATAAGCATACTCTTCCTATCGCGAATAAGCCGATGATTCTATACGGTTTGGAGGCGCTGTGTAGAGCTGGTGTAAAGGAGGTTGGTGTCGTCGTCGGCCCTCTTAGAGAGGGGGTTGTTGAGTTGATCGGCGATGGTTCGAAGTTTGGTGTTGAGGTTACGTATATTGAGCAGCCGGAGCCTAAGGGTTTGGCCCACGCTGTTTTGGTCTCTGAACGTTTCTTAGGCAATGAACCGTTCGTTATGCATCTTGGGGATAACTTGTTGAAGGAGGGTGTGAAGCCCTTCATCGATTTGTTTGAGAACGGTGGCTTCGACTGTGTAGTGGGCGCAGCTAAGGTGAGGGAGCCAAGCAGATACGGGATCATAGACTTCGACTCATCAGGTCGGGTGAAGAAGCTGGTTGAGAAGCCTAAAGAGTATATCAGCGACTGGGCACTCATCGGAACCTACGTCTTCAACGAAAAGATCTTCGATGCGGTCAAGCAGCTAAAACCTTCGTGGAGGGGTGAGCTAGAAATAACTGAAGCAATCCAACACCTTCTAGACCACGGGTGTAGGGTTCACGTCAGGTTTGTTCAAGGTTGGTGGAAGGATACGGGTAGACCCGAAGATCTGCTTGAAGCAAATCAGCTCATCCTCCACGATATCGAAACAAGGATAGAGGGTGTGGTTGAAGGAGACGCCACAGTATCAGGGTCGGTGGTGATCGGGAGAAACTCCATCGTAAAGTCAGGCTCGACGATACGTGGACCAGCGGTGATAGGCGAATCCTGAATCTTACAATAGAGTTGGCGAAGAAAGGGTTGGTTAAGGTTATCAGCAGAGCCCTATTGAATGTTCTCGGCTCTATTCTTATGAAGGCTTGCTCTTTCGCTAAAAGGCTCACCGATCTACTTACTGACTTTGGTGAAAACCTTCTTCTTGACGTGTGTAGGGTTGCTGCGTCTTGGGGTAATCCCGACGCTGTTAAGTGGCTGCTTGATAAAGGGTTCGCAGCCTACCTAGCGTTGCTGAAGAGAAGCATACCTAGCTTCCTTACCAATGTGCGGTAGAGGTAGGCTATCGACTGTTAGATAGCGCTGTAGGCGTTTAGCGGTTTACATCTGCATCTGGCTACAATGCTTATAGATGAGATCAAAGAGAAGCGTGCTCTTGGTTCACTAGCTTCCTATATGTTTCAAATTTGAGGACGCTGGGTAGATTAGGGCTTGGGTAAGGTAGTTGTGTTTACATCTGGCTTCTTCGACCCTATTCATAGAGGGCATGTTAGGCTTTTGAAGGATGCTAGGTTGTTGGGTGATAGGTTAGTTGTTGGTGTGCATCGTGATGGATGCTGTGTTAGGAAGAAGGGGTTTTGCTTTATGCCTTTGGAGGATAGGTTGGAGGTTTTGAAGGCGATGAGATGGGTTGATGAAGTAGTGGTCTGCCCCTCTACCTGTGATTTGACGAGTGTTGAGGTTTTGAAGTGTTTGAAGCCCCACGTATTTGCTAAAGGAGGTGATAGGGTGCGTGAGAATATGCCTAGGGCTGAGCTTGAGGTCTGTGATCAACTGGGTATCAGGGTTGTGTATGGGGTTGGGGGTGAGAAGGTTCAGAGCAGCAGTTGGCTCGTCGCCAACATTAAGCGTAGGTTTTCTGCTGAGCAGGTGTCTGAGGCGGTATGAGGGTTCTGGTTACTGGTGGAGCCGGCTTTATCGGGAGTCATTTGGTTGATGCGTTGATGGAGCGTGGAGAGAATGTTACTGTTTTGGATAATCTGAGTAGAGGAAAGGTTGAGAATGTTGCTAAGTGGTTTGGACATGAGCGGTTTAAGTTTATGAGGGGTGATCTACTTCACCCTAGAGATATTCGGCGGGCTATGGATGGCTGCGAGGTTGTTTTTCATCTTGCAGCGAATCCCGAAGTTCGTCTCGGTGCATTGGATACAAGAGTAGATTACGAGCAGAATGTGTTGGCGACCTATAATCTCCTTGAGGCCGTGAGGGAATTTGGGGTTGGTGTTGTTTTCGCATCGACTTCGACTGTTTATGGCGAGGCTGATGTTATTCCTACACCAGAGAATTATGGTCCTTTAAAGCCTATTTCGCTTTACGGCGCTTCTAAGTTGGCGTGTGAGGCTTTGATATCTGGGTATGCGCATATGTTTGGCTTAAATAGCGTTATACTTAGGTTGGCCAACGTTGTTGGTCCTAGGTGTGCTCATGGTGTAATATACGATTTTGTGATGAAGCTGCGTTCTAATCCAAATGTGCTTGAAGTGCTTGGCGATGGGACTCAACGTAAATCTTATCTCTATGTGGATGATGTTGTTGACGCCTTTCTCTTAGCATCAAGAAACCTTCAGCAAGACCGCTTGCAAGTTTATAATGTGGGTTCTGAAGATCAGGTTGATGTGCTCTCGATTGCTAAGATTGTGGTAGATGAGATGGGTCTTAAAGATGTTGTTTTTCGATGCACTGGTGGTTTAGAGGGACGTGGATGGATGGGTGATGTGAAAGAGATGTTACTTGACGTCTCGAAAATTAAAGAGCTCGGATGGAGAGTAAGTAAAGGGAGCGCTGATGCGGTTACACTCGCAGCGAGAAGCTTGATCAAAGGCGGTTGTATATATCTTGGTAAATGAGACATCTTCTGCTACTCTTGATGTTGTGGTTGTGATTCCGACATTAAATGAGTCTCAAAATATAGCTACGTGTATTAAAGAGGTACGAGCTGCGCTTACCAGTTTAAATTTTGAGGTTCTCGTTGTAGATGGGCATTCTAATGATGGGACGGATAAGATTGCGCTCGAAAACGGTGCAAAGGTGATCCAACAGCATAATAGGGGGTATGGTGATGCTTTACGTACGGGTTTCCTTTATGTCAAACGCAACTTAGCTACCAAGGTTATAGTTATGATAGATGCTGATTTGACCTACGATCCTAAGGATATACAAGCTCTTGTTAAGCCGTTGTTGAGCGGCGAGGCTGACATGGTTATAGGCAATCGATTCCTAAAAATGGAGAAAGGTGCCATGACCCTTACCAACAAGATAGGAAATAAAATTATCTCGTGGGTCGCTAGAACTACGTTAGGGCTCAACATCCACGATACCCAATGCGGATTGAGGGCCTTCAGGTCAGAGCTAATTGATGCGATGAGTTTGATCGCTGATGGCATGCCCTTCGCCATAGAGATGCTTGTTGATGCCCATTCTGCTAAGGCCAAAATAATTGAAGAGCCTGTGGCATATAGGCGTAGAAGAGGTGTCAGTAAGCTTCGCCCCTTAAGCGATGGGCTGAGGATACTGAGCACCATCATTAGGCTTTTCAGGGATACACGACCACTACTTTTTTTCAGCGTTATAGGGGCTGTGTTAGGTGCGCTGGGCTTGGCTTTTGGTATTGATATTACCCTTGAATGGTTTAGAACCAAGACAGTGGAGAGGTTACCAACTTTGTTACTTGCAGTCTTATTGATGATAAGTTCGATGCAATTATTCACTATAGGTTTGCTTGCGGATATGATAAAGAGACTGAAAAATAAGGGGATAGTTTTCGCTGTTGAAGGTACGTAACAGGATTTAATTGCTAACATCAGATATATTCAAATGGCAAGGTATGTGACAGGAAGTTGAGAAGATACAATCCTTATCATAAAGAATTAGAAACTGTTTTTGTAGAAATGTGCAATAATACGGTTAATATTAGTAAAAATCTTCTAATTCTGGATGCAGGATGTGGAATGGGAAAAGATAGCATCTTTTCAAAACATTATAGGTGTGATTTGATAGGGTTAGATCTCTCAGCAAGTTATTTAAAGAAAAACAGAAATTTGCTTAATAAAATATGCGCTTCTATCTACTGGTTACCCTTCAGGGCTAGCTCGTTCGACGGAATCATATGCGAGTGGGTCATAGAACATTTAAATGAACCCTTGAAAGCTTTTGATGAATTCAAGAAGGTCCTTAAAACAAATGGATTTCTTATTGTAGTTACCTCAAATATTCTGAATCCTGTAATCTTTATTGGTGGCAGGCTCCTGCCGGAACGTATAACCAAAAAGTTATTCAGGATTTTGTACCAAATTAACGAAGAAGTGTTTCCATTGAGATACAAATGTAACACTATGGGAGCGTTAGACAGTCTTCTACAGAAAACAGGTTTTAGGAGACTGATCACCACTACAGCAAATAACCCATGGTACTGTAAGTTCAATAGGATCTTATATATAAGTTACCAGTGTTTTGAGTACATTTGTGCAAAGTTTAGACTGTGGCACTTTGATATATACATATTAGCTGTTTATCGGAGATGCGCCTGATACTATAAGATATGCTTCCTATGACCGATGTTAGCCTAGTCATACCTACAAAGAATGGAGCCCCTTACTTGGAGAGATGTCTGGAGGGTATTTATCATCAAAAGTGCGATTATGAGTTAAAAGTGATTGTGATAGATTCCGGTTCTACTGATGGCACTCTGGATATTGCGAGAAGATATGGTGCAACAGTAAGGGTTATTCCTCCGAATAGATTTACCCACGGGAGGGCTAGGAATCTTGGGGTATCAATCTTCAAGTGTCGATATCTTGTTTTCTGCAACCAAGATGTAGTCCCAGCTAATGAGCATTGGCTACAGGCTCTTGTGCAACCACTTGAGCAGCCCATTATCGGAGCTGCATATTCACGTCAGATAGCTCCGCCTGATACTGCACTCCATGAAAGGCTCTTCTTACAACGTCACTATCCGCCTTTGAGCCGCATAAACACGTGCAAGATGCTTACCCAGAGGGGTCCTATGGAGATGGTCTTATTTTCGACAGTCTCGGGTGCTATGAAGCGGGAGGTATGGGAAAGGTACAGGTTTAATGAAAAGATTGTGATAAGTGAGGACCAAGAGATTGCGTGTAGAATCTTGATGTCAGGCTATGTAATTATTTATGCAGCAAATTCGGTCGTCTACCACGCAAATAAATATACACTACTAACTGCGTTTCAAAGATACTTTGACTCTGGATGGAGCTTGAGCAACACACCTCTACTACGTGTAAGTAGCTTGAGTAAGTCTATCTCTTACGTTACCTCGTATTCTGCAGAGATTCTTCGGGAAAGATCTTGCAAAATTTCCGAACGCTTCTTAGGACTTGGTTATTTATTTGCAAAGGTAGCGGGCTTCACTCTGGGGCAACTAGCGCCGTATATGCCTGACAACATGCGCACACGTTTAAGCTATACTAGAAACTTGATTGGTGTGTGATATTATTGCTTATTACAAATTACTCACTATACAAACTCCTTGTTATAAGTATTTGGATTCCATTGCAGAGACCTGATAGTCCAATAGCTCAATCAGAAAAGAGGTCAACAAAGTCAGCTATGTTTTAATTCTGTATCCAGTGTTCATCGGTTATCTGCTTTATGTATTCTTTTGTAAAGAAACGTGCCCAGAAACGATGCGTTAGTTAGAACTATAGGTTAATGGATACCTATGAACTGGAGAGGTCTTAGAGTACTGGTAACTGGTGGTGCTGGCTTCATAGGGGGTAATTTAGTGAAAAGGCTAGTCCAATACGGAGCAGATGTTACGGTCTTAGACGATCTATCGTCTGGAAATAAGAAGACAATTATGGATATTCCTTGCAAGTTTATACTTGGTAATGTGCTTGACATCGACGAGCTGCTAGATGTTAATCCCACTATTATTTTTCATTTTGCTGCCCCTTCTTCAGATGTTTTGTTTAGAAAAGACCCTATTGGAATGATGAAGAATTGTATAATAGGGATGATAAGAGTATGCGAATTTTGCAAACGAAGAAATGTTCGTAAGCTTGTTTATGCTAGCAGTAGTAGCGTATATGGGAACACATCACCACCACATCGAGAGGACTCTCCAACTCGTCCAACCAATCTTTATGGTCTTTCAAAACTCATATGTGAAGAAATTGCAAAGAGTTACACAGAAGTTAGTAATGTTGGCTTAAGAATATTTGCTGGTTATGGTCCTGGTGAAGAACGTAAAGGTGATATTGCAAGTGTAGTTAGTCTATTCTTATTTGATCTGCTTAGAGGACAAAGACCAATCCTATATGGTGATGGTTCACAGAAACGGGATTTTGTCTATATTGATGATATAATCGAAGCTTGTATTAAAGTAATCGAGTATGATGTTGAAGGAGTGTTAAATGTGGGGTCAGGCGAATCTACATCATTTATTGACCTTCTCAGAATTATGTACGACGAACTGGGAGTACATATTCAACCTGTGTTTAAACCCAAACCACCGGGCTACTTTGATAATACTCTGGCTGACATTACTCTTCTTAGTAAATATTTGCAAAGACAACCTTTTAGACTTAGAGCGGGGATACGACGATTTATAGACTATGCTCGGTCAATGGATTGCAGCGCATGACAACAATGAAGTATCATGAGTGCATTATACTTTCTACGTCTATATTTCCATTTGAAGGAGGGGCTAGGCGTATCTTAAGTATGGTCAAATGTCTTTCAAAAAGAAACCTACGAGTTACTGTAATAACCCCTTTATTTAAAGATACAATAATCTCAACTGAAAATTCAATCCGCTTAAAGTATATTAGACTTGGAATTTCAAGGAAAAAATTAGACCTAATTCCACCTATTAAGATACTAGCTCTTTTAATATTCTGGATAAAGAGTATACCACTCTTACTACGTCTTAGTGGAAAAGAAAAAACAATTTTTCAATACCATGGAACATATTGCGCCCCCCCAGCGATCATTGTAAATTTGTTCAGAAGAGGGATGACTATTGGTGATGACATAAGGCTATATAGCTTATTGGAAACCAGACAAGTTAAACTACTACTTATTTGGGCATATGAAATAAGTATGCTAAAGCTAACTTCTAAGGTCATTACTTCGTTTGCTAAGGATCTAGCAATCCTAAGGGCAATCTTAAAACCAAATAAGCTAAACTTCCTTCTAAATTGTATTGATGATCTCCCATCTAAAGAAAAATTAGTGTCTAAAAGAGAGAATTATGGTCTGTTTGTCGGATCAATGAAAGAAAAAGAGAATAGGCAGGCTATAGAAGAACTTCTCAACCTTGCTGAAATATTAACTGCTCGACAAATTCCACTAAAGATTCTTATAATTGGCGGCCCAGCACACTTTGTGTTCAGCTACGCTGTTCATCCGATGGTACAAGCTGGTATCGTAAGATTTATGGGATATCTTCCTGATGAAGAATTAAAAAGTCTTTATCTAAAAAGTGGTTTTAGCTTCTTTCCTTACTTCTCTGCTAAAGAACACACAAGCCAAAGGATCAAAGTCCTTGAATCTCTAGGCTGGGGTATACCAATAATAGCGAGTTCTAAGGCTATAGACGGGTTTGAAGGGTTAGTTGATAATGAACATTACTTTCTTGCAGAAAGCATAGAAGACATAGCGAATATTCTGCAACAATATCCACCTAATAGTCCGAAAGCTAGAGCCGTGGGTATGCGAGGACGGGACTACGTAGAAAGCAAATTCAGTTTTTTAAGATTTTGCAAAAACTATATGGACATCCTATTTCAGAACATATGAGATATCCTGTCTGTTGTTGTGGTGGATAAAAGATACCAAAACCCATGACACATCCCATTCTGGTTACCTCTTTTATTATTAATGGTGATGTGTGGAAATTATAGATAGAGGCTGTGCTATTCTGGACCATTTAGCTACGTGAATTTAATGACCTCTATTCTCTTTGTCTCGAATTCGCCTCTATGTGACGAGAAGGGGCTTGTAGCTGGTCCCGACTTACGAATCTTGAGACTCGCTTTGCAACTCGTAGAGTATGGTCATAATGTATCGATAGCTGAACCTACGGCTAGTACATTAAGTAATAGGAATTACCCCCTAAATTTCGTTAAATGGTCCAGATTTACCTTAAGAAAATTGGCGCGAACATTTGATGTCGTGGTGATTCCTCAGTGGGGACGAGCAGCCTCAACATACTTTACGTCAAATCCTTCTGTTCCAACAGTGGTGGACCTGTATGCTCCAATTCTGAATGAATATCTTTTTGTTGAGCCGTCAATTGCTACATATTCTTTTGCAAGGGTCCTTCCCAGAATCGCTAAAGCGCTCCAAAAGGGGGACTACTTTATTTGCGGCAACCAAAGCCAAGTTTACTATTACCTAGGCATGTTAGCCATCCTTGGGCGTATAACTCCTTTGACTTATGGTAAAGATCTAATCTCTATCGTACCATATTGTGTGCCAAATAGGCCGCCTAACCGACGAACTGATACTGCTCTATTAAGAGGGAAATATGTTGATGAGGATGATAAAGTGGTGTTATGGTGCGGAGGGCTTTATCCTTGGTTTGACTTTGAAACCGCTTTAAAAGCAATGAAATTAGTAGCAAGTGAAACTAACAGCATAAAAATGATAGTTGTAGGTGCTAAGAATCCTAAGGCTGAACTAGTGTTGGTAAATAAGTATCAAGAAGCCATTAATAAAGCTAAGGCAATGGAGTTACTCGGTAAGACTGTATTCTTCATTGACTGGGTTCCCTTCGAATTACTGGAGCAGATATATCTTGAATCAGATGTAGCTATTAATCTCCACGGATTACACTTAGAGACCATCTTTTCGCTCAGGACTCGCGTTATAGATAGCTTGTGGGCGGGTCTCCCCGTCATTTCTACCACGGGCGATGAGCTAGCTGAACTGATCAACAAGCATAAAGCAGGTATCAGTGTACCTCCTTATAGTCACCATCATGTGCAAGAAGCTATTCTAACTATTCTGAATGATAAAAATTTAAGGGATTTAATGGCTTCAAATTCAAGAAGATTAGCTATAGATAAGTTCGCTGCGAGTTCAGCTGCCAAACCCCTTAATGAATTCTGCAAGCAGCCTAGATTTGCGAACGATAAGAATAGTCCTAATTACAAGTTAGTTACAAGTAGGGTTCAACCCAGAATCAACCATCTAATAGACTTTTTAGTTATGCTGTACTATGCAAGGAAGGCATATAAATCAATGGGCATTCTGTATCTAAAAAAGAAGATCTTTGAATTTCTTAAATTTGGTTAACATAAGCTTACCTGTATATGTAAGAACCAGACTTTCTAATCTAGTCATTTTGGGCTATTTACTCGTAGGATTTGTTGTCTCAATGTTCCGCTCTGATTTTGTACCTGAATATCTATGGACAATTTTAGCACTACCGGTTATGATCACAGTCCCGTATGAGATCGGTAGGGTCTTCATTTTATTAGTAAACAAGGTCACAAATATTTCCATAGGGGTTACAGAAAGTAAGGCTGTCAAATTTTTTATATTCTGGATGGCGGGTATATGTGGGGTTAGCTTAGTAGCAGGCTTACTACAACGTCAGGGGCTATTCTATATGTTCTTTGCAGTAATAGTGTGTTTGCTTTTTATTGCATTTCTCGTATGCCCATCACACTACAAACAATTTAACGTATCAGTAAGAAGTATCTGCATGTTAGTAGCTTCCTCGTTTATAGGGATATTGCCAGTACTAATATCGATTCCCTATATACCGTATCCTCTGTTTGGACTTAACCATGATTTAGCTCGAGCTATAATTCAACCATCGACGCTGGCGATTGAGAATTACCACCTTATGCTTGACGCTCGGTTGCCTGATGTCATTTTAGTTGCTATACCTTCTTACTTTTTCCATCTGGACCCACTACCTGTCGTATGGATGGCCAGATATCTCCTTGCAGCTTTATTTGCTTGTGGAATTTTTCTTTATCTTCAAGATAAGATTCAGGACAACCGACTTTCTTTATTAGGCGCTTTAATATCTTCATTCATAATGTCCGGAGGAAAAGACCCTACAGGAATGCTTTTCTTTGATATACCTGCCCAACATTTTAAAGGCAGTACCATCTTCTACTCGATGTTCCCATTCGCTTTGCTTTTAGTTAATAGCAGCCAAGCATGTGGAAAAAGACATACAAAGAATGTTGTAAAAGGCAGTATCTCAGTTGGTCTCATCTCTGTCTTTCTGTATTTTATACACCTCCTTGAAGACCCAACTTTAGGGCTGCCGCGAGGTACCTTTGTGTTTGAGATAAAACCACTGCTTTTGCCTGCCCTTTTTTTCTTGATACTCGTGATTGGCAAATATCTTTTTCAAGATATTGAACTAAGAACGGTATTCATAGTGTTATACTTGATCGCCTTTACTTCTTTCCTAATACATGTTCATGAGGGGTTATTATTTGTCGCAGTTTTACTATTATATGGAGTTGTTTCGCTTTTTCAAAAAGAAAAGAGACATGGAAGGATAGTACTTTCACCAATCATTCTAACACGTTTAGTTGCCCTCGTAGCACTATTTTGGGTCGTTCTGCAGAGAATAAAGGTACTAGACCTAGGGATTATGTCTATACCATATCTTCATGTACAATGGGATGTGGATTTCTTTTTCAAGTTTGATGAATATCTTTATGGGAACGGAGAAGCAATAATCATCTTTTTTGTGGTTTCACAAACGTATCTTCTGTTGGCAGGAAGGAAGCATATGATACCGACGTCGATTATGTCTTCTATGTTATTGATCACGTATTTTGCTCCTATAATTTGGACCTATCGTGTATATAAGTACCTTAACCCATTTATGACAACAGCGATGATTTTTTTGTTGTCTGAACTGTTATATAGAGCTACTAACATAAAGTTCATAATAATTGTTCAGAGGAGATTCTCTCAGCTGAAACTTGCCACTATCATATTTGTCCTGTTTTTGGTGACCACCACGCCGTTTTTGGTTCAACCTATTTATGCTAGGTTTTCATATAGAAACGAAAGCATACCCTCTGAACAACGTGCTCAAACATATTTTACGCCTGCAGAATTCGAAGCATCTATGTTCATAAGGAGAAATATGTCAAGGAATTTGATAATTATAAGTGACTATTTTACCATGTGGTTAATGACACCACTTTCTAATACCATCTGGCTTATAGATAGAGTAATGGAAGTAGAGGAGATGAGTATTGATTCTAAAGAAACACTTCAATACCTAAGAGATAATGTATTTCGAGCAAACAGTAGTAGAACAGCTTATAATGCAATCCATACATTAACTAATCGCATACCGCCTGAAAGCCACTATCACATTAACGGTTTAAGGATTAAGAATTTTACTTATGTAGTAGTGATCAGCACGAGAACCTCCGCTTGGACGCATCAGGAATCCCTTGATTTCTCGCTTAAACCTGCAATGTTCATTGACAACCTCCTGCTCAGTTTGTTCTACGACTCTAAATATTTTAAATTTATTCGTTCAATATCAGGAGAGGTATTTATATTTGAAGTTAGAAACAAACTCGAATAAGTGAGGAAAGTCAGATAGGGTTTAACAGTCTCCAAACGGGTAGTTATATTTGTGTGATGATGGAATAAAGATAGAGCTAAGGGGAAAGCATGTTGTACTGTTTGTTGTCGCGTTTCTTATAGTTGCTTGGGTGATTTATATTCCCTTGGTAAAGCCTAGCCTTCTTATAACGCAAAAGCCAATAAGGATTCTGGAGCCCAAGCCTAGCGTAACTTTGCACGACATACATTATCTACATTCATCAATTTCATCATGTAATGTAAAGAATAGTATGGATATCAAGCTAGCTAAAGATTTGACTTCAAACAATATTAATGGAATCTTTTGCATAAGTAATGAAATAGAAGAAAACGAGCCCATGGTCGTGGCAGACGATAACCAGGCATCCTTTTGGTCAGTTGATCTGCTTGGAACGGGGGTTCTAGGAATCGGAAGTGCAACTGACGACAATATATTCGTCAATAACGGATTGAACAGTTATAAAGTTAATATCACAACGTACGGCAACCATAGTTTATGGAGATTAATACACGATTATGGGTTTCTCTCTGAAGCTGACTGGTCTACATATGATATTCTAGTTCTCTATTGGTATGGGGGAGGTTCAGGGAGCACTGTAGAACTAAGACTAGAGTCTGAACCTGGCGGTGGTTTCATTTCATGGTACTTTGTCGATGATCATCAAGGTTGGAAACGCCACGTCTTTTATTTGGACTCTCCACACTATGCATTTAGGGCTGGTTCAAAGGACATACTGCATAAAGTTCGTTTTCTATCTCTTGGTTATCTACCTTTCGCTGGCGTTTGGTACGTAGACAAAGTAATTTTAGATCGAATGTTAGGAGTTGAAGTAGAGATTGACATTTCAGGACTCTTAAAGACCACGGGAATTGTAGCACTATATTCCTACAACCCTTCTACTGGAAATTTTGAAGGTATTGCTACGAACTACGTGATTAACCAAAAACAATATACCAGTATTTCGGCTCCTCTCCATATTCTCGATGGTGGAAGGTCTACATTACACTTTGGTTTATCGGCGGATAAAATAATGCTATCTTTGAAGCTTCCTGGTAATGGTCAAGCGATTATCAAGTTTATAATAGAGGAAACTGCGTATTCCTTAGATATTATTTACAGACCCTACTATTTTGTAGTGCTCCTGCTCTTCTTGCTTTTAATAGTTAATGGAGTCTGTTTCTACAACGATTTGTTGCAAGCCAAGAAGCGCTGCAGTGTTAGGATAAAAGAAGCCAGGAAGCTTTGATAGTTAAGTGATATTCTGTCTTGTTATTTTCGGTATCCACAGACACTTTCTGCTTCCAGTATGTACTGCACATTCAAATCTAATAATTTTCGTTAGAATACAAAAGAAGAAATTCTCCTTAAAATACGCGGATGATCGTCTGAAGAAGCTTAAAGTGTGCTAAGAACCCTCTTAAAGACAAAATCTATCATCATGAAGGCCCTTGTTTTAAGCGGCGGCAAAGGGACTAGGCTTCGCCCTTTAACCTTCACTTTGGCTAAGCAGCTTATTCCAGTCGCCAATAAGCCTATCTTAGGATATGTTCTAGACCAAGTCGCTGAAGTAGGGATTAAGGACGTTGGTGTGATAATTGCTCCAGAAACTGGCAGCTTTGTTAAAGAGTATGTTAAAGATGGCTCAAATTGGGGGTTTAATGTTACGTATATTTTACAAGAACCTTTAGGATTAGCGCACGCTGTTAAAACCGCTAAAGAGTTCTTAGGTGAGGAAGATTTTGCTATGTGTTTGGGCGACAACCTTCTAGGCCAAGGAATTACAAGCTTCGTGGAAAAATTTGAAAAAGAAGGCTTGGATGCGCTAATACTGCTGAGGGAGGTGGATGACCCATCAAAGTTCGGTGTGGCTATGCTGGATGAAAAAGGAAGGATTATAAAACTTGTGGAAAAGCCCAAGGAACCTATCAGCAACCTTGCTATAGTCGGCACTTATTTATTCTCAAACAAAATTCACGATGTAATAGAGCGCATCAAACCTTCTTGGCGTGGTGAACTTGAGATAACCGATGCAATACAAGAAATGATAAACTTGGGCTATAAAGTAAAGGCTGAAATCCTAAAAACATGGTGGCTCGACACGGGTAAAAAGGACGACGTTTTGGTGGCTAACGCAAAAATCCTCGACACATACATAAAACGTGAAATAAAAGGTGAAACAGTCAACAGCACTGTAGAGGGGAGAGTTAAAATAGAAAAAGATGCAAAAATAGTTAACAGCACCATAAGGGGCCCTGCTGTAGTAGGTGGAAGTTGCCAAATCGAAAATTCTTTTATTGGCCCATATACGAGCGTTGGAAATAACACTAAGATAAAAAATTCTAACATAGAATACTGTGTAATCATGGAAAACACCCAAATAATAGACGTTGACCGCCTAGAAGAGAGCCTCATAGGTAGATACGCAAAAGTAACAAAAAACAACAGAAAAAACACCATAAGGCTACATTTGGGAGACTACTCAGAAGTAGAAGTATAAAGAAATAAATAAATTCCACCTGTTGAAAAAGGGAGAATAATGTTAGATGGAGTAAAAACATTTGAGTTAAAGAAGATTCCTGATGAGAGGGGATTCTTCTGCGAAATTTTCCGCCAAGATTGGAAGGAAATTTTAGGTGATGAATGGATAGCCCAGGCAAACCTTTCATACAGCTATCCTAACATTGTGAGAGCTTGGCACAGACACCTCAGAGGCCAAACAGACTACTTTATAGTAGTTAAAGGTGCCATGAAAATATGCGCCTACGATGATAAAACAAAAGAACTAGATGAGATCGTAGCAAGCGAACATAAATTACAAATCGTCAGGATTCCAGGCCACTATTGGCACGGAACTAAAACGATTGGAAACAACCCTTCATTAACCATCTACTTCGTCTCAAAATTATATAATTACAAAAATCCTGATGAAGAACGTAGGCCATGGAACGATAAAAATATAATACCCGAATCTCTCAATGGCAAAAAAGACGACCCAAGAGTCGGCAAACCTTGGGACTGGTTCTATCCCCCACACAAATAAGAGAGGGAAACAAGCAGTGAGGGTTTTAGTTACTGGCGGGGGAGGATATATAGGCTCAATATTGTGCAGATCTCTACTAGAAAATGGCTACGACGTGTTATGTCTAGACAGGTTCTTTTTTGGAATGAAGCCCATAGAGGAAATTGCAGACAAAATTGAGATCATAAAAGATGACATCAGATGGTTCGAGCCAGAAATCCTAAGAAGAGTGGACGCCGTATTTGATCTTGCTTCACTTTCAAACGATCCTACAGGCGAGCTTGACCCGCAAAAAACGCTTGAAATAAACTATAAGGGAAGGGTTAGAGTTGCAAAGTTATCAAGAGAGTATGGGGTTAAGAAGTATGTGCTTGCAAGCACCTGTAGTGTTTACGGCTTCCAAGATGGGCTGTTAACAGAGGAATCAGCTTTAAACCCATTAACTACATACGCCAAGGCTAATGTTTTAGTTGAAAAGGAAATTCTGCTTCTGGCAGACAAATCCTTTACTGTTACAGTGCTTAGGCAAGCAACTGTTTATGGATACTCCTCTAGAATGAGATTTGACTTGGCGATCAATGGAATGGTTTTAGGCTTTTACAAAAATGGTAAAATCCCCATAATGAGAGATGGAAAACAGTGGCGCCCCTTCGTACATGTAAAAGACACATCAAATGCCTTCATAAAAGTTTTAGAAGCTGAACAGGAGCTTGTTAATAGACAAATCTTCAACGTTGGGAGCAACGATCAAAACATCCAAATCTTCGACCTAGCCAGACTCGTTGCAGAATCCATCAATATGCCCTTTAACTACGAATGGTACGGTTCACCGGACAAAAGAAGCTACAGGGTAAACTTTAACAAAATAAAAGAAACATTAAACTTTAAAGCAGAACATACAATAGAGGAAGGAGCAAAAGAAGTATTCGCTGCCCTAAAAGATGGGAAATTAAATCCAGACGACCCAAGAACTATAACCGTAAAATGGTATAAGCACCTATTAGAAGCCCACAAACTGATAAGAGAGGTTGAAATGAAGGGGCTGATTCTATGAGAATAGCCATCATAGGCTCTACAGGCCAGTTAGGCACAGACCTAGTAAAAACGTTATTGAATGAACATGAAGTTATAGGTTTGACACATAGTGACATAGAAGTGTCTGACTACAATAGCTGTATAATCCTGAAAGAGCATCAACCTCACATTATTGTGAATACAGCCGCCTTCCATAAAACAGACCAATGCGAAGAAGAACCACTAAAAACATTTCAGGTAAACGCCGTAGGAGCCAAAAACGTGGCTACAATATCTAGAGAAATTGGCGCCATAACCGTTTACATAAGTACAGACTACGTCTTCAACGGCTCAAAAAATCTCCCTTACACAGAAGATGACGTACCAAACCCCATAAACACTTACGGGATTTCAAAGGTCGCAGGAGAACTCTATACAAAACAAAATCCAAAACATTTCATTTTCCGCCTTGCGAGCCTCTTTGGAGTAGCTGGCGCCAGCGGGAAAGGCGGAAACTTCGTTGAAACAATGATAGCTAAAGCCAAGAAAAACGAGCCCATAAGTGTTGTGGATGACATGTGGATAAGCCCCACCTACACAAAAGATGCCGCGCTAATAATCAAGAAAGTTCTGGAACTACAACTACCATATGGAATCTACCATGCAACCAATAAGGGCTACTGTACATGGTTCCAATTTGCCGATGAGATCTTCAAACTCACAGGAATTAACGCGGATTTAAAACCAATTAAAACAGACCAGCTCCAAATGAAAGCTAAGCGCCCACTATTTTCTGCCTTAGAAAGCATAAAACTGAAGGAATACGGGATAAAAGTTAGAGATTGGAAGGATGCACTTCGCGATTACTTAATTGAGAAGGGGCACATCAAATCAGCAAGCAACTGAGAACAGGCTTCACTGTATCCCTACTCGCAACCATATCCTCATCGATAAAGGTGTGATTCAAATTAGATTGTATAGAGTGCGTGAAGACCATAGCCACACTGGCTTCAATAACCCTACTGACCTACATACTGGATCTGAGCTGGTTCATAGGGATACCTTTAACAGCGATAGCTTCAGTCTTCGGATACGCGAGGCTGGGGGTTGTAGAGAAGAGGAACCTAATTGATATAGCTTCAGCCCTGCCCTCAAGGGAGAGCCTCTCAAAGATATATACGCAAGCGAAAACGGTTATCAAACTCATATACGGCTAGTAGGATGCCACACTACTCTACATCACAGCAGCAGCGATCGACATATACCTAGCCTTCAGACCAACTATTCAACCAACAACCATATTCAGAGCCGCAGCAGCCCCAGCGATCATAGCCATAACGACACAAATAGCCTTCGGGCTGAAATCAAGAAAACCACTCCCATTCATCTTAGCCTCACTCACACTAACAGCAACACAAATCGTAAACGGAAGCACACTCGTATCGGTAAACCTTGTGGTAAAGGCTTTAGTGTCGATATTTTCAGCGTGGTCAGAACTCATAACAATAGAGGTTGTAGAAGAAGGTGGTTGAATACACTTGCCTAATTCACGAGGTGAAGAGGATGTAGATCTAAAGACGTTAGTGCAGGCAACGTTAACCTCCATCTTCATCTGGCTCAGCGTAATCCACCTACCCAATGGTGTAGGCATATACGCTCTGGTTAGAGGATCGGGCTTAGTCCACTACACCATCGACATCTGCATCCTAACACCAGAAGTCGACCTATATCTTTGGCTCTTGCTCTTAGCAGCGGTAGCCTTACTCTCATTAAGACTCTTAAAGAGAGGCTTTCTTGAAAAAGCTGCCTTCACTCTGCTACTTTTCTCTGCACCCCTCAACATCACATCCTCAGCAGCCCTAATCTTAGCCATAGCGGCTGGAGTGTTAACACTCTACAACCTTGCTTCTAAAGGAGGAGCTTCTTCAAAACGCCACATCTTGAGCTTAGCAGCGGTAATCTGGCTAACTCTTACAGCATCGATAACCTTACCTTCAGCCCTTAGATGGCTTCTTAACGGCTTTGACGGTTCGAAACCATTCACAGACTTCAGCTGGGCACCCTCTTTTACAGAACTTCAGCTCGCAAACTCCCTTCAACCAATCGCTCCAAGACTCTTCCTAATATTTACGAGCATGTGGCTCCTGAGGGTAGCGCTATGGAGGAAAACTTTCAACATAGAGTCGAATAAAGTTTTTAATAGAGGATGCAGAGCGAAGCTGACCTTAGCGGCATCACTGATACTAGCGGTGTACGTTGGCCTCTACCCCTACCTACCAGCCTTAAACCCCTCTTCAACATTAGTTGGGGTGGATACACACTACTACTACACTCAGATGAAGTTTTACGTGAATCTAGACGTGCGATCCATACTCTCCGAAGCCTCAAGAAGTGATAGAGCCCTCTACCTACTTCTACAGCAGAGCATTGCATCCCTCTTAGGTATAGAAATCGCAGCTAGAGCCACACCAGCAATCCTAATCGCATCGTTGACAATATCAACATACTACTTATCTTCAACGCATAGAAGGGATTTAGCGCTGTTAGCAGCATTATACACACCAATCTCATTTCAAGCAGTAGCGGGCATAAACGCAGGCTTCTACGCAAACCTCCTAGCCCTCGTTGAAGTAAACTTCGCTTTAGCACTTTACATAAAGACCCTAAAAGGAGGCGGTAAAAGACCTCTATTAGGAGCCTCAGCTCTATCAGTAGCAGCCCTATACACACACCCGGCCACCTGGCTCATCTTCATCGCAACAATAACACTGACTTCAGTAATAACCTGGCTGAGAAGAAGCCTAACACTAACAGAAGCCAAAACCACAGTAACACTAATCGCGGTAAACCTTGTAGGGGAAGCTGTTAAAAATCTTCTTATAAGAAATCCAACAACGTTCCAAACAGCTCAAACCATGACACCTCATATATCAGCAGCAAACATACTCTCAGCAATCCAGAACCTAAACACAACATTCACAACATTCTTAGGAGACGCGTACTCAAATCCACTCATCCTTATACTAGCGACAATAGGGCTCTTCTACATAGCAGCAAGCAGAAATAGGCTACACACAACCCTACTAGCGTTAACAATAGTCTGCACAACAGGAGCCCTATTCACAGAATCAACCCTACCATCACTACTGCAGTCAAGATTCATATACCTCACACCATTCCAAATACTAGCAGCATACGGCACACAAACCATAACAAGCCTCTTATCAAAATGGTTAGGCGAATGCAGATTAAGCAGAGTAGCAACCGTAACACTACACATACCCATAATATCATCGCTTATAAGCTACACGCTAAGAGAAGTAGGCTTCATCTACGTAGCTGCTTGATGAATGTCTTAGGAGGGTCTTGTGTTATGTAGCCTTCTTTCTGATCCACTTCTCGTATAGTATTCTGTCCGCTGGTCTTCTCGATTCGATCTTCTGCTGATCTTTTGCTTCTGTTTGAGGCTCTATTAACGCTACTCCTCTCTGCTCCTCGGAGAGCTTCTGCTCAATCTTCTCAACCCTCTCCTCGAGGTCTGCTATTCTCTCTTCGTGGTCTATCAGCATATCTTCGAGTTCGTCTTCTGTGGCTTGCTCTGCGTGGGTTTCTAGTAGCGTTTTGGCGTGCTTCTCTAGGTGTTTTTGAGCTTGCTCCCTATACTTCTGGGGGATCTTTATTTGAGGTAGTCTTGCTAACGCGTTTCTTAGGTGGGGTATGTCTACTGTTCTGTCTTCGTCTGGGTCCTTCACTTCTTTTTTGTGGTGTGGGAGCTTTCTTAGAGATCTAGGTGTTGTCTTGCCTTCTTCATCCTTCTTGCCTCCGGGTAGGATCACTGCGAAGGCTTCGTCTGGTAGGTCGTTTATGTAGCGTCTGCTCCAGAGCTTTAGGTATCCTCTCTCAACCTCTTTTTCCAGCTGGATTTTGATCTGATGCGCTTCTTGACTCTTCTGTGAGATGCTTCCTTCATCTTTTATGATGCTTGCTAGCGGATCTCCTGGTGGCGTATCCTTTGTTAAGAGTGCTAGCGCTGAGAAGACGACTCCCTCCAGCTTCAAACCATCTACCTGATACTCTTTGAGCGCCCTCCACTCTACTGATACAGCGTTGATTTCGCCTGCTTCGATCATTTTATTGACTTCTGGGTCTGATATGTAGAGTAGTGCTTCGATTGCGCCGTCTTCGAACTCAGCGTGTATTACAGCGTTTTCAGGGAAGGTAGCCACCTCGATTTTGAACCGCCTAAAGCTGGGTGGTTTATGTTTAGAGGCCTCATAGATAGGCTTCTAGCGGCTTTAACCAACTCATCCCTCGTAAACACAACACCGTTCCTAGTCTGGCCTACGTGAAGAACCTTAGCCCTCCAGATCTTAGCGCCACCTTTCTCAGCGGATTCTTTGACGAGTTTGAATACGCCTTCAGCCCACCTGAAGCCTTCAGCACCTTGAATCGCTGCTTGATCTTTATGCTGCTCGAACCAATCCTTCGCCTTTTCAAGTGTCCAACCCATTATCTTACTAAAGCTTTTATAAAGCTATAAGATAAAATTTTTGTGAAGATAAAGGATATTAAAATTACCCTGTTGCCATACCAACTTTAAGACTTAAATATATGCATATGCATATGCATATTGATGACAAAGGTTATATCTCTCTCAGATAAAGCTTATGAATCCCTTAAGAAGATTAAGGGCGAAGGGGAATCCTTCTCTGATGTAGTAATGAGATTGATAGAGAAAGAAAGAGCTAAACCTCTTACTGAATTCGCTGGTAAGTGGGTAGGTAATGATATTGAAAAGATTTTTATGGAAATTTTAGGAGATAGGAAAGTTACAATAGCTCGGGAGGCAGGGCTCTAGTGTCTTGCTTAGATACAGACATATTGGTGGCTTTATTAAAAGGTGATAAAAGGGCAGTAAGGTTATTGAAGATCTACAAAATAAAGAGAATCTAAATACAACGATTATTACAACCTATGAGCTGATTAAGGGGGCAATCATTTCATCAAAACCAAAAGAAAACTTAGAAATAGTGAGCAAATTACTTTCAAGCATACAAATATTAAACTTAGATAAAGAGGTTTGTTAAGAAGCCTCAAAGATATATAGGGAATTAAAAAGAAAAGGTAAAATTATAAACGAATTTGATATACTTATAGCTGGTATAGTAAAGCATAAAGGAGAAACCTTAATAACGAGAGATAAACACTTTGAAGAAATAGAGAGTTTAAGCATGAGAATATGGTAGGTTATCTGAAGGGGGCAAAGATAATAAACCTTTCTCTCTTTGGTTCTGTTAACTTTATGTTCATGAGATTAATATTTATATGCTTCCTAGGCTATTATCAACTGTGTTCGGAGTTAAAGGGGTAGTACAGCAGTTCCCAAAGAGAAAGATTTTTATAGACGTTCATAGCACTCCTGAAAGGGTTGATGCTAAGTCCAGGACATGCCCGATATGTGGCGAAATCAATAAGCCGAAGGGGCCTGTCTAAGACTCTCCATGTGCCGTCCTTTACCGTTGGCGGCGAAGGCCCTCAATGAATCCCTATAGAGGTGAGGGGGAAGGGATGAAAGTCTATGAATCCCACAACGGTTCAATTTCAGATTCAACCTACAGATAAGCTACTTCAGCTATTAGAAACCTTCAGAGATATGGTGAATGAAGCTATTAGGATAGGGTTTGAGAGAAAAGCTAAGAATAGGTTTCAACTCATCACTATGGTCTATGATTACTTCAAAAGACGCTATGGATTACATACCCATTATATTTTAAATGCTTGTGAATGTGCCTTCTCTATGTTGAGAAATAGAAGGTGGAAGAAGAGACCCTATGCCAAACATTTATTCATGAAGCTTGATAATCAAACCTATCAGCTAAATTATATGCTATTAAAGATACCTGTAAAGCCGAGAGAATTTATGCTGATACCTTTAAAGGGTGGAGAATATCAGTTATCACTCTTAAGAGATGAGAACCTCAAGAGAGGCTCCATCACGATAACTCCGAGCACAGTTATCGTAGCGTTCTCTAAAGAGAGCTTTTTGATGGAGCCTCTGAGAATGGTCGCTTATGATATAAATGAGAAGAGCGTAGTATCAAGTGATGGGGAGAAGGTAGATTTATCAAAGATAGCTAACATGAAGTTTCAATACAGTAAGCTAAGGGCAAGCATAGCTAAAGATACTCATAGAGACAGAAGGATAAAACAAAGATTGCTTTCAAAGTATGGATGGAGAGAGCGTAGGCGTGTAATCCAATCCCTTCATAAAGCATCTAAGGCAATTGTAGAGAGAGCTAAAGCTATGAAGGCTGGGATTATATTGGAAAGGCTTACTCACATTCTCAAAAGCCATAGAAGAGGTAATGGTGAAGGTAGAAGGATGAGGGGAAGGTTACATAGATGGAGCTTTCATGAATTACAAAGGCAGATAGATTACAAAGCAAGATGGGAAGGAGTGCCTGTTTATTATGTGAGGGCATCAAATACATCAAAGACTTGTTCTCAATGTGGTTTCATCAACAAAGCCCTCACTGTTGAAAAGTGCTGGATATGTCCCAACTGTGGAGTCCAGCACGACCGAGACTTGAATGCAGCTATAAACTTGTTGTCTCGGTTCAAAGAGGCCTGTGTGGTTCGCAGGTCATATGAAGGCTCAGCAATGGGAGCGATGGTGTTGCGTGAAGCAATCAGCTGATTGGGTGGAAGTTAACTCATGGACATGAAGTTAACAGAACCCTCTCTTTGACATCACCAAAGATAATATAGATCTTTCAATCCTACTATAGTTCGATTCAAACTTCAAATACTTCTTCATAGGCATGAGAGACCTTAAGCTTTCAATCCTACTATAGTTCGATTCAAACAATATCTTTACTTGAATAAAAGCAAGTTTGGAAGTGTATTCTATACTATAAAATATAGTTCAAAATCCTTAGGCATGGCTTATCCACTCATAGCTACCATTTATATAAACTTCTTTCTTCCATAAAGCTGGTTCCGATTTGTATCTCTCTATAGCCTCTTTTATGGCCTCAAAACCCTCTTTTCTATTCTTAGATACAACTATAACAAAAACCAAAGGCTCCCCTATATCAAATTCCCCAACTAAATGGTAAATTCCCACAAATAAAGCTTTATATTTTCTTTCTACATCTCTACATATTTCATTTATTACCTGATTAGCCACATCTTCATAGCTTTCCATCACAAGCTTCTTTACTTCTTTATTCTCTAAGCCTAAAGCCCTTGTAACTCCTATAAAGGATAAAATTGAACCTGCTTCCCTTGGCAAAGAGCTTAACACTTCACTATAAACATCAAGAAAGTTAATAGAACCTTTTTTGTAAACTCCCGATTTTATCATCAATTTCAAGAAGCAATACTTCCTTAAGAACTTTAAAATATAAAATATTTTAAGCTCTTAACTATTTATAATTTTAGTTTTGAGTGGCTGTGGCAGAAAAGCTACTTCACAGTCTCCTTTATGGATGTAATGTTGGCTATTCCTATGTTTAGTTGATGACCCTTAGGTAGAGCTCGTTTCTCTGGCTTCTCCTCCTTCTTGATGATAGGGCATTGCCTAATACCCTCTTCAGAACCGAGTATACGGATTCTACTCTGGGTTGATGGTGATGCTTGTTGAACTCATCTTTATTCTCTCTGTATAGCTTGATCATGCTCCTCCATTTGTGAGCCTTTTGCCTTCACCTTCGAGTTCTTCTTCGGCTTGATGTATGGAGTT
>JARVJX010000049.1 GCA_029775995.1 Nitrososphaeria archaeon | reverse complement strand
TGATCCAAGAAGTTAGGCTGAAGGTCTTACATACAAAGGGCCCATCAGAAGAATGCCAATTAGGGAAGCATGGTAACTATCCAGTTATGCACCAACCCAGAATTCTTTACATGGTCTTGTCAAGATTCTTTAGTTTTTCCTTTTAGCTTTCTCTTGCTCAATAGATTTTGCTTGCAAAATAGGAAGGAATCTTCTAACTTCTGCTTTACCTTTTGCTATAGAAAAGCTAAGGCTAAGCTTTAAAAATCTAGCATCATTTAATTATTCCTTTTAACTTTAGTTCTTTTAAGATTTCCCAAGCTTTATCCCCTACATAGTGAAGATTTTCTAATATAGTACCCTTATCTAATTTTTCTGCTTTCTCTTTATCTATTAGGGCTAAGCCTATAGCAATATGTTTATTGTATCTTTCTTCTTTAATTCCCACTATATCCCCCTTTTTAAATTCTCCTTCAAAACTCTTTATACCTGGTCTCATCAAATTCGCCCCATTGCAAATGGGTTTAACAGCTCCTGTATCAACTGTAACTGAAGTAAATTTCTTTAGCAATTCCTCATTAGTTAAAGCTGGAATTATCAGGTTATCAATCTCTAAAGTAGTATGATTGCCTAGCTCAATCACCTTGATCTTATCTATCTTTATCATTCTTATATTCTTAATCTTCTCTAAGGAAATTCCCCATCTAGCCGTTATTTTTTCTATAAGATTCTGACTTTCTCTCTTAGATAAAGTCTGTATTTCCAACTATTAAGAAAGGGTTTAAGCTCTATATAAAATTAGATTTATATACTTAAATATTAACCTCTTAGAGAAGAAGGAAATAAGCATGTCCACTGATATGACCATTAAGGTACTGGATGACAGCTTAGGTAAGATAGTCCTAATAAAGCTAAAGGGAGGTAAGGTCATAAGAGGACAATTACAGGGCTTTGATCAGCACATGAACCTCCTCTTAGAAAATTCTGAAGAAATTAATGAAAATGGAGAAATAGCCACTTTAGGAACTATAGTGGTGAGGGGAGATAATATAATAATAATATCTCCCTCTAAGTAAGGGTGATGGAAAATTGACAAAGGGGACAAGTTCTTTTGGTAAAATGAGTAAAGGGAAGACTCATATAAGGTGTAGAAGGTGTGGTAACCATTCTTACCATGTTAGAAAAAAGAGATGCTCTCACTGTGGCTTTGGGGAGAGTAAAAAGGTTAGAAAATACTCTTGGATGCCTTACAGGTAGGGTAAAATGGTTTTCCCTGAATTAGAGAGCTTAGCTTTAGGGATTGCCTTAGGCTTAGGTGTATTTGCCCTCCTTTCAAGAGTTGTTTTCAAAGCTGATAGGAGCATGAAAAAAGAGGTAAGTATTGAAAGGAAAGGTGAACATGGTAGAATTCTCAGTAGGTTAGAGGTTGATAAAGCTAATAGAGAATTAAAGGCCCTTTTACTTGAAAAAGAAATTTTGAGCCATGCTTTAACTACATTATATGAAGCAGAGGCTGAAGGGAAAATAAGTAAGGAGGAGAGGGAAAGTTTAGCTTCAAAGTATAAAGAGCAGCTAAGGAATATTGAGGATAAATTAAGCGATGTGGAGCTTATAATACAAGTAGGGGAACTTGAAGGTTTAAGGGAACAAATTATTAATTTATTTGAGCAAAAACTTTCAAAGATAGAAAGAAAGCTTGAAGAAACAAGATTAAAACTGGGTAAATTACCTCAATTAAAGCTTGAAGTGGAGAAGGTTGAAGAGATCAAAGAAAAGCCTCAAGAGGAGAAACCTATCGCAAAGGTTAGTAGAGAGAAGAAACCTTCTACTAAGACTTTAACCGATGAGATTTATGAAGCATTGGCAAGGTTAGAGCGGATAGATATTGAAAGGTAAATTGGAGGAAGCCTTAGAGAAGGCTTCTGAACTTTTATTGGAGAAGGTAAAACCAAATATAATAGTGGGCTTAGGGAGCGGCTCATCGGTAGCTAGGTTTGTTAAAAGGCTTAAGGGTTATAATTTAAAGGTAGTTTGCTCTTCTTGGCAGATTCAGCTTATAGCTGAAGAAATGGACTTGGAAGTCTTATCTCAGCTTCCAAAGAAGATAGATCTTCATGTTGATGGGGCCGATCAAATTAGCGAAGAATATAGCATGATCAAAGGTTACGGAGGCGCTTTGTTTAAGGAAAAGCTTCTCATGTTAAAGGCTAAGGAAAGAATAATCATAGCTGATGAGCAAAAGTTTAGCAAAAGATTGAATAAACCAGTTCCTGTAGAATTTATCCCTTTTTCAAAGAATTATGTGGAGGAGGCTTTAATTAAAATTGATGGTAAGCCAAGTTTAAGACTCTTAGAAAAGGGCTATCCTTACATAACAGATAACGGTAATTTCATCTTCGATACCAATTTCGGTGAGATTAAAGATGCTAAAGAATTGGAGAAAAAGATTAAGGCTATAACAGGGGTTCTTGAGGTAGGATTATTTAATTTGAAGTTAAGTTCTATATACAAAGCTAAGTTAGATGGTGAGGTGGAAATCCTAGTTTTTAAAATATAAAAAGAAGCCCTCGTAAGGCTCTTTATGGTAAGGTATTACCATTGGGTATGGACAATCATCCTTTACGGTTGGATATCGATTTATATAAGTAGAATTGCCCTAACCCCTGCTTTACCTCTCATTATGAATGAACTGAATCTGAATTACGCTCAAGGAGGCTTCTTAGCCTCTTCCTTCTTTTTTGCTTATACAAGTATGCAACCTTTGGCTGGTTATTTAGGAGATAGATTTGGAAGAAAATTGATCTTAAGCCTTGGGGGTTTAATCTGGACTTTATCCACCTTTCTGATTAGTTTATCCAATTCCTTTTGGCAGATCTTCTTTCTAAGGCTTTTAACGGGTATAGGCCAAGGAACCTATTTCAGTAATGATAGATCTTTAATAGCTCATTATACTCCTAAAGATAAGTTGGGTTTAGGATTAGGGCTTAGCTTTACAGGTTTAGGTCTTGGCTTTGGCATATCGGTAATATTTGGAGGATTCTTGGCTGAGCTCTTAGGATGGAGAAATCTTTTTTTAATATATTCCATTCCCTCACTGGTAACTATAATTTTGTTTCTTTCGCTCATTAAGGAGCCAAGTAAAAAAGATTACAATTCAAAAACCCAAAGCCTTAGTAAATGGATTTTACTTAAGGATAAAAACCTATGGATTATTTACTTAGCAGGCATATCTCCTATTTATACTCAATGGGTCTTAGCTACTTGGGCTCCCATCATGTTCCTAGAGTTGGGCGAAAAGGATTTAGGTCTTGCATCCGCTTACACATCGGTATTTGGATTTTCTATCTTTGGAATGGCTTTATCAGGATCTTTATCGGATAGAGTGATGCAGAGAGGTAAGGGGAGAAAGTATGTGACCCTTTTATATATGAGCCTTCTGGTTATAATGCTATTTTTCTTAACTCTTATTTTAAGCTTTAAATGGCCCCTTTGGACTTTAATCATTGGTATATTCTTCACAGGTTTCTTTATGTGGGGATGCTGGTCCCCCATATTCGCTTATTTAGCTGAAAGGGTACCCTCTGAGTTAAGAGGTTTAGCCTATGGCTTACTTAATGCCTTTAACTTTATAGGTTCTGTAATAGCACCATGGTCTACAGGCTTAATTAGAGATTTAACAGGCTCCTTTATTCACGGTTTAAGCTTTTCAGCCTTATTGGTCATAGTATCTCTCTTTTTAGTTTCTAGGTTATCTAACTCTACTAATTTGAGAGAAGTTAATTAGTACAACGTTGTAAATCTATTCCTTTCAAAAAGTATCGATGCTAATTTTTTTATTTTGAAAAAAATGTAATATTATGAAAAATTTTTAATTTATGTTAACAATGTTAACAAAGATAAATTTAAATAGAAAGGGACTGCATCAAATTTGATGAAGGAAAAAACAGAGAAAGTAGGCAGAAGGCGTGATTTTATTAAGGCTATGGGTGTCTTTGGACTTTCCATTGGTTTAGGTTCCTTAATTACTAAAAAAGTTGAAGCTCATGAGAATCATTTTCCTATGCCCATTCGTTCTAATTCTCTTGTAGCCATTGGTTCAGTTCCTGCCCACGGGTTTCATCCTCTAAATTCTGCCAGCAAATCGGTAAATAACCCTTCTCCTAGGGTTAAGGCTCCTTATTCACAATCACCAAAGGTAATGAATCCTATGAGCTTTCTAACTCACTTTGATTTAGGCAAGGTAATTGATTCTAATGGTAAAAGGGTAAGAGAATTCACTTTATCATCTTACCCTAGCTTTATAGAAGTAGCATCTAAGGTATCTTTTCCAGCCTGGACTTTTAATGGAACAGTCCCTGGACCTACCCTTAGATGTGTTGAAGGAGAGACCATAAGAATAAAATTTTTAAATGGCGATATACATCCTCATACCATTCATTTCCATGGAATACACCCTGCTAACATGGATGGAGTTTTTGAAATTATAGAGCCAGGAAAAGGTTATACTTATGAATTTAAAGCTGAACCCTTTGGGGTCTTCCCTTACCATTGTCATACGATGCCTATAACGAAGCATATAGCTAAGGGCCTTTATGGAACTTTAATCATAGACCCTAAGGAGCCTAGACCTAAGGCTAAAGAAATGGTCATGGTAATGAATGGGTTTGATGTAGATTTTGATGGTGAAAACGAATTCTATACTGTAAATGGTATAGCCAATTATTACATGGATTATCCCATAAGAATTAAATTGGGAGAGCTAATTAGAATTTATTTAGTTAATATGACTGAGTTTGACCTTATAAACTCCTTTCATTTACATGCAAATATGTTCTGGTGGTATCCCAATGGAACTTCTCTAACACCTTCTGAATATACCGATACTGTAATGCTTTGCCAAGGGCAAAGAGGGATTATGGAGTTTTCCTACAAATATCCAGGAAGATTTCTCTTTCATGCCCATCAGAGCGAATTTGCCGAGCGTGGTTGGATAGGTATGTTTGAAGTTTTTGAGTAGTTTAGGATTTGAAGAGAGCTATATCAAAAGAAAATCATAAATGGTTAAGAATAATTAGCAGTTTAATACCATTAATACTTCTCTTTCTTGTTGTTTATTTAATAGCTACTGGATTTGCTATACAGGCTCCGACCACTACCTTACCTATTGAAAGAATTAATATTGAGAGAATTGTGCTTAACCCAGAGGAGCTTGTAGTTACTTTGCTTAACAGTGGGCCTAATGATGTTGAAGTTGCTCAGGTTTTGGTAAACGATGCCATTTGGGGAGGCTTTATTGAGCCCAGTAATGTGATCCCAAGACTTGGTAGAGCAATTTTAACAATTCCTTATCCTTGGGTAGAGGGAGAGCCTCTTACCTTAACTATTATAACATCGAATGGTTTTAAATTTAAGAAGGAAATCGAAGCCGCTATTTTAACACCTCCCTTTACCTTTGAGCAGGCTTACACTTATATCCTCATAGGAGTTTATGTAGGTATAATACCCGTTTTTCTAGGCGAGGGATGGTTTCCCTTTCTTAGAGGAATTAGCTCAAGATGGTTTAGATTTCTTTTAAGCTTTACAGCTGGAATGCTAATTTTTTAGGAATAGATGCCCTAGAAGAAGCCTTGGATATTTCCCTTCGCTTACCTGATGCCTTTAATGGAGCAATTTTAATAGCTATAGCTCTAATACTTAGCTTTCTAGGGTTAAATGCTGTAGGAGTATCGGCTCTTAGCTCTAAGAGTAGTGAATCTCCTATTCGAAGGGATCTTCTGTTGGCTTATTTTATAGCTCTAGGAATAGGATTACACAATATGGGTGAAGGATTATCCATAGGTGCAGCTTATGCCATTGGAGAGGTAGCCCTAGGAGCTTTTTTAATCCTTGGCTTTACCATCCATAATGTTACCGAAGGAATAGCCATTATCGCCCCCCTCAAAAGAGGTATAGCTATAAGGCACATAGCTTATTTAGGTTTATTGGCAGGGGCACCAACCATTTTTGGAACCTTAATAGGAGGATTCACCTTATCAGATTTGTGGGCTCTTATCTTCTTATCAATAGGAGCAGGAGCCATATTTCAAGTAGTGTATGAAGTATTTCTCTTTCTTTCAGAGAGAGGCAATTTTATTCTTGAGCTATCAAATAGGAGAAACCTTCTTGGATTATTTTTAGGTTTTGCAGCGATGTACACTACAGGCCTATTAATACCTTCTTAGCTCTAAGAAGATAGCAATTCCTATTTTTCCCTATCTCTGCTAAAATATTTTGGTTGTATGATTCCCTTAAGATTTACATAGGGCAGGCTTATGATTAATGGTATGGGAAGAGAATATAGAATTGAGAGAGATACGTTAGGAGAGGTTAAAGTTCCTAAAGATGCTTACTATGGAGCCCAAACTGAGAGGGCAAAGGGAAACTTTGAAATATCTGATTTAAAGCTTCCTAAGGAATTTATTAGAGCTTTGGGGATAGTTAAGTTAGCCTGTGCAAAGGCCAATATTAGTTTAGGCTTTTTAAATGAAAAAATAGGAAAAGCCATAATTAAAGCCTGTGAGGAACTAATTGATGGTAAGTTTTATGATGAGTTTGTAGTAGATGTTTTCCAAAGTGGCTCTGGAACTTCTACAAATATGAATGCAAATGAGGTCATAGCTAACAGGGCCATAGAAATCTTAGGAGGTAAGAGGGGGGATAAATCCTTAGTTCACCCTAATGACCATGTGAATATGTCCCAATCTACCAACGATGTTTTCCCATCGGCTATTCATATAGCAAGTTTAGAGCTAATAGAAAGAGAATTGATACCTTCTATGAAGCTACTATACGATTCCCTAAGAGCCAAGAGTGAAGAGTTTAAGAATGTGGTAAAGGCTGGTAGAACTCATTTGCAAGATGCAGTACCTATTACCTTAGGCCAGGAATTTAGTGGTTATGCAAGCATGATACAGCATCATATAATAAGGGTAAATAGGGCTAAAGAATCTTTGATAGAATTACCATTGGGAGGAACAGCTTTAGGAACAGGATTAAATGCCCCTGAAGGTTTTTCTGAATTAGCCATAGAAGAAATAAATAGGTTCACTAAATTAAACTTTAGAAAGGCTGAAAATACCTTTGAATCCATGCAAGGAAAAGATGCCTGTGTTGAAGTTAGCTCAGCTTTAAAAGGGTTAGCCGTTAGCTTAATGAAGATTTCTAACGATTTAAGACTATTATATTCAGGTCCAAGAACTGGGTTCAATGAAATAATTTTACCAGCTTTACAACCAGGCTCAAGCATTATGCCAGCTAAGGTTAATCCTGTTATACCTGAAGCTGTAAACATGGCTTCAGCCTATATTATAGGTAACGATTTAACTATAGCTATTTCAGCTCAAAATGGGAATTTGGAGCTAAATACCATGATGCCCATAATTGCCTACTGTTTAATTCAATCCATAAAGATTTCAGCTAACTCATGTAGAGATTTAGCTAATAAGTGCATTAAAGGTATAATTGCCAATGAAGAAGTTTGTAGAAGATATGCTGAAAGGAGTTTAGCTTTAATCACTACTATAGCTCCAAAGATAGGCTATGATAAAGCTGCCTTAATAGCTAAGAAGGCTTTGGAAAAGGATAAGAGCATAATAGAAATACTAATAGAGGAAGGTATAATTAAGAAAGGGGAAGAAAAGAAGTGGTTGGATTTAAGGAAACTTACTAGAGGAGGAAGAATAACTTAAATAAGCTTAAAATGAAAAATTTTGAATTTTAAGGTATTATCAAGTAGGTCTAATTGAAACATTAAAGATAGTTTAGTTTTATTCTTTGAACTTTTTAAATTACCATGTAACATAATCTGAGATTATGAAGATAGGCTTAGATGTAATACCTATGAGCAAATTAGATGAGATAATCCTTATTGGTAAGAGGGCTGAAGCCTATGATTTTTATTGTGTGTTAATAAGTGACCATGTAAAGAATAGAGCTTTATGGGTCTGTTTAAGTGCTTTAGCCTTGAATACTAAGAAGATAAAAATTGGTAGCGGAATAACAAATCCTTACTCAAACCATCCAGCTTTAATTGCCCAAAACTTAGCCACTTTAGATGAAATAGCAAAAAATAGAGTGATATGTGGAATAGGGGCTGGAGATGAAGAGGCTTTAAAGAGTATTGGAATTAAAAGGGAAAGACCTTTAACTTATGTTAGGGAGTCTTTTGGGCTTATCAGAGCCTATTTAAAGGGCTTAAGGGAATACGAGGGAAAAATCTTTAAGCTAAAGAACTTTAAATCTAACTTTACAACGATCGGAAATATACCACTTTTTATAGGGGCCCAAGGTAAATTAATGCTAAAGTTAGCTGGAGAAATGGGAGATGGTGTTTTGATAAATTCCTCTAATGTCAATTACTGCTCAGAAGCCATTGAAACTGTGAATTTGGCCCTTAAAGAAAGAAGAAGTTTAGAATTTGGGTTTGAATATGGTACCATTAGTCCTTACTCTGTAGCTAATAGCTATGAGGAAGCTAAAAGAATTATAGCCCCCATAGTTGGAACAGTAGTGGCAGGATGTAACGATTACGTTTTACAAAAACATGGTATTAGGATAGAAGATAAAGAAAGGGTTTTAAAGGCTATAGAAAGCAGAGATTTAGAGCTCATAAGAAAGAGTGTTAAAGACGATATGATTGAGAATTTTTCTGTTACTGGTAAACCTGAGGATTGTTTGGAAAAGATGGAAGAGCTTAAGAAAATTGGGATAAGCCTTTTTATTGGAAGCCTACCTTCAACAAAGTTTATTCATGATGCTATGAAATTAACAAAAGAAAAAGTCCTTAGCTATTTTCAGAACAAAGGAGAATCTTGAATGTAGCTCTTACCTAACTTTAAAGATATTTCTGCTTTTTGTAACTCTGCTCCTAAATAGGCTGAGTGGTCTAAAGTGCTCACCAAATTCCTTTTAACTATCTCTCTGTAAATATCTAAAGCCCTTTTTCCTTTAATTATCAAAGCTGGTTTATCCAACTTATAGGTTGGATAATGAATCGCAATTATTTCTTCCTTTTCCCTATCTACATAAAACCTAAAGCAGCCTTTTGGGTCAGCTTTATAATACTCCTCTTTCCCATTGGTGTGAATCACTTCTATTTCCTTCTCTAACTTTCTAGGATAGGATTCATCCTTCAGTTTTTTATCCTTTATAAAAATCATATCTATGCCTAAGCCCTTTGGTGTAGTCCTTCTTTTCTTAGCTAAGAACATCATCCTACTTGCTTGGCAAAGTTCTCTTACACTTCCTTTATTTCTATCGCTAACTTCTGTAGTTAATATGATGGATATGTTAAGTTCCGTTGCAGAGCCAGCTAAAATTACATTCATTCCTAAGGTATCGGTATCTGTTAGCTCCGTTAAATTTCCTACTCCCATTAGCAAAGGTATATTAGGATTTCTCTTTGAAAATAAATGATAAGAGATGAGGGATTCAGTAAAGTTGGGACTGAAGAAAGGATCCAAAATAAGGTCTGCTAAAATCTTCTTAAAACCTAGGGATTTAGCTAATCTAACATTATCCTCTAGGGCTTTTACCCTCTCCTCTAGGCCTTTAGGGAAATAATTTTTATCGAAATTGGTAGGTATAACCACAAACCAAGCCCTATCGGCTAAACTTGATAACTTCTCAGCATTACCTCCATCCAAGCTCAAAACTATACTTGCTCCAGCTTCAATTCCTTTCTTTATTTCTTCAGGATTCATGGAATCTATACTTATAGGACAGTCAATTACCTGCTTTACTGCTTTTACACATCTATAGGCATCGTTAATTCTCTCCTCATTGGCAATCATACCTATATCTATTATCCTTGCCCCAGAGTTGTAGTAATATAAAGCTCTCCTTTTAAGCTCTTCATCAGTAAGTTTTGGAGCATCCACTATCTCAGCCATTATTCTAATGGGGAAATCCTTGCCCAGGGCTAAACCTTCAATTTTAAAGTTTCCCTCTTTCTTTACTAACTCTTCGCTTTTTCTTTCAACTTCTTCTATTTCTTCCAAAGCTCTCCTTTTAAGCTCCTCTTTTATGAGCTCATCAGCAGCTATCTTTGATGATAGCTCTATCTTTTCAAGATACTGTAACAATAGGGGTATGTCTGATGCATGCTTTGAGCCTTTATAGGTTTTTATCCCCAATTCCTTCTCTACCTCCTTTAAATCTCCTTCTATCAACCCAGAAGTAAGAATTACGTCATAGCCTTTAATCTCCCTAGATTTCAGTTGCCTTATGATATAGCTAGGCTTCATTAAGGATGCCACAGCTATAGGAAGATCCATAACACTCACATTATCGAAATCCTTCGAATACTCTCTAACTGTTTCCTTGGCTAACTGCCCTGTTACCAGTAAAATCCTCATCAAAGAGTATAGGTTTTTTTCTTTAATAACCTATTCAAGAGAGAATAAAGTAAAGACCAAAGAAAATTAAAATTAAGGAGAAAGATATCAGAAGAGCAGGATAGGCCTTTAATCCTAAAATATTCACACCTTTTTTAGCCAGATGGGCTGATAAGATCAAAAAGGCATAATCTATCCATATGTGAAAGAGATACATGGTGATAACCCCTACTATAGAAGCCAAGATGAGAGCATCTAGGATTAGTTTTGATCCCACACTTACCCACCATAAAAGAAAGAAAGGATTAAGGCCTGTAAATAAAAATCCCATAAGCATAGAACTTTTCAATATTTTCTTTTCCCTCAAATTACTCTCCCATCTCCTTTTAGTTAAGGAAGAGTATAATTGTATTAATCCAAAGATTATGAGCACACCACCTCCTAAAAAAGAAATTATTTGCCTAGCTAAAGGCTCTTTAAAAATGCTCTGTAATCCAAGGGCTAAAACCATAATGTAAGGAAACTCAAATAAAGTGTGACCTATGGATATGAATAATCCTCCCCTTGTCCCACTTTTTGTCCCTTCTAATAAAGTATAGAAGAAAAGAGGCCCAGGGGCTAAAGCTCCTGAAAGGGTTACAAAAACCACCACTAAAAATAGTTGAAATAGCTCCATCTAAGCTTCTATAGATAAATCAAATTTTTACTTTGCGGAAAATTGAATTTATTTTTATTTTCTACTAAATTGTTTAAGGGGATATCTTCCAAATTCTTCTATCGCCTTTAATACCGCTTCAAGATTCTCAAAGGGTGTATCTGGAGCTATTCCTCCTCCTGATGATACCCATAATCCTCCTCCTCCCCCTACCTTAAAGATAAGCTCCTTAGTATACTCAAAAACTTCTTTTGGGGTTCCTTTTAATAAAATGCCAGGAGGATGTAAATTACCCATTAGGCAAAAGTGTGTATTCTTTTTACAAGCCACAGGGTCTTCAAAGGCTCCAAACTGCCAAACTTCAGCGTTTATTTTATCTATGGCATCTAACATATGACTTACTTTCCCTTCATTATGCCATATTCTTAGTCCTCCCCTCTTTAAAACTCCCTGATAGTGATCCCAGACCCTATTCATATAGGGAAGAATAAATTCAAGGAACTGATCTTTACTTACAAAAGAGGGGCTATGATCAGGCATATAAACATACTTAGGCTCACCTGTTATTTCTTCAACATTACGATAAAACTCTAGAAACCATTTTGTTACCAAATCTAAAAATCTATGTAATTCCTTTGGGTATTGGAACATAAATACAAAAAATTTATCATAACCCATGCTTAGCATAGCTCCCTCTATAAGCAAGCTCTCTCCCACATTGCCATCTATATACTCATATCTTTTTCTAACATCTTTTGGAAACCAATCGTAAAAATATCTTAAGGCTTCAAGGAAATGGGCTGATATCCCTATCTTTTTAGGGTCTGGGATACCTAATGATATTATTCTTTCAATATCCTCTACATTCTTAATAGGATATTCACTAACCCAGGGTGGGGCATCAGCTATCCAGGTTATTCTCCCTCCAAAGGCTGTTGGAATTAGCCCTACTCCACCAACTTCTGGAAATACAAAATCTGAACCCCAAGGGCAAATAATTTCAGGGAATCTATCTATAAATGCAAGCTTACACTTAAGCTGTAAAGATAAATCTTCATAGTAACTTGCCTCTCTAACACAAGCATAACTCTTTAAGAGCAAGGAATAAGCTAAGGGAACAAAGGGAACTTTATCAGGTTCCTCATGTTTAGAAGAGATAAGTAATCTTTCTACAAGGTTCATACTTTAAAAATCCCTAAGCCTTATTTATAATCTTTACTCTAATTTCTGGGTTGATACATAACTGGATAGTTACCATGCTTCCCTAATTGGCATTCTCCTGATGAGCCCTTTGTATGTAAGACCTTCAGCCTAACTTCTTGGATCATGTTACGAAGCTTCTTAGCTTACGTATTCTCCTAATCTACCCTTTATGAGAAGGCTGATTAAGCTATCCACCTGTATACATAGCTATGCCT
>JARVJX010000048.1 GCA_029775995.1 Nitrososphaeria archaeon | reverse complement strand
GAGGAGGCTTAAAGCCCTTTATAATAGCTTCCCCTTTAGAGCATCCATATCATCGATGACTAAATTCTTAAGTGTGTTCATAGGGCTCTATAATCTAGAGATTAGTTGGGCTTATCTTGACAATCCCTTATTTGTAGCAAGAAATCTCTTCAGTTTAGTAGGAATTTAGGCTTAAACACCATAAAGGTTGGAAAGGGCAATACCATACAATATTAACCTGAGTAACCATCAAGTAAGATGCTTTGAGTATGGAACATAGCTGCCATTTTAAATGCAGAAAGGGAGATGAAGAAGCCCATGGAAAGGAAACCTAAAAGAATTTTTACCCCTTTATTTTTATCTTCTTTGTGGGTAATGTCAGCTTAGAAGATAGGATAGCCTTGCTCCTATCCATAAAAGAGGAGGGAAAGGGTGTAAGCTTTGATCATATCTTTGAGAAGGTTCATAGGGATGTTGAATTTCTTGAGAAGAGAAAAATAACTGAAAAAGAGGTTGAAGCATCTTTAAAGAAGCTTTTAGACTTTAATTACATTTATGAGAGCAAGGGATTATTTTACGCCAAAGCACCTCTAGATGAGTGGGTATCAAGACTGATTAATGAAAGGTTTGAAGAGATAAATAGGTCCTATTCAGCAGTTTGGTTAGCTAAAAAATATTATCTAAAGCTTTCTCCTCATATATTGCCTTTCTTAAGAGGAAGAGCTATTTCAGCTGTGAAGATCTTTTCTGGGAAAAGAGATCCTATTAGGGAGATAGAACCCATCTTTGTAAGGTATGTTAAATATAGACCAAAGCCCCTTTTCCTAACCATTGAAACAGAGGAGAAGCTTATGGAAATGGTCTTTGACCATTGTATAGATTTCATACCCTATGTTCATAAGTTAAATGCAGATAGACCTGATATCTTTGTTTTAGATTTAGATGCAGGAAAGGATTTATTAGCCCATAAAGAAGGTTTTGAGCTTTTAAAGTTTGTTAGCTTAGAGTTAAAGGACTTGCTAAAGGAGTATTCTTTACCCTCAATTATAAAATTCAGTGGATCGAGAGGCTTTCAGATATGGAGCCATATACTAACTGATGAGCTAAAGGGAGATGTATTTAAGCTCTTTAGGAATTTAGCGATATTTTTACAAAAGCTCTTAGAGGCTAAGTTAAAGGAAAGGAAAAGGCAAATTCAAACAAAATTCCCCTTTATTAAAGAGAATCAAGATATAACAACATCAGAAGTAGCCCATAAAGAATTAAGGAGCTCTCAGATATTGGTGGATTACTCATCTTTGAAGCCCTTTGGAGATGTTAGAGCACCCTTTTCTTTACATTATAAGTCCTTGCTTGTCTCACTACCTTTAAAGGATGAAGAGGTAGAAATCTTTTCGGTAGATAAAGCTAAACCTCTAAAAGTTTTAGAAAACTTAGATTCCTACATTAAGGCATCAAAGATAGAATATGCTAAAATTCCTGATCAGCTTTTAAAGGAGAGCAACTTATCTGTATAACCCTCAAACTCTAGCAAAAAACTTCTTAGCTTATAGAGAGGAACCAAAGGAACTCCTTTAACTAAATTTACCTCAGCTTCGTATAGAGATAATATGATAGGGAATATTCTTTTCTCTTTAAAATTAGCTTCTTTAGATAGCCTTTCACACCTTTCCCTTTGGTCTTCTATAGCCTTTACAAATCTGCTTAGATAAGGGGCTTTCTTCCAACTCTTACAATCTATAGCCAAAACATAATTTTCCTTTTCAGCTATTAAATCAATTTCTCTTTTTGGCTTTCTAAGGATAAATCTTTTTCTAACTTTAAAATCAAGTTTTCTCATTAAGTTTGACGAAAATTCTTCAAAATCCTCCCAATCCAGTTCTTTCACTACATCTTCTAAAGCAAACCCTTGCTCTAATAAAGAAAAAGCTAGCTTTACCCTTGCCCCTTTTCTAACTTTTACCATGTCTTTCTGAATTTTAATTGAATCTATACTTTCCAAGTACTTTGTAACCTCCTTCAACCTTTCAGGAGGTAAATTTAGATTAGAAGTTAGATCTTCTAAGCTTAAAGTATCTTCTTTCAATTTAGATAAGACTTTAATTAGATACCTATTAAGCATAATTTGCTAACGAATAACTTATTAATATAGCTATTTTAAAGTTTATGGTATGACGACTGAAAAGAAGGAATATTTTTACTCTGCTGATACTTATGATGCTATGCTGAAGATAAATAAGGCTCAAGAAGCTTTAGCTAACAATGAAAGTTTAAGAGCTGTAGAGTACTGCATAGAGGCTTTAGCAGATGTATTTTCTCAGCTTTTATCAAAATTATCCATTAGTCTAAAGCATGTAAATATAGCTGATATGGCCTTTTTAATTGAAAAGAACGGTATAAAGGTTGATTTTGCTAAAGCATCCTATAACATAAATAATCTTAGGTTAAAGCTCCTAACAAAAGTATCCATAGATAGAAAAGAGGTTATCGAAGCTATAAATAGCACAAAGAAGATGGTAGAAAGCAGTAAAGAGGCAAGGGTTAGCTAATCTTTGGGTTTAAGAATAGAGAAGAAAGGATTAAGAGCCTTAGGCATAGCTGAAAGTTTCTCAAAGGCTAAAGCTGATAAATCTACCCTTGTTGGATTGGTCATGAGGAGTGATTTAATAGTAGATGGTTTAGCTATTACATCTACAAAATTAGAAGGTTATGATTCCACGCAGGCCATTATACAGCTATACAATTCCCTCAACAGAAACGACATTAACTTAACGATGTTGGATGGAGCAGTAATAAGCCTTTACAATATTGTGGATATTGAAGAGGTTTACCAGAGAACTAAAAGACCCTTAATCGTTATAACCTTTAAACCCTCTAAGGGTTTACAGGAAGTTATAAAGAAGCATTTTTTCACAGATTACGAAGAGAGGCTTAAGCTCTACAACAAATTAGGTGATAGAGTTGAGGTTACTTTAAAGACAAAGTATAAGGTCTATGTTAGAGCCCTAGGAATAGATGATGAGAGTATGCTAAAAAGAATTTTGGATAAATTTACTTTACAAGGTTCTCTTCCTGAGCCCCTAAGGGTTGCAAAGTTAATAGCTAGAGCTTGCTTTAAATATAAGTTTCAATAGTAAAGGGTACACTTAGACTATGTTATTTTTCCTTTTTTATAGTTCTATTGCCAACATGGTTAAGGTTGATCTTATATTCGGTAATTTTCTTATTCTTAAGCCTACTATATCCTTGAGCCTATCGGCATTCTCAACTTCAAGCTTTAAGATGGTATCATATACACCATATACCCTATAAGCTTCCTTAACCTCCTTTAGCTTTTTAATCTCGTTCAACACCTCTTCCTCTTTACCCAATTCCACATTTAGGAGCACGAAAGCTGTAACCAATTTCCTCCCCTATATAATCGGCTTTGCTTTTTAATCTTACGATATCATCCTAGATGATGACAAGCTAGCTTTAGGAGGCAACTAATTATATAGAACTCTAAAGGCCTCAAGCAACCATCTATCGATTTTAGGATCGAGCTATTTAAGCAAAAAGTTTAATTAGTAGGGACTTCAGCAAATTTGTTAATAGATAGATGGATAAACTAGAGACTTTGAAGATAAAGAATAAAGAGCTTAAGGAATGGTTAGCGGAAGTAATCGCTCTTACTAAGCCAAAGGACATAGTACTTTGTAATGGTTCTGAAGAAGAATACAATTCCTTAATCTCTGAAATGTTAAGTAAAGGAATTTTAATCGAACTGAATCAGAAGGAGTTTCCAGGCTGTTATCTTCATCGTAGTGATCCTAACGATGTAGCAAGGACTGAACATTTAACCTTCATATGCACCGATAATAAAGATGAAGCTGGACCCACTAACAACTGGATGAATACAAATGAAGCCAAGAAGATGCTCTTTTCCCTGTTTAATGGTTGCATGAAAGATAGGACCATGTATATAGTTCCCTACCTTATGGGTCCAAAAGATTCTCCCCATTCTCAGGCTGGAGTTATGGTTACTGATAGTCCTTACGTTGTTGTTGGAACAAGAATTTTGACCAGAATGGGCAATATTGCTTTAGAGTTTTTAGAGAATTCAAGAAACTTTGTAAAGGGTTTACATTCAATAGGAGATCTTAATCCCAATAGAAGATTCATATGTCACTTTCCTAATGAAAGGCTGATAATGAGTATAGGCTCCAATTATGGAGGAAATGCAATTTTGAGCAAAAAATGTCACGCTCTAAGGATAGCAAGTGTAATGGGAAGAGAGGAAGGATGGCTTGCTGAGCATATGTTAATTATAGGCATTGAAGAACCAGATGGAAGGTTAAACTATATTACTGGTGCCTTTCCAAGTGCCAGTGGAAAGACAAATTTGGCTACATTAAAGCCTCCAGCCTCTTATGAAGGATGGAAGGTTTGGACTTTGGGTGATGATATAGCTTGGATTCACATTAACTCTGATGGAAGGCTTTGGGCCATAAACCCTGAAGCAGGCTTCTTTGGCGTTGTAATAGGAGTAAATAGTAAGAACAATCCAATCATGTTACAAACCATAAAGAAAAATACGATCTTTACAAATGTCGCCTTAAAATCTAACGGAACTCCCTGGTGGGAAGGAATGGATGGAAACGTTCCTTCTGAACTAATAGATTGGAAAGGTGAGAAGTGGAAGCCAAATGGAGAAAGGGCAGCTCATCCTAATGCAAGGTTTACAACTCCAGCTCTTCAGTGTCCCTCTTTATCCTCAAAATTTGATGACCCTAATGGAGTACCAATTTCAGCCATAATTTTTGGAGCTAGAAGAGCAAACTTAACACCTTTAGTATTTGAAGCCTTCAATTGGGAGCATGGTGTATTCGTTGGAGCTTCCATGGGTGCAGAAACTACTCAAGCTGCGGTAGGTAAAGTGGGAGTGGTAAGAAGAGACCCTATGGCCATGCTTCCCTTCTGTGGCTACAATATGGCTGATTACTTTAACCATTGGCTTAAAATTGGTTCAAAATGCAAAAACCCTCCAAGAATCTTTCATGTCAATTGGTGCAGGAGAAATAAAAAGGGAGAATTTCTCTGGCCTGGGTTTAGTGAAAACATTAGAGTTTTAAAGTGGATAATTCAGAGAATTAATGGAGAAGTTGATGCCATTGAAACTCCTATAGGCTATATTCCAAAGATTGAAGATTTAGATCTCAAGGGTCTTAGCATTACAAAGGAAACAATTGAAGAATTGTTATACGTTGATAAAGAGGAATGGTTAGAGGAGTTAAAGGATGTTAAAAGATTCTTTGAAACCTTTGGAGATAGATTTCCAAAAGAACTTTGGGAGCAGTACAATCTCACCAAGGAAAGGCTAATTAAAGCTTAAGAAGAAGGTTATAGTTTTTCATATTATTAAACCTGTGAAACTTAGTTTGAGGCTCTTTATAGCCACTTACCTCCCTTTTGTATGCTGTTAACCTTTTTTATTCAAAACTTATAACCTAAAATTTTATAAAAGTTAAAGGTATGTCAAAATACTATTCAGGACTCCTAGCTAAAGGTATATCACCTTCAAAACAGCTTAGCTTTGATATTTTAGTCTTGAAAAGATATAGTGATACTGATGGTCCTTGGAAGTTGTTCAAAGATAATTTAGTCTTATACACCTGGATAGATGAAGAGCCTCAAAAGCTCTTAACCCTTAATTTTATAGTATCTAAAGGAAAGGTTTTTGCTAAGCTAATAGAGCTTGCAAGCTTACCAAAGGCTGAGCAAGAGCATTGGAAGAAATTTCAAATAGACATCATGTGACGAATATATTTATCAAATAAGCCTCAAATATAGCACCAATACCTAATAGAAGGGCTATAACTACTATAGTCTTCCAGAGGTGTTTTTTAATTCTGTTTTTTATATCTCTTCTCCTAATTATAAGGTAGGATAAATTTGCACCTTCAGCTAAAGCTAGGGTGTAGGATGTATATTCTAACAAGAAAAGGGGCAATATAAAGATGATAAGCAGAAGAGGGTTAACATTTTGCACATCAGATAAAATTCCAATTCCTAATCCTGTATTATATTGCACAAAAAGATGAAAAGCAGCCCCAGCAAAAGGGATTAAAGTGGCTAAGCTAACACCAAAATTGTTTGCAAAGATCAATTCTGCTTTAGGTTTTATTTCGCCAATCCTTTTTAAGAATTCCTCTCTTACCTTCACATCAGAATCTAAACCTGATTGAATTCCTATAAAAAGAGCTAAAGTTATGAGTGTTACTGATAAAGCTATAGAATTTATGAAGCTTTTATTCCTATATTTATACTCCATTTTAGCTCATTAGATTATCCTAGCATAATATTTATGCTATAACCTAAGTTAGAAGACGAATAGGAAAAGTTTAATTAGCGTTATCTTTAATGTCCTCTAAAATGAGAGAGACAAATATAAAGCTTTTAGCAAGAGCTTCAGCCTTTGCATCTTTAACCGCAATAGGAGCATGGATCAGCATACCCTTATTCCCTGTACCAATAACTCTACAAACCTTTTTTACATATTTAGCCGGATTATTATTAGGCTCTAAGGGAGGGGCTTTAAGTCAGCTCATCTATTATATGATTGGAATTGTAGGGTTACCTGTATTTGCTAATTTTTCTGGTGGATTTATGGTTCTATTAAGCCCCAGCGGAGGCTATTTAATTGGTTTCATATTTGGTGCCTATTTGATAGGTTCTTTATCCAAGGGTTCAAGTTACAAACTTAATATCTTATCCTGCGCAATTGGAACGGGTATCATATATTTATTTGGAATAACTCAATTAACCTTTTGGCTCATCTTTAATTCAAGCTTGAGTTTTGTAGATGCTTTTATTAGCTCCCTTATAGTGGGGGTTTTACCCTTCTTAATTGGAGATACATTAAAAATTCTTTTAGCTTCTTATCTGGCTTTAAAGGTTAAATCTTATTTAAAATAAGTAGTAGCAATGTTTAGTGGTATCGTTGAAACCTTAGCCGAGGTTGTAAGCCTAGAAAGAAGAAAGGATATTCTTACCTTAGGTTTAAGGAGTGAAATTAACAAAAAGGTCAAAGTTGGAGAGAGCCTATCTGTAAACGGAGTTTGCTTAACAGTTGCTAGAAAGGAAAAAGAAGTTTTATATTTTGAGTTAGTTAAGGAAACTCTTCAGAGAACTAATTTAGGAGATTTGAAAAAAGGAGATAAAGTGAACCTAGAGAGAAGCTTAAGGCTTAACAGCCTATTAGGAGGGCATATAGTTTTAGGTCATGTGGATGGAGTAGGAGTAATAAAGAGAAGGGAAGATTTTGAAGATTCAAGTAACATTTGGGTTACTTTGCCTGAGGAAGTAAAAAGCATGATTATACCAAAGGGCTCTATAGCTTTAGACGGTGTAAGTTTAACTATAGCTAGAACAGAGCAGGATAATAGCATTATGATAGCTCTGATTCCCCATACCCTGAAGGTAACTACTTTGGGCTTTAAAGGGGTAGGAAGTAAGGTAAATGTAGAAGTGGACGTTATAGGAAAATGGGTTAAAAAGTTTTTAGATGAGCTAGAGGTTAAGAAGCTACTAAAAAATTAGTAATCACTTAAAAAATAGTAAAGGTTAAATAACCTTAAAGAGCATCTAGTTAGTAATTGAATCAAAAACTAAAAAGAGCTATAGAGCATTTAAGGGAAGGAAAATTCTTACTTATCCATGATGGAGATTCTAGAGAAAATGAAGTAGATCTGGTATTACTAGCTGAGAAGGTTAGAGCTCAGCATATAGCTACCATGAGAAGGGATGCGGGTGGCTTAATATGTCTAGCTTTGGATTATAAAATTGCCCAAGCTTTAGGTTTGCCCTATATAAGGGATGTTTTTCAAATAGCATCAAAAAATTATCCAGTTTTAGAGCTTTTATCAAACTCTCCAAATCCTTATGGAGACTATTCTTCCTTTTCTATAAGCTTAAATCATAAATTAACCTACACAGGAATAACTGATAAAGATAGGGCTTTAACCATAAAAGAGTTAGCAAATTTGGCTAGTAGGGCTTTAAGGGGTGAAGAAGTTTACTCAGAGTTCGTGAGGAACTTTCGCTCTCCTGGACACGTATCTATACTAATTTCATCAAGGGATTTTCAGAGAAAGGGTCATACAGAATTATCCATTTACTTAGCTAATTTGGCAAACCTTACTCCAGCCATGGTAATATGTGAAATGCTGGATAGCAAAACTAAGTTATCCTTAAAGGTTGAGAAAGCTAAGGAGTATGCAAAGGAGAGAGGTTTAGTTTATTTAGAAGCTGAGGATATTTTAAAGCAAGGAGGTTAATTTATTGGGTAGGGTAAGGTTAGCCCTAATAGTTTCAGAATTCAATAGTGAAATAACTAGCCAAATGATGGAAAGAGCTAAAGAATATGCAAAGAAATGGAATGCTGAGCTTAGATATATATTTAAGGTTCCTGGTTCCTATGAGGTCCCTCTAATTGCTAAGCTCTTAGCAGAAAGGGAAGATGTAGATGCTATAGCTACCTTAGGGGCAATAATAAAAGGGGAAACAAAACACGACGAAGTTATAGCCAATTCTATAGCTTATACTTTATCTGAGATAGCCCTAAAGTATGAGAAGCCTATAACCCTTGGAATATCAGGTCCAGGAATGAGTGAAGAGCAAGCCTATAATAGGATAGATGAGTATGCTAGAAGGGCTGTAGAAAGTGCTATTAAGCTTTGTAATAGAATTGGTAAGTTTAAGGTTCTAAAGCTAGAAGGCTTTCCTCAGATAATAGAATGATTAAGCTATTAGAAAAAACTAGGATAAGCTTTATGATAGAGCATGGGAGAAAAGGTTAAAACTTGGGGTATTTTATTCGGGTGTTGTTTTAGAAATATCGTAGTAATAAGGAAATCTTGCTATATATATAAATAAAGATCATGCTCAATTAGATTTTTAGTATTTAAATCATTTTATAGCTTTTGGTCCAGAAAACCCAGAACTTTAGGGGAGATGCCCCTTCGATATTGTGCGTACACTATTTACCCGTATTCTTTTAAAGATTGTAAACCTGTCCCAGTTCAAGTCACCACTGCATTTTAAAATCTAATTATTTGAGATAAAAATATGATATGGAATTATCCAAAAAATCTAATAGTTTGCTAAGTGTGTAAAAGCTTTTTATTCTCTTTAAAAAGATAAGTCTAACTCTATCTATAAATTTAACTAAGAATTATAACTGTCTTAGCAAAATCTTATCACAACAATTTCTTCTTAAGACCTACATTTTGAGGTAGAAATTTCAAAGTAAGCTCTTCTCTTATCTTTTTCATATTCTTTACCTTTAAGTCTTTAAAGCTCCCTTTAACAGACCTGCTATAAGTTGTCTTTGTAAGAGCATAAATAGAACAAATACTGGTACAGAAGCTACTGTTGAGGCTGCCATTACAGCCCCCCAGTCTATAGCATAGGCATACTGTCCTATGAACCTCAAAATCCCAACTGTTAAGGTCTTCATTTCATCAAGTGAGATAAAAGTAAGAGCAAACAAAAATTCCTGCCAAGTTAGTATGAATATATAAGTAGTTGTAGAAGCTATGCCAGGTCCCAAAAGTGGGAGTACTATCCTTGCAAAGGCACTAATCTTACTGCAACCATCTATTAGTGCAGCTTCTTCAAGCTCTACAGGTATTCCTAAGATGAAACTTCTCATAAGCCAAACAGAAGTTGGAACGGTGAAGGTAAGGTTAGCAATTACTAGAGCGTAGTAGGTATCAAGGAGATTAAAGGTAAACACAATCATATAGATAGGAATGATTAAAGCTGCTAAAGGAAACATCTGGGAAAATATTAAAGTATAAAAGATGTGTCTTCTGAGTCTAAACCTAAACCTTGCAAAGCTATAGGAAGGAAGTAAGGACATCCCAATTACTATAGCTGTTGTACTTGTAGAAACTATGAGGGAATTAACAAAGATTCTGATAAACCAAGGGGTTGCTATAGTCTCAAAGTTGCTTAAAGTAGGATTTAAAGGAAAAAGTAGGGGTGGAGCCGTGAATTGTTCCTTTGGAGGTTTAAAGGCTGTTGAGACCATCCAAACTATAGGCAAAAGTATCCAGATTACCAGTATGGCAACTGCAAGGTATAGTAAGGTGGTTCTCAATTTAAAATTTATCATAATTTTACCTTCCTTAACCAAACAAAGAGGAGGCCAAAGGTAGCAAGCATGATAAAATCAAAGACAGCATAGGCAGAGGCTCTACCGAAGGTTCTCCAGAGAAAGGCTGATTGATAGATGTAGGTAGGAAATATCTGTGTGCTATCGTAAGGTCCTCCTCCTGTTATAACCCATACTAGTTCAAAATAATTGAAGGTCCAAAAGGTTGCTAAAAGCACTGTTACATTTATAATTGGGGAGATATGGGGTAAAATTATATATCTTAACTTCTGCCAAAATCCAGCTCCATCTATTAAAGCAGCATCTAATTGTTCCTCTGAAACAGTCTGTAAAGCTGCAAGATAGATTATTATAAAAAAGGGGGAGCCTTTCCATACATAAGAAATTATTAAGACTATGAGGGCTGTAGAAGGATGATCAAGCCAAGCTATATAACCATCAATAGCTCTAACACTCATAAGGAAGGCATTTACTAAGCCTAATTCTGGATTAAATATGAATCTCCAGAGGTAGCCAGCTACAACTCCTGGCATGGCCCAAGGGAGAATTACAAGAGCTCTAACTATACTTCTCCCCTTAAATTTCTGGTTTAAAAGAAGAGCTACTCCTAAACCTAATACAAAATCCACAAAAACTACGAAGAAGGTAAGAACTGCTGTATTAGTTACAACGGTTTGAAAGATAGGCTCCCTAAAAGCATTCAAGTAATTTTCAAAACCTACAAATGCTTGAGGTTCTCTAAAGCTTGAAAAGGAAGTAAAACTAAGCCATAGAGTCTGAAATAAAGGATAGAAAAATAAAGCTAATAAAAAAATAATAATGGGGGATAGGAATAGTACTGCTGCTATTACATCTATGTCAAGTTTCTTCCTGCTTACTGAATAAGAGGCTTCAGTAATCTCTTTCATTAAGCATTACTTATACCTAGAAGTACTTTACTCTTTTGGTTCTTTAGCTAGAATAGCATCGATAGCATCAGAAGCATCAGATGAAGCTTGCTGTACTGTCTTCCTACCACTTAAAACTTCTTGAACCATGTTATGCTGAACTCTTGAAATTTCAGTCCATCTAACTGACCAGAAGGCTGCATGAGGTGGCGAATTGGCTAAGGTATTAAAGATTACAGTTGGTCTCTTCTTCTTCTGTTCAATAAATTCTTTGGCAACATCCAGCTTTGATGGTGTTAAGGTCACTACATTCCACATGACTTCGGGTCTAAGAAGCAATTGAATAAATTCCCATACCAGTTCTTTATGTTTTGCATCTTTATAAACTACAAGATTCCAACCTCCAAAGGAACCTATAGCTCTTCCAGGACCTTTTCCATATTTTTCCCCTCCTGGTATTGGTATATCAGCTACATCCCAACCTGGTGGGCCCTTTAGGTTAAAAGTATCAGACATCCATTCTCCATCAAAGGTCATAGCAGCTTTACCAGATGCAAAGAGAAGGGAGCTTTCAGGTTCCCATTGAGTTAGAAAACCTGGTTGAGATATCTCCATTACATCTTTATAGAATTGTAAAGCATCGTAATTTTCTTGATTTTTAATAGTTGCTTTTAGAGTCTTTCTATCAGCTAGTTCTCCACCTCTCGTCCTTAAAAAGGCATTATGTAGCACTGAAGTATAGGCGTCCAAGCCTGCTCCAGCAGCAAAGGGGTGAATATCAGCTGGGAATTTTTTTCTCATGGACTTTCCCATCTCAATAAGTTCTTCCCAAGTTTTTGGAGGTTCATCAGGATTATATCCAGCTTGTTTAAACAGATCTTTATTCCAGTATAGGAACATCCATACACCTACATCAAGAGGTATTCCATAGGTTTTACCACCAAAGACGACAGATTCCCAAGCTCCTGGAAAGAACTCTTCTTTCTTAATTCCTGCTTCTTTAATTCTATCATCTAAAGGTTCAAGGTATCCTGCCTTTGCGAATTGAGCCATCCAAACGTTATTTACTGTAGAAAGCTCTGGTGGATTACCAGCTTCAATGGCTGTTAAAAGGGATGTTTGATACACTGGGTACTCGTAAACTGCTGGTATAATCTTCACATCTGGATGTTCCTTCTCAAATAAGGCTGCTGCACCTTGTTGGGCAAATATTAGATTCTTAGCTGATTGAATGAGTTGCCACCATCTAATTGTTTTCTTTTCAATGGGGGTTGGAGCAATAGTCCTCTCAACGGTTTTTTCTACTGTTTGAGTTTGTACTTGGGTTTGAACCTGAGTTTGAGTTATTATTCTTTCAACAGGTCTCTCTACTGTTTGAGTTTGTGTTTGTACTACAGTTTCTACAATTCTTTCAGGAGGTCTAGTAGCAAAGTATGCAGCTAATCCACCAACTACTGCTATTATAGCACCTAGCCCAGCGTATATGAATTTTCTCCTATCCACTTTCTTAGGTATCTTTTCCATCTCTTAACTTTATGAGTAGGTATTATAAAAGTATATGTAGGTTAGAGTATTCCTACCTACTTAAAAAGTTTTGATTTATAACTTTTTAATATGCTTTTATTTTCAAATTTTCAATTGTAATGAGGGCATCTTTTGAATTACTAGCTTTGTGGCTTAATTATTGTTGTGTGTTTGCTCTTTGTTTTTAGTGTTGGGTTGTGTTTATAGGTTTATGATTGTGTTGTATATGAATGCTTTTATTTTTAGCTCT
>JARVJX010000047.1 GCA_029775995.1 Nitrososphaeria archaeon | reverse complement strand
ACTCTCCTCTTCCTATACTTGCTATACCTTACCAGCCCTTTGGTCTCCAAGGGCTTAGAATCGACTATCACTTGACCCTCCAGCCTAAATATCCTTAAATTCTATAAGAAGGCTTCATCTCATCTATTCAGCCTCTCAACGACCTTGTTATACCTCACACCCTGAAAAAGCTTAAGCTTGAAAGGAGTTTGAGGATGAAGAGGAAAGTCAATGTTACCATTAAGAATTAGCTTGTGGAGAATTGACTATCCCAGAAAGATAGAGGCAAGAGCTCTCTTTTTATCCTTTGAACCTTTACTTGAGGATTTGTGCAGAGATTATGAGGATGAGAAGAAGAGTAAGATAAACCTTGATGGTATTCACTGGGCAATAATTGGAGGAGAGAGTGATTATAAAGATTCAAGAGTAATAAAGAAGGGGTTGGTCTACTCACTCATGGCTAACGGTAGAGTTTATAGCGCTAAAGTTTGTTTTAAGGAGTGTGGTATTTAGGAGAAGGAGCTAGAGGGAGTATGATAGAAAAACTGTTATATTAGGGAGATGGGTAAGGGATGAGATGTGGTAAGAAGAGATGGAAATGATTAGCAAAGTGGAAAAGAAAGTGAGTATGAAATTCACACCTGAGAAAAGAATAGGCTGGTTCCATAACAATCTAAGGAAAGCTTCGATGCTAATGAAGTTTTTTAATATGAAAAATCCAGAGGATGAAATTAAGTGTCCAAGATGCGATGAGGTAATAAAGGAGAAAGGCCTATACTTGCATCCAAAGGATTATCAGAAGTATACACTGCATCTTGGCAGTTTAAAATGTTTGATACAAGAGAAGTATAAGATGAAGGTAAATCATCGTAAAGCCTTGCTTCTCTATAGTTTAGAAGGAGGGGAAGAAGAGGCACCTCTCTGTGCTTGCGGCTGTGGTCAAAAAGTGAGTTATGGATACCATCGAAGGTGGAATAAGTATGCCTCTAGAGGGCACGCATTAAAGGCTTGGAGTAGTAAAAGAGGAAGAGAGAGTCTTCAAAGATTCCTCTCACTAATTATAGATGGAGAAACCCAAGCTGAATTTTATAAGAGGTTAAAAATTAGAAGTGAGAGGGCAAGCTACATAATTAGAAGATTAGAAAAATTGGGTATGATAAGAAGGGAAAGAATTTTGAAGGATGGTAGATGGACTTTTAAATTGAAGTTGGAGAGAGAAAAGGAAGAGAGAGGTTAAAAGTATTAATTTCAACTTCATTGTTAAGATGCATTAAAAAATCTAGGATAGAGAATTGAAAGCTAACAGTATACTAAGGCCAGTCTATAAGTATCTCTTATGATCGTTGAATAGGATCTAATTTAGCTGCGTAGTAATTTTTAAAAGAGCTTTAATAATTTTTTACCCTTGTATCAATTTTAAGTATAGGTTAGGATGCCCCTTTAGCACTTCATAAATTTTTAAAATATAAATAAGAGTCCTCTAGAGGTTAAAGATGGGAAATGATATCTCTTGTTAGCCCCATTGAAAAACCAAAGAGTATAAAGATAGAAAGAATGGAAGGGCTAGAGCTGATTAGAGGAACAACTCTAGTTAAGAGGGGCTTTGCCCACATGCAAAAGCATGGAGTAATTATGGATGTTACCAATGTAGAGCAGGCTCAAATAGCTGAAGAAGCTGGGGCGGTAGCAGTAATGGTATTAGATAAATTGCCTTACGATGTGAGAAAGGCGGGGGGAGTTTCAAGGACTGCAAGCTTAAAGGTTATAGAAGAGGTTATGGATCATATAACCATACCCATAATGGCTAAGTGTAGAATTGGCCATACCTATGAAGCTAAGGTATTAGAAGAAATTGGGGTTGATATGATTGATGAATCAGAAGTTTTAACACCGGCTGATGAAGAGAGGCACATTTGGAAGTGGGATTTCACAACACCCTTTGTTTGTGGGGCAAGAGATTTGGGTGAGGCTTTAAGGAGGATTGAGGAAGGTGCTTCTATGATAAGGACCAAGGGAGAGCCTGGAACTGGTAATGTAGCTGAAGCCGTTAAGCATATAAGAATTGTGAATAACGAAATTTCTAAGCTTAAAGCTCTCTATGAGGCTAATGACCATCAGGAGCTTATTAAAGAGGCAAGAAACTTAAGGGTAAGCTATGAGATAGCTTTAGAGACCGCTAAATTGGGTAGATTACCCGTAGTTAATTTTGCAGCTGGAGGTATTGCTACCCCTGCTGATGCTGCTCTAATGATGAGATTAGGCTGCGATGGTATCTTTGTGGGCTCAGGAATCTTTAAATCTGAGGACCCCTTAGAGAGGGCAAGGGCTATCGTTTTAGCAACTACCTTTTACGACGAACCAGAGATAGTAACTGAAGCTCAAAAGATGGTAGATGAGAAGAAGAGCATGCTTGGTATGGATACTAAGAATTTAGAGCTTAGAATGCAGGAGAGGGGGAATTAAATGAAGGTGGGCGTTTTGGGCTTTCAAGGTAATATAGAAGAGCATCTTTTAGCTACAAAGCTTGCCATGAGAAATAAAGGAATTGAAGGAGAAGCTTCCATCATAAAGAGACCTAGAGAAGTAGATGAAATAGATGGTTTAATAATACCTGGAGGGGAAAGCACTGTAATGGGAATTTTAGGCAGCTTTAATGGTGTATTGAATAGAATAAAGGAGAGAGCCATGGAAGGCTTACCCATCATGGGAACTTGCGCTGGATTAATAATGATGGCAAAAAGAACCTATGATAGGGTTGTAGGTGAGACCCATCAGCCCCTACTGGGAATCTTAAATGTTATGGTTGAGAGAAATTCCTTTGGAAGGCAGAGGGAATCCTTTGAGCTACCTCTAAAGATCCCAGTTTTAGGTAATAAGGATTTTCCAGGTGTATTTATAAGAGCCCCAAGCATAAAGGAGTGTTATGAAGGGGTTGAGGTTTTGTGTATGTTAAGGGAGCATATAGTAGGAGTAAAGCAGGGAAAGCTTTTAGGTTTAGCCTTTCATCCAGAACTGAGTGGAGACCTTAGGCTTCATGAGTACTTCCTAGATTTGATTTGAGAAATTATACATGCCAAAACAGATTTTCACTAAAGATACCTTTCTCTCCCTTTTAGAGAAAGCTCAAGAATGCAGAGTGGTAAGAAGGGGAGATAAAGTGAAGCTAAAATTAAGAACCCAAAGGTATCTATACACCTATATTACCAACGCGAAAGAAGCTGATGAATTACTAGAAAAGGTAAAGGTAAAGAAAGTAGAGTTTTAAGATTAAAGCTCTACCACATCCCCTATTTGAGGAGCTACAGAATCTAAATTGTAAAGCTCCTTTAATTCTCTTGCAAAGGTTATACAGCTATTTTCATCACCATGTATTACTATAACTTTGGATTTTCCCCTAATACTCTTAATAAGTTCAAAGAGCTCTTTTTTACCACAATGGGAGGAAAAATCAAAGTGTCTTACTTCAGCCTTTGCCTTTTGAGGTTTCCCATTTATCATCGTTAGCCCTTCATCTAGTAGGGTTCTTCCAGGGGTTCCAGGAACTTGAAAAGAAACTAAAGCTATAGCATTCTTTGGGTTTTTGGCTACGATACTATTGTAAAAGGCTGCGGCGCCTCCTACCAACATTCCTGCAGGAGAAATTATTACACCAGGAGATTTTGCTATCTCTCTTCTCCTACTCCATCTAGTTACTGACTCTACTTTACCTAACATCTTTGTGAATATCTTTGAATTATTGATATAATCTATATAATTCAATAAGATTTCATTGACCTGTAAGGCCATTCCATCCATGGAAATATTATAAGGAAAGCTGGCTTCAGTTAATATGCAGGCTACTTCTTGAGCCCTTCCTACTGAAAAGGCTGGAACTAGCAGAGTTCCTCCACCTTCAACAACTTCCCTTGCAAAGTTAACGAATTCTTTTTCCACCTGTTCTCTGGGTGGATGATCGGCTAAAGCGTAAGTGCTTTCACTTAGGACGATATCTACATCATCAAAATTTAGGTCTGCAGGCTTAACTATATTTGTACCATTCGTGTTTATATCTCCTGTGTAAAAGAGCCGCTTTTTACCGTTACTTACCATTATCGAACAAGCGCCAGGTATATGACCAGCATCATAAAAGGTTATTTCAAACTCTCCAACCTTAAAAGTTTCCCTTTTATTAACAAAATTTGAAAAGCGCATGGTATTAAGTAAATCTAAATACTCAAAGGGTAAATAGAAGCCTGAAACCTTTATAAAATCTGCAATCAAAAGCTTACAAAATTCTGCTGTTAAATCATTACAGTACCATTTAACTCCTTCGCTCATACATAATAAAGGAATAGCTCCAGAATGATCTAAGTGGGCATGGGTTAAAAGTACAGCATCTACATCTTTAGGTCTTATATGTATAGGAAAGGAAGGTTCTTTTCTTCTAACCATTACACCAAAATCTAAGAGAACTTTTGTATTAGATCCTTTAAGGAGAAAAGCCGCTTTTCCTACCTCTCTGCCCCCTCCTAAAATTCTTAGCTCCATCTATCCCATAAGCTTTTTTATACTCTGTTAAAAACCTTATTGGGTTGATAAAAATCAAGAAAAAAGGTCTAAAGTTTCAGGACAATATATTTATAACAGGATTTCATGGTATTGGGGCTACAGGGTATTGGACTATAAAATATTTGGTTCAGAATCTGGATGTGAAGAGAATTGGATTTTTAAACTCTGGTTTTATTCCTCCCTTTACCACTACCTACAAAGAATCCTTAGTTACCCCCTTTGAGCTCTTTAAATGGAGGAATCTAGTTTTCTTTAAAGCTGAAACTACCCCCTATAAGGAAGAGCTATTTTATACCAAGCTTTGCAAGTGGGTCATAAAGTCAAAGTTTAAGGAAGTATCGTTAATAGGGGGCTTAGACATTAACTTGAGAAGTGATGATTCTTCTTACAGAATAGTTCATACTAGTAGCTTTAAGCCCTATGGTGAAATAGCCAAGGCAAAGTGGTTAGAGCCTGATCAGATTATAGTAGGACCTGTAGCGATGATACTAAATTTCTTTGAGATAAACGATTTCCCAGCCTACGCTATATTAGCTTATGCTAATGTTGAAAGAGTCGATCCTAGAGCCGCTGCATCAGCCATAGAAATTTTGGAAAAACAATACAACTTTAATGTGGATAAATCCTTACTAATCAGGGGAGCCGAACTTATAGAATCTCAATGGGAGCCCCAGAGAGCTAAACAGAAGAGCGAATCATTTTATGCTTAAGTGCTCTTTTAAAACCTTCAAGATTTCCCTTTTATTATAATTCTTTATTTTAATTCCTCTTGCCTTTAAGTTCTCAAGCTCCTTTACAAACCCTTCTAACTCTTCACTACAGTAAAAAATTAGGAGCCTTTTATACTTTCTTTTTGATAGAATCTTGCTGAACTCCCTTACCACAAAGTTAACATCTAATTTTAAAGAGCAAAGGTACTGAGATAGGGGATAGAGATCTGAAATTTCTACAGGTATGATACCCCAAGGGTTCAAAAGGGAGAAAAACTGAATTTTATTTTTTAACTCTTTCATAATATTTTTAAAAACTTTAGATAGTAGTAAGGGAGAATCCTTTGGAGATTCAATTATTATACCTATCTCCTTATCAGGAAGCCTTAAGTCCCCAATTCTTTTCTCAAACCTTATAATTTCAGGTCTTCTAAGATCATCATAATCTTTAAAGAATAGGGCTCTTGGCTTGAATAAAGGGGTACCATCCTCTAAAAGTTCAGAGTTTTGAGCTATTAAACTAAAGGCTCTCTTTAAATTTGGGTGAGCGTTTGCCTTTAAAGATAGGTAATCCCATAACCTTCCCTCCTTTATAGACTGTTTCACCCTTTTAATCTCTTCCATTAGGGCATAGAGGTTGTGAAGGGCTAACTTTTTGACCCTCTCTTCATCCTCTAAAAGCTCCCTTTGAGTATGATTTGAGCATATAGGGCAATTACAAGGAAGGTTACTAAGCTCTTCTAAACGGTAAGTTCCATAGCTATCTATGTATCTTAAATTCTTTGCGAATAAAATGTAAGAAGCAGAATCAAAGATGTCACAACCTAAGGCTACTCCTAAAGGTATAGTTAAAGTATGTCCAGCCCCAAACAAGTGCAGAGGCTTATCCAAAGGAATATTTCTCTTTGCTGTTATTATCATCTTACTTAAAATCTCAAAATTGTAGCTCTCCATGAATTCTGTTGGGCTTCCTAGGGCTAAAAGGTCAAAATCCATTTTAACTAATTCTTTAGCTGAATATTCAATGAGATCGAGAAACCTTCCTCCTTGAATAGTTCCACACCAGAGGATTTTACCCTTTTCCTTAAGATAGTTCATGGTTCTCTTAGCAGCCTCTAAAGTTTTAGTTACAGTTTCCCTTGCCCTTTCCTTATCTTTTGTAGAACCTGTAGGAGTATCTAAGATTACAGCTATATCAGTTTTTATGGCCTTCTCGTATTCTGCAATTTGCTCAGGGCTAAAATCAATTTTTCCATAGGTTAGTATCTGATAACCTCCAGAATCGGTCATAACTACACCATCAAAGCCCAAAATTTCATGAATCCCCTTCTCTATGGCTAAATTTGAATAATGCTTCATGGTTATATAAGCGTTTGTGATTATAGCATAAAATCCAATTTTTCTAATTTCTTCTAGGCTAACTTCTTGCTTAACAGGATGAATAACAGGTAAAAGCATAGGTGTTTCTATATATCCTCTCTTAGTCTCTATTCTACCTATCCTTCCTAGTAAATCACTTTCAAGAACTTCAAAACACATCGTTAAACTTTAAAGAAAAAAGATATTTATAGCTAAAGCTGTAAGGAGAAGAATAAATCTTGATTTTACTTTCTGGTCTCTCTAATGAACTCTTCGTAAACAGCTTTAGCCCTGTCTGCAGCTAAGCCTGAACCCTCTACTACTCCATGTTCTGTAATCTTTATTTTATCCATCACTATTATGGCTCCTATATCTTCTCTAAGCTTAACCAAGCCAGGAAAGACTCTTGACAATCTATCTGCCAAACCTTTAAAGTCAAAGGGCTTCTCTACCAATTTTATTTCTTTAATAAAGTCTCCATTTATGATCATCTTAACCACATTCTCATCTACTCCTGTGATATCACTTAGTATAAGGTTCAGCTTTTCATCTATACCTAAAAGCAATCCCTGATAACTTCTTCCATCAGTAGTCTCCACATTAACCCTTCTCCCTACGAAACTTAAAGTCTCCTCAGTAAACCTCTTAAAGGCTTGTAGGCTCATCTACATATAGACTCTAAAGTATAAAATAAAAGTTTTCTACTATCTTTTTATCCAAAAAGTAGGGTTCATTTAATTAGCTTAAAATAGGATTGTAAAGTAGAAAGGATAAGATAAAGGGCTTAGCCCAGAGATTTTAGTCCAAAATTTGGATTAAAAGGATGAGTTAGACCCAGAGGGTTTAAAAATGTATTCTTGCTAGGATGGGTAATTGAATTTAAAGGGCATGTTAGACTATTTAGAGAAAAAATATGAGGAAGAGTTAGAGGGGATTAATGTTAAAATTTCTTATTTAAGGGTGGGTCTTCCAGGTACCTTTTGGAGGGATAGAAACTTAATAACCATAAACAATGGTCTTTTAAGCTTTCTGCCTTTTTTCATGATACCTCTAATCATATTTAATCCTAGCCTGCTCTTTCCTTTTGCTACCTTAACTCTTTATATAAGTTCCTTTTCATTTCTCGTGATAATCTCGACGGAAGCAGCTTTAATGCATGAGCTTATGCATGCTTTAATATATAAAAAGTGCAAAAGACTGAAGATCCCTATTATAGATGAGACCTTGGCTGAAGCCCTTTGTGAGTATGAAGCCATGAACTCCAAACTTGTTTCAAGGAAGGCTAGAATTGCTTCAAAAATACTTCACTTTATAACCCCCATGATCTTTCTATTTCAAGGGGAGAGGGATAGGGTTAAACTGCAGAGCTTAATTAAACTAATTGAATCTTTTGATTCTAAAATCATTATAGAGAAGCTCTATAAGCTTAAAAAAGTGAAGATAAACTTTTTTAAAGCTTTGTTAAGTTTGTAGAAACTTTAGCAATTTTTCATCCTTTTCCACCAAAGCTAGCCAATCTACAATTCCCAAGGGCTTGCTTCTCCTATACTCAAGAATTTCTAAAATTTCCTTCACTACCTCTTCCTCCTTTCTATTCGTAGTATCAATCTCACATATCTTAGACTTTCCAAACTTCTTAAAAGCATCGTAAAGTATTATCCCTAAAATCTCTGAGGTAACATTCTCCTTTATTTTCTCATAACTATAGCTTCTCTTCTTTAACCTTTCTTCAAGCTCATATGGGGCGCATCTTAAAACTACAATTAACCTTACACCCTTTTTAGCCAATACATAGGGAAGCAGATGACCAACCACGATAGCCCTTTTATCCTTTAAGTAAAGGTTAAGATCCTTTCTTAAGGCCTTAAGGTCTAATATCAGCTCTCCTTTCTCATCTTTTTCCCCTTTAGCAAGAGAATTAATATCTAAAAATTCATAGTCTAACTCTTTAGCTAAAATTCTTCCCACACTCTTCTTTCCTGTTCCAGGGGTTCCAGTTATACCTATTAAGATTCTAACCATGACCCTCATCCTAAATCTCATTGAAGTAAGTAAAAAACTTTCATTGATAATTCCATTCAATTTAATCTTTTATATTTTGACTTTAAGCTTTCTAGCAATTTCAACAATATCGTTCCAAGTTTTTTCTGGAATAGGTATGCCTTCTTTAATTCTCCTTTCCTTAGTTTTTAATTCAGGCTCCCCTGGAAGTAAGATTTCTTCTACCCCTATTCTTTGAGCACTTTTTATATCTCTAATGAGCTTATCAACCTTTTCCTTAAATTCCTTTAAAGGGATAAAGGCTTCTATATCAATGGCCATAGCAAGAAATGTGTTAATACCCTTATAATCAGCTAGGGCACCAACCCCACTAAGTATTCCTCCTAGCACTTCTACTATTACACTTAAAGCATAGCCTTTATGCCTAGCAAAGGGTAAAAGGGCCCCTCCGTTAATGTAATCCTTTGGGTTTGTAGAGGGATTACCTTCAGAGTCGATGATCCATCCCTCAGGTATATTCTCTCCCTTTTCTATAGCCATTATAATCTTCCCCCCAGCTGCAACACTCATAGCAAAATCTAATAGGATAGGCTTCCCATCATTAGCTGGAATAGCTATACTTATGGGATTGTTTCCTATTACCCTTCCTCTTCCTCCCACAGGGGCCATAACTGGGACTGTTTTTACGAATAGGGCTCCTATCATATCTTGCTCAGAAGCCATTAAAGGAAACTCGCCGGCTCTACCCACATGGTCACAATTTCGAGCTGCTACTAAACCAACCTGGTAATCCTTAGCCTTTTTTATAGCGATTTCCATAGCTCTCCTCGCAACTACCTGCCCAAAACCCCAATCTCCATCAATCAAAGCTGTTGTTGGAGTTTCTCTGATAACCTTAATCTTTGCCTTTAGCTTTATAGGAGGAGCTTCTATTTTTAATATTGGCTTCCCAATAATTCTTCCAACGTATTCTGGTATTCTTACGACCCCATGTGAATCATGACCTACTAGGTTTGACTCAACTAGATGATTAGCAACTATTTCAGCTTCCTCCTTTGAAGCTCCAAGCTGCTCAAAGATCTTTATTCCTATCTCCCTAAGCCTATTATGCTGTATAAGATACATGAAAAAGCTATGAAATCGTTACTACTTAAACCTATTGATAAGATAAACAATTTATTAAAACTTAAAGAGAGTAAGAGTAGGGAAGGTAAAATAAAAGCTAGGCATAAATTATAAACAATTTAAGATTTCTTATCTTATGGCTATTCTTCTAAGTGATGTTAGTCATGTGAATAACCTCTCTAGCACTTCTTGCACTTTTATAGACCTCCTTATCCATCTTTTAGGCTCTTACTATCTTGGGCTTACTTCTTTTCCTAGGGTTAACCTCTATGTTAGCCTTTATACCTTTACGCTTAAGGTATGCCCTTATCTCTTTTGAGTCATAAGCAGAATCTCCTATAACCTCACCTCCTTAGGCCTATTTTTAGGCTTACTCCTACCATTCTTAACCTTCATATTTTCCATAAGTAGCTTAAAGCATTTTAAGTCATGCTCCTTTTCAAGACCTACGTAAATAGCTTAAGGCAGCTATTTAAGTGGAGAGATCACATGAACCTTTGTACCCTTAACCTTCTTATAGCCATTAGCCTACTAGCTCCCCTCTTTCTAACCTTAATAGTAGTGCTATCCACGGAAGCCTAATCTAAACTTAACTTGCCCATAGAGTAGCCTTTAGATATTAGGGCTTCAAAAACCCTACCTACACCTTTAAGGCTCCAACTCTTAAACCTATACCAAAAAGTTTTATATGATCCTATTTGAGAGGCATACCCATCCATCTACCACTTGTAATGAGAACCTATAGATGCCCTTTATAATAAGCCTATCATTAATCTTAGTTCTCCACCTCTTAGCTTTAGGAGGTAGAAAAGGCTAGATCAAAGCCTCTTCCCAATCATACAACACGCTAAACTCCATTACAAAACCTTACACTAAAAAGCCTAAATATTTTAGATGAGTTCACTATATAAAGGAAGGGTCCTTTAACGGAAGAACTTTCTATAGGAGGAAATCTACTTTATGTAGAGTAAAGGAGATACTCAAATATTATAAATGGGAAGAAGAAATAACTCTATAAGCCATTAGTATTTTGTTGGCTACAGTGCTAAACGGACTAAGTTTTGGGCTATAGCTGTTTGAGGAGGAGGAGTAATCAAAGCTCCTGTCAGGCTTCTTGAAGGCTTCATAAGATGAGCCGTTCTTGGATTGGATTTTAGGTATTCAATGGTCTTCTTTGCACCAATTCTTCTTAAGAAGTAACCCATACCTCCTGGTCTAGCCTCTTCAGGCAGCCTATTGGAAATATAAAATTCGAATAGGGCATCTGTAACTGTAGCTACATCCTTTCTTGGAACTGACTGAAGGTATGCTTCTTTGGTATCAGGATCTATTAGTGGGCCACCCTGATGCCTTCCATCCTCTGTGCCACCAACCTTTAACATGTAAAGATTTAAACCTGTACCTACCCAGCCTATGGTCTTAGTGGCTGGTCTGAAACACTGCCTTTCACACCCTGTTACTCCGATGGATTCTGACATTTCCCCCCACTTGCCCTCCAATTCATCTATTAGATAAGGCTCAAACTTCTCAGAATCGGTGTAGGTTAATCGGCAAGTATCCCTTCCTACACAAGCTCCAGATAGGACTCTAAGCTTAGAGTATGGCTTATTGTTTCTTAGGCCATAACCAAATTTTTTTAAATCTTCCATGAAACTATCCTTTTGATCTTCTGGAATATCACAAAAGAGGAGATCTTGGTTAGGTGTAGTGTATAGCTTTAGGTTGTATTTATCCATGATATAGCGAACCATAGTTTTCAATTTACCATTAGGACCATCGATTATTCTTCCGTTCTCAATGAATGCACCGTAACACCATAACCCATTAGACTGTTGCTTTATCCAGCCATGGTGAAGCTGTCTATTCCCATAGTCTAAATTTGGATCAGGGAGCTCAAAATCTATTCCGCTTATATTCTTGACTTGCTTTCTATACCATTCTATGCCCATCTTGTAGAGTACGTATTTCAATCTAGCCCAATGTCTGTTTTGGCGGTCACCCCATTCTTTATGAACCGTTACTATAGCATCTAAACCTTTTAAGAGCTGATCTTCTTTGAATATTCCTAAGGGTTCCCCTAGAGCTGAGAAAGTTGTATGACCATTTCTCTCCCCTTGGCTTCCTCCAATATAGACTTGGAATTTATCGACTTTTCCGTTGTAAAGAAGAGGGGCTATGCCTATATCGTTAGTTCGAAGCTCTACACAGTTATCTGGGACATAAGTTTGCTTTTCCTTATCGTAATGGATTGCTGAAAAAGCTATCTTGAACTTTCTGTTTAAAAGATTTGGCCCATATTGAAAGGCTTCTTCTTCGGTTCTCTCTTCAAGCTCTCTTATGTAAAAGGGATCAATTTCGAATATCTCGATGTAAGCAGCTGTAGGAAGGCGGAAGTATTTACCAGCCTTTTGAGCCCATGCATTGGCGTCATATATTGATGAGTATTTGGATAGAGGACAACCCATGACATTCCTTACATTGTCTCCGCAGCCATTTAGTGTATAAAACCCTGAATAGGCTATTTCCCGCACAGCTTCAACTACATTCTTTTTCCTTACCCAGTGCAGCTGAATGTTCTGTCGAGTTGTTACTCTTAATGATGGTTGGGGATTGCCTGTATAAGAGTCTGAAAAGGTGTACTTCTCAGCTACATTATCTAGGATATCCCATTGTTCAGAAGTTATAGGACCTCCTCCTGGAATACATATCCTGAGCATATACATCCATTCTCTCTCGCTCCCTGTCCTGGCTCGATTAAACTCAAGGTAGATTCCACAAGACTTTGCTATGATTTCAGATTCTGCTGATAGATCCTCAAAACCAGCATCTCGAAGCTGGTGAGCCAAGTTTGAGGGGTGATCCACACTTTTTATGGCTATAGTTAATCCGAGAGTGCTGAGCTTAGCCTTCTCTACACTCGAGAATTCTTCAAGCGGAGTCTTTAGATTGGGGGTAGCCTCTTCCAACTTAATTTAATAACAGTGTTATATTATATAAACTTTTGGATAAGTAATGGTGGGATTGTCAAGATAACGTTCTCATTCTGTATATTCTATTTAACCTTAGGCTTTTTGTTCTATTTCCCTCTCTCCATACTCTATGAGTGGACTGGATTACCTT
>JARVJX010000046.1 GCA_029775995.1 Nitrososphaeria archaeon | reverse complement strand
AGCATAGATTGGTTTCTCAAAGGTGAAGAGAAGAGAAGAGGAGGCTTAAAGCCCTTTATAATAGCTTCCCCTTTAGAGCATCCATATCATCAATGACTAAATTCTTAAGTGTGTTCATAGGGCTCTAGTGTTCATAGGGCTCTATAATCTAGAGATAAGTTGGGCTTATCTTGACAATCCCTAAAGGCTGTGGCAGAAAAGTTCATTTTAGTTTAAATTTTATAATAACTTAACAGTCTACTCTTTCATAAAAGAGACGATAAAGTAGCTTTTCTGCCACAGCCCCCTTTAAAACTTCGAGATTTTAATGTAAAATTTCAATTATAAAAAATTTAAGAAGGGGAAACAAATAAAAATATATGGTATAAGTGGAAGCACATGGGAAAGGTTAAGGTTTTACTTATCACAGGAAGGTCTATGAGGCAAGGAGTTGGGAAAGAATCTGGAAAAGCATCTCAAAAGTATTTTGAATCTGTTGCCTTTTGTGAAATTCATCCTAAAGACTTAGAGAAATTGGGAATAAAGCCTGGGGCAAATGTTAAAGTATCTACTAAATCTGGTAGCATAGTAGTTAAGGCTATGCCTGCAAGTACCATTGATGAAGAAGGAAAGATCTTCATACCTTATGGTCCCTATGTAAGTCTACTTGTTGATGCTGAAACAGCAAGCTCAGGCATGCCTACTTTTAAAGGCTTAGAAGCTTACATTGAACCTGCCCTTGAAGAAAAGATTTTAAATATAGAGGAGTTGGTAAAAAAGTATTACAGAGGGAAATGATATGAAGGAGTATAGAGATATATTGTGCCCTGTATGTGGGTGCCTATGTGATGATATAGAAGTTAATGTTGAAAACAATTCTATAGTAAAGGTTCAAAATGCTTGCGCTATGGGTGCTTCAAAGTTTCTAAACTTCAGCAAAGAGAGATTAAAAAATCCTTTGATGAGAAAGAATGGAGAATTGGTTCCTTGCTCTCTTAATGAAGCGATAGATCATATTAGTAGAGCCTTAGTTAAGGCTGAGTTTCCTGTTATATACGGTTTTGCTTTATCTAGCTGTGAAGCCATTAAAGTAGGCATAGAGTTAGCTGAAGAAATAGGAGCCGTTATTGATAATCAAACTACCGTTTGTCATGGCCCAGGGGTTCAGGGTTTGCAAGATATAGGTCAAGTTAGTTGCACTTTGGGTGAAGTTAAGCATAGAGCCGATCTGATAATTTATTGGGGGAGTAATCCTCAAGATGCCCATCCTAGACACTTTGAGAGGTATTCTTTGCTACCAGAAGGTAGGTTTAGAGGGGGTAAGAAAGATAGGAAATTAGTAGTAGTGGATGTTAGGAAGACTGCTACTGCAAGAATGGCTGATTTTTATATTAGGATTGAGCAAGGTAAAGATTTTGAATTGATATCAGCTTTAAGAGCCCTTTTAAGGTTTGAGGATATAGAGCAGGAGCAAGTAGCAGGTATTCCTAAGGAAAAGGTAGAAGAGTTAGCTGAAATGATGAGAAGCTGTGAATATGGTGTTATCTTTTTTGGTCAGGGTTTAACTCAAACTATAGGGAAAGATAGAAACGGGGATAATTTGTTTGCTTTGGTTAGAGATTTGAATAAATTTACTAAGTTTTTGGTAATGCCCATAAGGGGGCATTATAATGTTACAGGAAGCAATGAAGTTTTAACTTGGCAAACAGGCTTTCCCTTTGGTGTAGATTTAAGTAAAGGCTACCCATGGTACAACCCTGGGGATACTACGGTAGTTGATATATTTAGGAGAGGAGAGAACGATTTAACTTTAGTGGTAGGCTCTGATCCTTTAGCTCATTTACCAAGGAGGGCTACAATGCATATATTAGAGCATCCTCTCTTTACCATAGATCCCTCCATGAGCTTAACAGCCATGGCTTCTAATGTGGTTATACCTTCTGCCTTTTACGGTTTAGAGGCTGAAGGTACTGCCTATAGGATGGATGGAGTAGCTTTACCTTTAAAGAAGATTGTAGAGCCTCCTGAGGGTATATTGCCCGATGAAGAAATACTGAGAAGAATATTAGAAAAGGTTAAGGAAATAAGAGGAAAATAATAATGGAACTGATTATTAAGAACGGCATAGTTTACGACCCCCTTAATGGGGTAAAGGGTGAAGCTATGGATATTTATGTAAAAGATGGAAAGATAGTAGAAAAGGCAGATGGAAGTAAGGCTCAAGTTATCGATGCTACAAATATGTTAGTATTACCAGGGGGAGTAGATATGCATACTCACTTTGCTGGACCTAAGGTAAACTTAGCTAGAATGCTTAGACCTGAAGACCATTATAAAGACCCTCAAAGGAAGAGAGGCGTAAGAAGGTGTGGAACAGGTTATTCAATACCTTCAGTATTCACAACGGGCTATTGGTATGCTGAGATGGGTTTCACTTTAGCCTTTGAAGCGGCAAACCCTCCCTTAAAGATGATGCATGTTCAAGATGAGCTTAACGATACTCCCTTAATAGATAAAGGAGCCTATCCAGTATTTGGAAACAATTGGTATGTGATGGAATCTCTTTCTAAAGGGAAGATAGAAGAATGTGCAGCTTATATAGCCTGGGTCCTATCAGCCATAAAGGGTTATGCCATTAAGGTCGTTGATCCTGGGAGTGTTGAAGAGTGGAAGTGGGGTAAAGGTCAAATTGGAGATATGGATAAACAAGTAGAGAACTTTGGTATAACTCCTAAAGAAATTGTTAGAGGTTTAGCTAAAGTTGCAAAGCTTTTAAACTTACCTCATCATCTTCATATTCATACTAACATGCTTGGAAACCCTGGAAATTCAGAAGTTACCCTTGAGACCATGAAGGCTGTTAAGGATTTAGTTACAAACGGCGAATTACTAATACATATGGCTCACTTACAATTTCACTCTTATGGTGGAAAAGAGAAGGACTGGAATTCCTTCAGATCTGGAAGTGAAGAAATTATGAAGTATATTAATAAAAATCCCTATGTTAGTTTTGATATGGGTCAAATTGCTTTCACTGATACAACAACTATGACGGCTGATGGTCCCTTTGAGTACAATCTGTATGAGATTACTAAAAATAAGTGGATGAATGCTGATATAGAATTTGAAACAGGCTCAGGAATAGTACCTATAGAATACAAAAGGGACAATTTTGTTCATTCAATCATGTGGGCTGTTGGTTTAGAATTGGCTTTACTTTCAAAAGACCTTTGGAGAGTGGCTTTAAGCACCGATCATCCTAATGGAGCACCCTTAACCTTTTATCCAAGGGTTATATCTTGGCTTATGAGCAAGAAAGCAAGGGAGAGAGTTTTAAAGTTGATACCTTCGAGTGCCCGCTCTAAAACATTGTTAGGCTCAATTGATAGAGAATTTAACTTCGAGGAAATAGCCATAATTACGAGGGCTTCTCCAGCTAAGCTTTTAGGATTAAAAGAGAAAGGTCATTTAGGTATTGGAGCCGATGCTGATATAGCCATCTATGATATAAATCCTAAAGCTTTAGACCCTGAGAGAGATTATAGAAAGATAAGAAAGGCCTTTAGGTTTGCTAAATACACTATAAAGGATGGAAAGATAGTCTATAAAGATAATGAGATTATTGAACATTTTATAGCTAAGACTTACTGGGTAAATCCTCATATAAGGGAAGATCTCTACAATTACATAAATTCTGAGCTGGAAAGAAATTTTGATAAATACTATACCGTTAAGATAAGCAATTATAAGATACCTGAAGGCTATTTGGTTAAAAGTAAAAGGATAGATATTATCACAAAACTTTGAAATGAGGGAAATAAAGCTCTCTTTAAAGGAGCCTTTTATACCTCCCTTAGATTGCAGTGTGATAAATACTGATAATTTTTATCAGAATAGCTTGGAGGAAATTAAAGCTCTAAAAATTTGGAGAGGAAATAGGGAAGTTAGCTTAGAGGATGTTTTTTCTATTCATGAAGAAAATATCAGTGAGCAAGGGGATATTAAAATATACATTGAAGGAGATTTATCTAAAGCAAGGAGAATAGGACAAGGGATGAGCTTTGGAGAGATCATCATAAAGGGAAACTATGGACTTTACTTGGGGGCTCATATGAAGGGAGGCAAAATAACGGTTTATGGTGATTGTGGCTCTTGGGTTGGTGTAGAGATGGAAGGAGGCTTTATAGAAGTTAAAGGGAATGTGGGCGATTATTTGGCTTCATCTTATAGAGGTACTACTAAGGGTATGAAGGGAGGAACCATATTAGTTAACGGTAATTGTGGAGTTGAAGCCTGTGGATGGATGAGTGGAGGTATAGTTAAAGTTATGGGTAATTCAGGAATATTTCCAGGAATACATATGAAGGGAGGTATAATATATGTTAAAGGAGACTGTGCAGGTAGGGCTGGGGCAAACATGATAGCTGGTAGAGTTATTATAAATGGTAAAGTTGATGATATATTACCCAGCTTTAAAATTGAAGAGGTTAGAGGTAGCGTAAAAGTAGGGGATGAAAAAATAGAAGGTCCTTTTTATGTTTTTGTTGGTGATTTAAGTGATGAAGGGGATGGTAGGCTCTTTGTTCATGTAAATAACAATCCACATTTAAAGAAGTATGAGGAGTATATTCCCTAATGATAAGTGTAAATAAAGGGGCTATTAGGCTTATTCAAGAGGTCCTTAAAAAAAAGGAAGAGCTAAACATAGATTTTAAAGAGCTTCATAATAAAGCAAAGCTTATAGATATGGGTATAAAGGTGAAAGGAGGTTATGAGGCTGGTAAATATTTAGCGGAGATTTGTATGGGTGGTTTAGGAAAAGTGAACCTTTTCCTTCAAAGCTATGGAGATTTATCCCTTCCCAGTGTTAGCGTTTACAGTGATTATCCTTCTATAGCCCTTTTAGGCTCCCAATTTGCTGGTTGGAGAATAGCCACCAAAGATTATTTTGCAATGGGTTCTGGTCCAGCTAGGGCTTTATCTCTGAAACCTAAAGAATTATATGAAAAGATAAAGTATAAAGATTCTTCTGATGAAGCCGTTTTAGTTTTAGAGGGAGATAAGGAACCTACAAACGATGTCCTTAGTTTAATAGCTGAAGAATGTAATATTGATGCATCTAAATTGTATGTGCTTATCGCTCCTACTTCAAGTGTAGCTGGGTCTGTGCAAATCTCATCAAGGGTATTGGAAGCTGGGTTACATAAGCTCAGCGAGCTTAACATGGATCTTAGTAAGGTTCTTTGTGGCTTAGGAAAGGCTCCAATAGCTCCTCTTCATCCAAAGTTTGCTCAAGCCATGGGAAGAACAAACGATGTTATTCTATACGCTGGAGAAGTATATTTTACCGTAGATTATGATGATGAAGAAGAGCTAAAATCTATTTTAGAAAGGGCTCCCTCATCGGCTTCTTCCTTCTTTGGAAAACCCTTTTATCAGATATTTAAAGAAGCTAACTTTGACTTTTATAAGATAGACCCCTTACTTTTTGCCCCAGCAAAATACATTGTAAACAATAAAAGGAGTGGTAAAACCTATAATTATGGTAGTATAAGAATAGATATATTAAAGAACTCCTTGGCTTAAAGTGATGGTAAGAATAGGAGTACTAACAAGAAATCCTAATTCTTGGTGTTCCTCTAAGATAATTGAGGCTATAAAGGAGCTTAATGCTGAAGCCTTTCCTTTTTACTTCTCACATATAATAGCTAAGATAGGCTTTGAGGATGGGATTATTGCTAAAGGATTAAATCTCTATAAGGCTTTAGATAGTTTGATAGTTAGACCTATAGGTAGAAGCTCTTTAGATGAAGCCATATTCAGATTAGATATTTTATATAAATTAGAGAGAGAGGGTTTAAAAATTATAAATCCTCCTAAAGCTATTGAAAGAGCTTTAGATAAGTTTCACACCCTTTGCCTACTGAAGGAAAACCATATTAGAGTGCCAAAAACTTATGTAACTGAAAATCCCCAATTAGCTCTACAGGGATTTAAAGAGCTCAATTCTGATGTAGTTATAAAACCTATATTTGGTTCAAGAGGTTTAGGAATAACCAGAATAGATGATGAAGAAACCCTGAGAAGATTGCTCAATTCTTTAGCCTTTGCCCATAACGTATTATATGAGCAAGAGTTTGTACCTCATGATAGTAAAGATATCAGATTGTTTGTTGTAAGTGATGAAGTTATTGCAGGTATGCTTAGGGTATCTGATAGATGGAAAACAAATATCAGCCTTGGGGCTAAGCCCCTTCCCTTTGACCCTGAAGAAGAACTTAAAGAATTGGCTCTTAAGGCTTGCAAGGTAATAGGATGTAAAGTGGCTGGGGTGGATGTGATGATGGGAAAGGATGGTTATTTGATTAATGAGCTAAACAGTCAACCAGGCTTCAGAGGCTTACAATCGGTTTCAAAGGTAAATATAGCCAAGAAGATAGCTGAATTTGCTATAAGAGAGGCAAAGAGATGATAAGAAATGAGCTTCAACCCTCTTACCTTAGGCGAACCTTAAAAGTTTAGCATTTTCTAAAAAGCCTCTTTGAATCTAACCTTGCTATCTTACTATTTTTCAGCCTAAATGGTCTAACTTAATATTTGAAATAATCATAAGTTTATTCTATAATTATATTCTATAATTATATTCTATAATTAGAGTCTTAGTTTAAATAGCCTCATTTGAATTAACAATACCATGGAAGGCTATGTGTCGATTTTTTATATGAATCTTAATTTTTTAAGGTTAAAAAATTACAATTTGCTAAAAGAGGAGGAAGATGATGCATAAGCTAGAAATCTTTTCCTTTGATAATTTCCCTTTAGTTAAAGAGGGCGATGATCTTGCTACTTTGATATACACTTTTCTTAAAGAAGTAGATTTTGAGGTTAAAGAGCATGATATATTCGTTATATCTCATAAAATAGTATCAAAAGCTGAAGGAAGAATAGTAAAGCTTGATAAAGTTGAGCCTACAGAATATAGCCTAAAGCTTTCAAAGTATTTGAAAAGGGATCCTAAATATGTGGAGTTGGTCCTAAAGGAGGCTAAGAGGATAATAATTGCAAAGGGAAAACATTTAATAACTGAGCATAAAAAAGATTTCATTTACCCCTTTTCTGGGATAGACTTATCTAATGTAGACGGGGGCTCTAGCGTAGCTTTGTTACCCTTAGATGCTGATGAATCAGCTAAAAGGATGAAGGTGAATTTAGAGGCCCTATTTAAAAAAGAGTTAGGAGTTATAATTAGCGATACTACTGGCAGACCCTTTAGAAAGTTTAGCTGCAATATAGCCATAGGATTAGCTGGTGTTAAAGCTTATAGGGATTATAGAGGGAAAAAAGATTTGTTAGGTTATGAGTTAAGATACAAAAAGGTAGCTGTTGCTGATGAGTTAGCTAGTGCTGCTGAGCTTCTAATGGGTCAAGGTAATGAGGGAAGACCCTTTGCCATTGTGAGGGGGTTAAACCTTAGCTCTAAGGGTTCATCAGCAAAGCAACTAATTAGGAGAAGGGATAGAGATCTCTTCTCTCGTAGAGCTTGGATAGATCCTCCTTTAAGATCTTTCCTTCATGAAGGAGAGTGGCTATAAGGGCTCTTTCTATTCCTATATTCTTAAGCTCTAAGAGCTCCTCAAAGCTTTTTATTCCTCCCCCTATAAAAATTCTCTTCTTTGTTAAATTTCTTATCTCTTTAATTTCTTTAAGGTCTAAACCACTCTTTGTACCTACCTTTGAAAGATAGAGAATCATAATATCCTGAAAGTTTAATGGATTTAATAACTTTAAAGCTTCTCTTATAGATAAACCCTTAAGCTCAGAATGGGATAAAACACGATTTTCAAATATATCTAGGGAAAAGATAACTTTTTCAGTATAATTTAATATCTCTTCAAAATCTAAAAGACTCTTAAGAGTTTCACTACCAATCACTATTCTATCTATGCCTAAGTTTAGAGCCTCCTTAGCCTTTTTCAATTTATCAACGCCTGAATCAAGAAAAACCTTAACTTCAAAGCCCTTAGTTATCTCCCTTATAATTTTGTAGTTGTTTCCCTTACCCATGATGCTATTCAAATCAGCTATATAGATTTCCAAAAAACCAAAATCCTTAAAGAGTTTAACAAAGTCTACAGGATCCTTTGATTTTAAAAGTTTGCTCTTAATGGGCTTATAAGTGCTTCTTTCTCCTCTATAGGCATGAACCACAAAACCATTAAGTAAATCTATTACTGGAACAATCCTCATACTGATGGTAAATGAAGCTCCTTATATTTGAACTTACCAGCTCAAATTTGGAAAGGTACGGAGAAATCTTTTGTGAAGGTTTTCCCATGCTATCTCTCCTCTGTAAAGACCTTTCAAAGTATTTTCAAATTTATACCATTCTCGATTCAAAGTTAAAACCCTATAGCCATAAAATAAAGGCAGAAGTCCTTTACACTAAAGATGATTTCTCAGATTTGTTTAATGAAACTTTAGATAGGGTAGATGCAAGCTTGATAATAGCCCCTGAGCATGATGGAAGCCTCCAAAGGCTTGTAAAAATGGCTGAGAAGAAAGTTAACTATAGCCTTAATTGTGAAGTTAATAGTGTTAGTGAGGTTTCTGATAAATCCTTACTTTACTCAAAGTTAGAAAGAAAGGGATTAAAGGTAGGTAAGTATGCTAAAGCTGAAGAGCTTAAGGCTAATTCTTTTAATCTACCCTTAGTTTTAAAGCCTACAAAAGGAGTAGCTTGTCATGGAACTAAATTAATTCAAAACTTTAAGCAATTGGAGTTTATTAAAGGGAGTTATATCGTTCAAGAGTATATTAAGGGCTATCCTTTAAGTCTGAGTCTTTTAGTAAAGGAAGATGGTTCCTTCCTTTTACTATCGGTAAATAAGCAAAGGATTCATTTAGGCTTTGATAGTTCAGAGTATTTGGGAGGAATAGTGCCCTACCCTTTAGACTATAAGAATTTAAAGCATATCATAGAAAAAGCCCTATCTTGCTTTAAAGGTCTAAAAGGGTATATAGGAATAGATTTTGTTTTTGATGGCAAAGAAATTTACATAATGGATATTAATCCAAGATTAACCACTTCTTATGTAGGATTGAGCCTTTCAACCTCTAACCTAGGAGAAGTTATGTACTATGCTCTTATCAAAAAAAGAGATGAAAATTTAAATTTTCATTCCTACTGCTCCTTTAAAAAGATTAGGGAGATTAATGGGTTAGAGACCTATCTTTTATCCCCCCCAATTAAATATCCTGTTTTAGTGGCTAAGCTCTTTAATAATCTAAAGGAGGCTGAGGATTTCTGAAAGTCCTTGGATTAGATATAGGGGGAGCCAATTTAAAAATCTGTGAGCTGAGTACAGAAAATAAGAGCTATAAGTGTAAAGCCTATTATACTCCTATATGGATTAAGGGTTTAGAGGTAATGAGAAAAAAACTTAAGGGATTAAGGAATTTTGATTACGTTGCTGTTACCATGACGGCTGAACTTTCAGATTACTTCAGAACCAAAGCTGAAGGGGTGAAAAAGATCGTTGCCATGTGCTTAGAACTCTTTAAAGAAAAGGTTTACTTTCTTACCAATAGCTTTGAGATTTTAACTTTTGAAGAGGTTAAAGATTTAATGAGTTTGGCTGGAGCTAATTGGTGCTCCACTTCTTGGCTAGTAAGCAAATTAGAAAGAAGAGCCATATTAATAGATGTGGGTAGCACAACTACAGATATTATACCCATTAATGAAAAGCCTGTTCCTCAAGGTTTAAGGGATGAGGAGAGATTAGCCAGTGGAGAATTGGTTTATACAGGAGCCTTAAGAACTAACCTTTGCTCCATAGTTAGTAGAGTTCCTTTTAGAGGAAAGGAATTAAGGGTTTCATCGGAGCTGTTTTCTTTAAGTGGGGATATGCACCTTATCTTAGGACATATAAAAGAAGAAGATTATACTACTGAGACAGCAGATAAGAGGGGGAAGAGCTTTAGAGAAGCTATAAATAGAGTTGCCCATCTAATTTGCATGGATGAAAATCTTGTTAGTGAGCAAGAGATAATTCAGCTTTGTAATTACATATATCAAAAGCAGCTAGATCAGATTAAAGAAGCAATAATTCAGGTTTTAAGTAGGGTAAAATTTGATGAATTTAATTTTGTTTTGTGTGGATTAGGTAAGGATTTTCTTGGAAGAAGAGCTTTAGAGCAGCTATCCTACAAAAATATAAAGGATATGTCCTCTTTGATAGGTTATGATGCTTCTTTAATGGCCCCTTCCTTTTCCCTATGCTTTATGCTTTTAGAAAAGTTAGGAAAATTAAATTTAGAGGAATGGTTCAGGTTTTAAAGATAGGGGGAAGCTTACTTAACTATCCTAAGGAGCTTAAAGCTTTAGTTAATAGGCTTTGTAATCTTTCAAAGGAATACGAGCTAATAGCCGTAACAGGAGGGGCAAGCTTCGCTGATTTGGTAAGATATTACTATTGGGAGCTAAAATTAAATGAAAAGATCTGTCACAAAATGGCCTTATTATCTATGGATCTTTACACTCTTTTGATAGAGAGTTTATCAGAAGGTAAAGCCCTATATAGCTATAGCCTAAAGGAAGCTTTAAAGGTAGCCAAGAATGGTAAACTTAGCCTTTTAATGGCTTCAAGGCTAATTACAAAAAAGTTACCCTCTAACTGGGATTTTACAAGCGATTCTATAGCTATCTATTTAGCTAAAAGGCTTAAAGCTGAAAGATTGATCGTAATTAAAGATGTAGATGGAATCTTCGATTCTGACCCTAAAAAGAATAGGGAAGCAAAGCTGATTAAAAGGATTAGCCTAGAGGAGCTTAAAAGTATAAAAGAAAGTTGCTTAGACAAATACTTTCCAATATTTATGAGAAAGGCTAACTTTGATTGTTATATAGTTAATGGTCTTCACCTTGATAGGGTAGAATCAGCCATTAAAGGAAAGGAATTTTTTGGAACTAGGATTGTTAAGGAGAGAGTTTAAGTTTAAAGTTCTTAAAACAAAGTATTGGCTTCCTGGCGATGATTATATTACCATCATAACAAACTCAATAAAAAATCATGCAAAGGATGGTGACATATTAGCCATATCTGAAAAGGCTCTATCCATAGCAAAGGGAAACATTTTTGATGAGCTAAAGGTTAAGCCTTCTTCCCTTGCAAAGTTTCTTTCCATTTTTTGGATGAGAATTTGCTGGGGCTACCTTTTTAGTAGAATCTGTCATTTGAAGGAAGATAGTATCTTAAAGCTTAGAAACTACCCTAAGGATTTGGGTTCAAGGCATAAGCAATTGGCTTTGTATTTTTCTGGATTTTTACAGACTTTAAGGCATGGTTCAGAGGGAGGTATAGATGTTACAAATTTACCTTATTCTTACGCTTGCTTACCCTTAAAAAACCCTCAAGAAGAAGTTCAATTCCTTAAAGAAGCCCTATGGAAGAGGCTCAAATTGAATTTAGAGGTTATGATCGTTGATACAGATATGACCTACTCCTTAAGAAATTTTCATATATCTCCAAGAAAAAGTTATGGTAAGGGAATAGTTTCAAAGGGAGGCTTTTTAACCTATATCCTTTGTAGAGCCCTAAAGCTAAAGGCAAGGGCTACACCTATTGCTTGCTCTTCTGAAAGAATTTATGGTGAATTAGCGCTAGAATTAGCTCAACTATCTCATGTGGCAAGAGGTTATGGGAGTGGTAAAGATGCTTGGGATATGGCTGAGAGGTTTAAAGTTCCTTTAGATAAAGTTACATGGAGCATGCTAAAGAAGGTAAAACATTATCCTTTAGTATTAATTAGAAGAAAGTGAAATAAGGCTAACTTTACTTTTCATACAAATCCTATGCGGATCAAAAGCATGGATGTAAGGAGGCTAAGAAGAGCTTTATTGTAGAAGATTTACAGGATAATAAAAGGATTTGAAAATTTCAAAATTATGAGCTGAGGTTAAATCCTTTCCCAAGCTCTATTTTTATCTCTCAATACCAAATAACCTTTAATGTTTTTACTAATTGGAACATTTGGTGAATTTCTTAGCATCATATAAACTTTTTATCATACTTTAAATAATTCCTAAGGTTGGGGTCGTCGTCTAGTTTGGTCTAGGATACCAGCCTGGGGCGCTGGCGGTCGTGGGTTCAAATCCCACCGACCCCACTAAATTGGCGGATGAAAAACTGTCCAATAGCTGAGAGTTAAGAATATTGTAGTTTTCACCTTTAGGATATAACCTCAGGAACTATAAATTTTATAGAATTTCCTTAACTGATGTTGCTATATCTTTTATTTTGTTTAGCATTTCCTTATCATTTGTTAGAATTTTTAATCCCAATTTTCTCGCATAGTATACGTATGATGCATCATAGAAGGTTAAGTCTAAATTTATTGAAAGATTTCTATTTCATGCAGATCATCTATATTTATTCTGATTATCTTGATTAAGGATAATAATTTGCTAAAATCTTTTATAACCTTAGCATAATTCTTTATACTTCCTGATTTATTCTCTCCAAATAATATTGCCAAGCTCATATAATGTTAAGTCAAGAATTTTACTCTCCATAATTATCTCATAAGCTTTATTGGGAGATTGTATTAAAGGGATAGAAGGCTGATGCATCTACCAGAAACATATCATCTACCCTCTCTCATCTCCCTAATTAGACTAACCCATTCATCTTCACTAACATTACTCAGTTCTTCCTTTAGACTTTCTAGAAGCTCTTTAGTTAAAGCTTTTTTTAGCTTTAACGCCCTCTTTTAATGCCTCTTCGATTATTTCCTTTCGCTCTTGTCTCCTTAGTGAATGGTTATCGTTATTAACCATTTGTATGCTGATCTAGATCTTTCCACTATGTTCTAGCGTAAGCTGAGGCTCCAATGCTTGGAGGAGGCTTTTCTCCTAGATATTCCTCGCTTAGGTCTTAGGAAGGTTCTTAGGTGCCAGTTGTAGCTCTCACACCCATTAACGTG
>JARVJX010000045.1 GCA_029775995.1 Nitrososphaeria archaeon | reverse complement strand
TGCTATACTCCTTAGATATGAACCTGAATAATGCAGGAGGGCTAGAGGATCTTATCTTGCAAAGGCACCTTATTCCTCTTAAAGATCTTAGCCTCCTTAACCATCCTCACAAGGTAATCCAGTCCACCCATAGAGTATGGAGAGAGGGAAATAGAACAAAAAGCCTAAGGTTAAATAGAATATACAGAATGAGAACGTTATCTTGACAATCCCTGTAAAATTTTGCTGAATCTTTAAACATTGTATTACAATAAAGTGTAAAGCTTATACCTACATTTATTAAGCTAATTTGGTGCTATTACTTTACATGCTCCTTCCCTTATGCTCCTAGGGTGTTAATGCTTTAAATTATGGATTCTTGTGCGTTATGAAACAACTGGATGAAAATGTTAAGTGCCATCTTAAAGGGACCTCTATGTAAACATATGGACTTAACCTCTTCTTCAGGGTAGATGGAAGAGATTGGGTGTAAAATATTATCCTATTTCCAAAACTTATGCCACTAGATTCATCTGTTAAACACATAGAGTACTTGGGAAAGTCACTAAACTATCATCCTTTGATTTGAAACTCAGCTAAATAAGTTGATTATTTTATTCTGTGAGTATGTAACGCTCAAGTTTTGCAAAATGACCTTAGCTTATATATCTATATCCCATATCCTTCTCCAGATATGAAAGGAAGGACGGCTGTGGCAGAAAAGCTACTTTATCGTCTCTTTTATGAAAGAGTAGACTGTTAAGTTATCATAAAATTTAAACTAAAATGAACTTTTCTGCCACAGTAAGGAAGGACGAAATGATTTTAAGATAAAACATATATAAAAATTTGAAAGAGAGTATAGGGTAATGGGTAAAAATCTACCTTATCTTCACAAAAAAGTAACAGAAGGAAAAGCCTCTCCAGATGAGATTGCAAAATATATAGAACTTTCTAATCCCCTATGGGATGAAGTAAAGGTGCTCAAATCAAAATATAGAGATTTAGTAAATAAAGACTATGATAAAGCCATGAAAATAAAAGAGAGGGTAAGACAATTGTATAGGGAGCTTACTGGAGATGAGGGTGATTTTAACCTTGATAGAGAATTATGTGGTTAAAATCTCGTAAAGTTCCTTAAGACTATCAAATACAAAATCTGGTTTAATTTCTTCCTTTGATAATGCTTTGCCATGGGAAATCCACACAGAATCTATTCCTAAATTTTTTGCCCCTAAAATATCCGATTCTAAAGAATCTCCTATCATCAAACTATCCTCAGCCTTCTCTCCTTTTCTATTAAGAACCATCAAAAATATCTCTTTGTAGGGCTTACCAATATAATTTACCCTTTTACCTGTAGCAATACTTAAAGCCTCAGCTAAAGCCCTTTCCCCTAAAAATTCCCCTTCATAGTTTTGAAATTTTCCCCTAAATCTTAAGCTCCCTCCAACACAAAAGAGTTCAGCCCCCTTTAGTAATAAATTCATGGCAAAATTCAAAGTCTGATAATTTAGGTTTCTACAGGCTCCAATCACAACAGTATCAGCACTATCATCTTCAAAGATTTCTATATTCTTTAAGGCAAACTCCTCAATTATTCCTCCTTCACTTATTACAAAACATCTTCTCTTCTCTTCCTTAACTATATCAGCCATTAGCTTTGCTGATGTGAATAAATCCTCGTAATCTATATTAAATCCAGCTTCTCTTAACCTTTTAAAAACCCAAGGGCTAGATTTCCTTCCAATATTGGTTAAAAGGGCTACTTTTTTACCAGAGCTTTTCAAGTGAGATATTAAATTTAAAGCATAGGGATAGGGCTTAGGCTCATCTATATGCTCTACTAAAACTCCTTCAATATCAAAGATGAAGAGTCTCTTATCTTTTTTCACTTTATAATCTCTTCAATCTTTTCTTTTAAGAGATTTCTAACCTCTTTTGCATCAATCTTGCCTTTACTTATTTCCATTACTTTACCCATAAAGTAATCTAAAACCTTCTTATTCTTCCTGTAATCCTCTAAGGCTTTAGAGTTACTCTTTATAACACTATCCACTATTCTTAAAACTTCATCCTTTTGAACTAATTCCTCCTTTTTTAGGGTCTTTAAAACTTCGAGAAAATTCTTTTTACCAGAAATAAGTTCATTTAAAAGTTCTTTAAGCTTTTTATCACTCACTTTATATTCTTCGCTATATTCAGCTAGTTTTGCGAGTTTATTAGCATCTAGATTCAAATCCTTTAAAGTTAGATTTTTTCTGTTCAAATAGGCTAATATGTCATTAACTATCCAGCTACCTATCTTTTTTGGTAAATTACAGTACTTTAAAGAATCTTCAAAAAGCTTCATTAAATCCCTATCATAGGCTATAACTTTCGCGAGGGTTTCCGATAATCCTAACTCTTTAACGTACCTTTTCTCTCTCTTTTCTGGCAACTCTGGAAGGGTTAATATAATCTGCTTCACCATCTCTTCATTAATAGCTATGGGAACAAGATCAGGCTCTGGAAAATACCTATAATCTTCTTCCTCTTCCTTCTCTCTTAAAGAAACAGTAATTCTTCTAGCTTCATCCCAATGCCTAGTTTCTCTTTTAACCTTTATTCCTTTACTTATTAAAGCCTTCTGCCTCGCAATCTCAAAATTTAAAGCCTTTTCAACCTCTTTAAAGGAAGATATGTTCTTTATCTCTACCCTTGTACCATCCATTAAGGATATATTTGCATCACACCTCATAGCCCCCTCTAAATCAGGTTCAGAAACCTCTAAATGCTCCAATAAGCCCTTTAACCTTTCAAGAAACTCTCTAGCTTCCTTAGGGTTACTCATATCAGGCTCTGTAACAATCTCTAAAAGAGCTATTCCAGCTCTATTATAGTCTATAAGAGAATAGCGTGATGATGTTATAGAACCTTCATAGAATATCTTTGCGGGGTCTTCTTCAAGATTCATCCTTCTTATTCTAATCTCCTTACCTGATGAAAGCTTTAATACCCCTCCTGATGAAAAGGGTACACCTCCACCTCTATCATATTGAGTAATTTGAAAGTTCTTTGGCAAATCAGGATAATAGTAATTCTTTCTAAAGAATAGTATCCTTTTATTAGGCTCAGAGTTTAGAGCTAAACAAACCTTTAAAGCGTAAAACAAAGCTTCCTTATTTAAGGTAGGTAAGGTTCCTGGCAAGCCCATACATATAGGGCATATGTTAGTATTAGGCTCTTTATCCCTATAATCAGATGAGCAAGGGCAAAAGAGCTTACTCTTAAGCTTAGTTAGCTGACAATGAACCTCCAATCCGATCTTTATACTCATATCACTCAAAGTTTTCACCTCTAATTCTCTCAAATTCCTGAGCGGTGGAGAGTAAGAGCCCTTCGCTTAAAGGCTTTCCCATAAGTTGAAGGCCTACTGGCATGTTTGATGAGTATCCACAAGGCAAAGATAAAGCAGGTATGCCTGCTAAGTTTGCTGATACTGTTTCAATATCTCCAAGGTACATTTCTAAAGGATCCTTACTTTTTTCCCCAAGCTTATAGGCTATGGAAGGCATAGTAGGGCTAATGATTAAATCATATTCTTTAAAGATTCTATCAAACTCCTTTCTTATGATTTTCCTAATAGCTTGAGCCTTTATGTAAAACTGCTCATAGTATCCAGCGGAAAGTATAAAGGTACCTAAAATTATCCTTCTCTTTACTTCATCTCCAAAGCCTTCCCCTCTAATCTTTGATATATAAAGGGAAAAGTTTTCCATTCCTTCCTTTAGCTTAAGACCATACCTCAACCCATCGTACCTTGCTAAATTGGAGCTAGCTTCAGCCATAGCAATAATATAATAACATGGAATAGCATATTCTAAAATTTTTAAGCTTAACTCGCTAATTTTTATTCCCATATCCTTTAATATTTCTAAAGCACTATAGAATCTCTCCCTAACGCCCCTTTGTAAACCTTCCTCTACTAATTCTTTGATAATTGCTACTCTTTTAGCTATCTTTCCTTTCTTCTCAAAGGAAAAGTTAAAATCTTTTAAAGGTAAGGTAGTGGAATCTCTCTCATCCTTTCCAGATATACAGCTAAGTAGAAGGGATAAATCTTTCAAAGATTTAGCCATGGGACCTATCTGCTCTAGGCTATTTGCATAAGATATTAGCCCATATCTGCTAACAAGACCATAGGTAGGCTTTAAGCCGAAAATTCCACAAAAGGAAGCTGGACATCTTACTGAGCCTCCTGTATCGGCTCCTAAAGCTAAAGGAGCTTGATGATCAGCTACAGCTGCTCCACTACCTCCAGAAGACCCTCCAGCTACCCTTTCTTTATCCAAGGGATTTTTTGTAGGGCCAAAGTAACTTAGCTCTGTAGTTGAACCCATGGCAAATTCATCCATGTTGGTTTTTCCTAAAATTAAAGCATCTTCTATCTTTATCCTCTCTATAACTGTAGCATCATAGGGAGGGATATAATTGGAAAGCATCTTTGAGGCACAGGTAGTTCTTATACCCTTAGTACATATATTGTCCTTAATGGCTATTAAAGCTCCAGCTAATCTCCCTACTTTTTCTCCTTCCTTTATCTTATTATCTATTAGGTTGGCTTCCTCTAAAATTCCCTCATTTATAGTTATAAAGGCATTTATGTCTTTCCTTTCCTTTATCCTTTCTAGGATTTCTTGAGCGTAATCTTTAACTTTGATCTCTTTATCAAAAATTTTTCTTCTAAGCTCGTGATAAGGTAAATGATATAGCTTTTTCATTTTATCCTATCTTTGGAGATCTAAGATACCTACCTTTTTTATTAGGAACTTGATCTAAAATAGCATTAGCCTCAAAATTCTTAGGAATGTCCTCTCTCCAAACATTTTCAAGAGCACTCTGATGAAAGAATTTATAGGATAGACCAATTTTTAACTCGTTAATTTTGTTAAAGTAATTTATAATTTCTAGGATATCTTTGGTTATCCTTTTCTTATCCTTTTTAGATATTTGAATCCTAGCTAATCTAGCTAGCTTTTCTAAATCTATTTCTTTATCAATTCTTTTCATGGTACCAATCTAAACTGATCCCTTGGAAAGAAGGTAACTTCTTTAATATTATTTACACCAGTAAGAACCATTAAATATCTCTCAAAACCAAGGCCAAAGCCTGCATGAGGAGGCATACCATAATCAAAAACTTTAAGGTGATACTCAAAGCTTTTTGGTTTTAAGCCCCTCTCCTTTAACTTCTTAATCATTAAACTCTTTGAATTCACTCTAGTTCCACCTGAGGCTAATTCTAATGAACCAAACATAAGATCGAAGGATTCACTTAGCTTCCCTCTTTTAGGTTTTATATAGAAGGGCTTTAAGTTTGAAGGCCAATCGTAGATAAAGTAAAAGGAAGAATGCTTTTTGGCTAAAGTATCAAGGTGGGAGGATGATAAATCTTCCCCCCAAGTCAAAGGGTTTCCTAAGCTTTCTAATTCTTTAAAAATTTCATCATAGCTAAAACGTGGATAGGGATACTCTAACTCCAAGTTTACCTTTAAAGCCTCTAACTCTTCTTTGCACTCTTTCTTTATATTTAAGATTGAATTATAGGTAAGCTCTTCACAGGTCTTCATAACATCCTTATAATTCACAAAGGCTTCTTCTACATCAACACTTAAAAATTCGCTAAGGTGAGTTAGGGTTTTAGATTTTTCAGCCCTAAACGCGCTTGCTATCTCATAAACCCTATCAAAGGCCATCACTAACTCTTCCTTATAAAGTTGGGGGCTTTGAGCCAAAAAGGCCTCCTTATCATAATAAAGGAGAGGGAAAAGGTTTGCTCCTCCTTCAGTAGCTGAAGCTATTATTTTAGGAGTATTTACTTCCATGTACCCCCTTTCTTTAAAAAATTCTCTAAAGCTCTCTAAGGCTACTCTCCTTATTTTAAAGATGGCTTGAGTAGTAAATCTTCTAAGGTCTATAGCTCTAAGGTCTAAGCGCTTATCAAGGGGAGGCAATTTTCTTGAGTAAAGAGGAAAAGGAGGCCTTTTTTTTGCTAAAGCTAATATTTTAACTTCCTTAGGTATTAACTCCAAATTTCTTGGGGCTTTAACCATACTAATAACTTTCCCTCTAACCCCTATACAAGAAAAAGGCTTGATCTTAGCTAACTTATAAAATACTTCCCCATTCTCCTCTTTAGATGTTATCTGTAAAAGCCCCTCTCTATCCCTTAATATGATAAAGATTATCTTCCCTTGATGTCTAACACTTGCTACCCATCCAACTACTCTAACTTCTTTTCCAATTGTATTCTCATTTATTTCTTTTAGGAAGTGAGTTCTTCTCCAATCTCCTAAATCTTCAGCCCTTAACTTTAAAGCCTTCATCTTTAATTCCTTATCACCTCTATCATGGTTCTTCTTATGGTTTCCGCTACCTTAGGAAAGATTACTACTTGAAAGGGTGTCAAATATTTTAATGATGCAGCTTCTCTAACTGCCTCAGCTTCTCCAAATTCTAAGTATCCTTCTAGGAAGGCCTTTGTAAGTTTTTCACAGACTTGAGGATTAGGGTTCAGTTTACAAGAGAAGTAAAGGAAGAGGGCAAGATCCCAAGCTTTATACCCTCCAACTTGAGCTTGTTCTAGGTCTGTGAAGAATATATCATCCCTACAAACTATAAAGTTGCTAGCTTTAGTGTCCCCCAAGGAGTAATTGAAGCTATGGACCTTCCCTATCTTCTTACCTAATAAAGTTATAAAAGATGCTTTCTCATAATCACCCTCTAAAAAGTTTTGAACAATCTCTTTCATATTGATACCATCCACATATTCAGTAACTAATACCTTTTCATCTATTAAAACTAAGAGAATCTTTGGAGTTTTAATATCAAATTTTCTTAAATTCAGATGGGCTGAATATTCGTTATAGAGCCTTGTAATGGCAGCTAAGGCAAACTTTTTTCTTGCAAAGGTCCATATACTCAATACCGTCCATTTAATACTTTTAATATCTTGGAAGTTTTTAACTACCACAGAAACCTTTTTGTTTTTATCTTCAAAAGTGAAGAACTTTGACACATTATAAACCTCACCTAAATTCTGAGAATGTATAGAGAAAGGTTCCTGTAAATTGTATTCTTCAGCTATTACATCCATCCAGTTCTCTCCTTCCTCTAATATTCTTCCTTCAGGAAGGGTCCAAAGATTTTTTGGAGCCTTAATCTCTTTGGGAAGCTCATTAACCTCTCTAAACCTTGATAGCTTTGATGCGACTTCTTTTCCTACTATTTTTAAGCTTACCCTTCCTGCGTAACCATGAATGGCATAGTGCTTTATCTTTCTCTTTAGGTTTATTAAAGAAATCATCTTAACCTTTTTCCACTTATTTAATGCATAGTCTGGAACCTCAATGTAGTTATCTTCCAAAAAAGTTAAGTAGCCTTCTTTCTCAAGCTCCTTAGCTGCTACTTTAAAATTTTCTAAAGCATACTTCAAATTTACATCCCTTAATTCAGAAGAGTAAGTTTTAGAGTAACTATAAACAGCAGGAGGATAAAAGCTTGCCCTTCTTCTCAACTTTTCATACAAAAAATAGCTTAAGGGAATCTTAACCAAACTTAAGAATTTTGAGTAATTGTAGCTAAGTTCGTAAAGAGTTTCTAAGATCACCCTCCTCTTATATTTAATCTCAGCTTCCCTAAAGAAATCATCCCCTATTAGAGGAAGGTAAGGGTTCAGGAGCCTTCCAATCACAAACTCTCCTAAATTAGCTTTCTCTGCATCTTTTAATAATAGAGAAGAATCCACTGCTAAGCAAGATAAATTTAACTCATCTGTAATGTATTTGTACCTTATCCTTTTTGGGTAACTTCTAAGGGCTAAGATGACATCATAATCGCTATCCTCTTTAGCGTACCCTGAGACCCTTGAGCCATATAAGCAGATGGCTTCTATACTTTCATTATAAAATTTTTTATAGATAATCTCCAATACTTTTTTCTGAGCTTCTTCTCCTACTCTGTTATATAAAGCTAAATATTTCATCGATCTTTGCCCTCAATTTACTATCTACTGTATAGCTTAATAAAGCACTTACAGGTATTCTCATAACATTCATATCAGGGTAAAGTCTCTGAGCGGGTAAATTCTTTTTAATCCAACTTTTGAAAGTCTTCTCATCCAATTCTAGATCTACCAATCCATTTTTGAATCTATTTTTCACCAATCTAACAAGTCCTTTATCTTTAAAGATCTTTTCTGGTTTAATCAATTTTTCCTGATCCGCATAAATAGATTCGAAGATGGTTTGGGATGAAAGATCTGATAAAATTTCAAATTTGGATATTTTCCAAAGCAAGAAGATATAATGAGAAAATTCATGGGCTAAAACAGCATGAATAGTACCCTTTTTTCCAAAAAGAATTAAAGGCATTGAAATTTCAACCCATAAATCTAACTTAGCATTATCAGAAATAAAGGGTATAACCCTCGCGTAAATTATACCCATCTTCCCTATCTCAACAGGTGAAATTACTAAAGGCAAAAAGGGCTCAATATAATAGGAAGGAAATTTTAATTCTGAAGCCTTTCCAATTCTGGAGATTCCTTCCTCAAGGTATTTCATTCTCTTTTCCATCCTTTTAACTATGCCTTTAGGTATCAAGCCTCTCTGCTCACACTCTCTAACTTTGAATAAAGGATCCATCTTCTATAACCATCCTAAAACTTCCTTATAAAAGATTAGTAGTATTTTCTAATAAATTTTCTGAAACTGAAAGTTTATTAATAAGATTTTTGTTAGCTTAGGTATGGGAAGAAGGATAGGAAAAATAGACGAGATTGACTTGAAAATTCTTACAGAATTGAGTAAGAGTTCGAATATTTCTATTCCAAAACTAGCTAAAAAACTAAATATTCACTCATCAGTAATATATAGCAGAATTAAAAGATTAGTAAAGAGAGAATTAATAAAAAGGTTCACCATAGAGGTTAATGAGGAGCTCTTAGGTTATAATGTAACAGCTATAATGGGCTTAAATATCGATGCCAAATTAAGAGAGAGTATAACCGATGCTTTAACGAAATTACCTGAAGTAAGGGAAATCTCAGAGGTGACTGGAAGGTTTGATATGATACTATTCTTAAAGACAAAATCCCTAGATCATTTACACGATATTATTCTTAACAAAATTGCAACAACACAAGGGGTAACCCATACAGAAACCTTTTTAGAGATGAAGAAGACTGTTAACCCACCTATTTATATACCAGCTGAAGAATAATATTGGGAATTTAGGAGTGCAAAAACTTTGGAGCTTTCTTGTATAAATTGTCACTCGAGATACTCTTTAAATGAACCTATTTACTGTTGTAGAAAGTGTAAAGGTCTTTTAGAGGTAGTTATTAATGATCTTTTTGAAAGGTTACAAAGGGATAAAGAATGGGAGAAAAAGTCTCTCTCCGTTTGGAAGTATACCCCTTTTTTACCAGATTTATCCATAGAGCCCGTTACTCTAAATGAAGGAGGAACCCTTTTAATAAAGAGTAAGAGAATAGCCGAAGAACTTAAGCTTAAGAATCTATATATAAAATTTGAAGGGCAAAACCCAACAGGCTCCTTTAAGGATAGAGGTATGACCGTAGGGGTAAGTAAGGCTAAGGAATTAGGTTATAGAATGGTTATTTGTGCATCAACAGGGAATACTTCATCTTCTTTAGCTGCTTACGCTGCAAGAGGAAATTTAAATTGTGTAGTTTTAGTTCCATCTAAAAAGATTGCTATGGGAAAATTGGCTCAAGCTATAGTACATGGTACAAAATTGGTTATGATAGATGGGAACTTTGATTTAGCCCTTAGAATAGTTATGGAACTTTGCTCAAAATATAGGGAAATTTATTTGCTCAATTCTATAAATCCCTTTAGATTGGAGGGGCAAAAGACTGCTGCTTTCGAAATCTCTGAACAATTAAAGGGTAATCCTGATCTGGTTATATTGCCCGTAGGTAATGCTGGTAATATAAGTTCTTACTGGAAAGGATTCAAAGAGTTTTATCAGGTTGGGTTTATCAAGAATCTTCCTAGAATGATAGGAATACAGGCTGAAGGTGCTTCTCCTATTACAAAAGCTATAAAAAAAGGAGAATCTAGCATAGAAAGGCTATATCACCCTGAGACTATAGCTACAGCCATAAGAATTGGTTCTCCAATACATTGGAAGAAAGCATTAAATTCCATTTATGAGTCAAAGGGATACGCAGAATCGGTGACAGACCAAGAAATAATTAGTGCTCAAAGAGAGTTAGCTTCAAAGGAGGGATTGTTTGTGGAACCAGCAAGCGCAGCATCCTTTGCAGGTCTTAAAAAGCTTCTCGATTTTGGATTGATAGATAGAGACGAGAGAATTGTATGCGTTGCTACAGGCCATGGATTAAAGGATCCTGACATAGTTTTAAAGGACTTAGAGTTTGAAAGGGTTGTACCAGACACAAAGGTTATAGAAAGGGTATTGGGTTTAGGGAAATGAGAATAATTATCTTTGGTTGCGGAATAGTTGGAAGAAGTTTACTTGAGCTACTTAAGGTTAGAAAAAAAGAGTTAAACATAAGTTATGGCTTAGCCCCTAAAATTTTAGGAGTTGTAGATAGCAAAGGTTTTGCTATAAATACAGAAGGTTTGAATATTGATGAAATATTAAGGATTAAGGATTTAGGAAGGAGTGTAGGTGAAATGGAAAATTATGGTAAAAAAGGAGCCTTTGAGTTGGAAATTTTAGAAAATATAGAGTTTGATCTTTTGATTGATATGACCCCTACTAATATTGTAAATGGAGAACCAGCCCTTAGCTTGATTAAAAGAGCCTTTAGCCTAAAGTTGAATGTTATAACTACTAATAAAGGTCCTTTAGCCCTTGCTATGCCCTTGCTTTTAGAGTTAGCTAAGCATAATAATGTAAGCTTTAGGTTTAGTGGCACTGTGGGAGGAGGTACACCCTTATTAGACTTTGCTAAAAAATGCTTAATGGGAGATAAAATTTTAGCCATTAGAGGAATATTGAATGGGACTACAAATTACATATTAACGGAGATGGAGAAGGGAAAAGAATTTAGTGAAGCTTTAAGAGAAGCTCAAGTTAAAGGCTTTGCTGAAGCTGATCCTAGCTTAGATATAGATGGAATAGATTCTGCTTCCAAATTGGTTATATTGGCTAATTGGATACTAGGAAAAAAAATCACCCTTAAGGATGTTAAGGTTCAGGGTATAAGGGATATAAGGGTTAAGGATTTAGAAGATGCTAAGAAGAAAGGAAAGACCATTAAACTTATAGCAAGCGTTAATGGAGAAGCTAAGGTAGAAGCTGAAACTATACCAAAGGATTCTAACCTTGCTGTTTCAGGCTCCTTAAATGCTGTATCCTTCATATCCCAATATGCTGGTGAGGAGACTATAATTGGTAGAGGAGCTGGAGGAAAAGAAACGGCAAGTTCTGTAATTAGAGATATGATAGAGATAAGGGGGCTAATGGGTTAAAAATGAGTATAGTAATGAAGTTTGGTGGAAGCTCTCTAGCTGATGGTTCAAAGATTTCTCATGTAGCCGATTTAATTAAATCCTACTCAAAAAATTCTATAGTTGTTGTTGTATCTGCTATGGGAGAAGTTACCGATAGGCTCTTGGAAGCATCAGAAAAAGCTGAAAGGGGAGACCAGGAGTACGTTAAGAAGTTCTCTGTTTATATTAGAGAAATACATTTAGCCGCTTGCAAAAACTCCATTAGAAATAAAGATTTACTTGAGGAAACATCTAAAAGGATAGAAGCCCTATGTGATGAGCTTTATAGAGTTTTAACAGGGGTATCTTTACTTAAGGAATTAACTCCAAAATCAAAGGACTATATCTTATCCTTTGGAGAAAGGTTATCCTCCATAATTTTGGGAGGAGCTTTAAGAGATAGGGGCTTAAAGGTGAAAGTGCTAACAGGGGGAGAGGCTGGTATAGTTACCGATTCTAATTTTGGGGAGGCTAACCCTTTAACAGAGGCTACCTTTTATCAGGTTAAGGAAAGAATAGAAGCTTTGATTAGTGAAGGGATAATACCTGTTATAACAGGCTATATAGCTGAGGATCAGTACGGTAAGATAACCACTTTGGGTAGAGGAGGCTCAGACCTCACAGCTACCCTTATAGCTGCTTCCTTAAAGTCTAATGAAGTTTGGATTTGGACTGATGTAGAAGGCTTGATGGTTGCTGACCCAAAAATAATTCCAGAGGCTAAAGTTCTACCAAAGATATCCTATGAAGAAGCTACTGAGATGGTGATGTTTGGTGCTAAGGGTATGCATCCTAGAGCTTTAGAGCCAGCTATGGTTCACAAAATACCCATACTCATAAAAAATACCTTTAATCCAGAGGCTAAAGGTACTTTAATCTGCGATGAAACTTCCATAAATAAAGATAAACCCGTAAAGATGGTAGCTCTTATTAAGGATGTAGGGATGATAAGCCTAATTGGAGGTAGTATGGTAGGAGCAAGAGGTACTGCTGCCCAAGCTTTTACCACATTAGCAAAGCAAGGAATAAATATCATGATGATATCCCAAAGTGTTTCTGAATCTGATATTAGTATAGTTATAAAGAGGGATTCATTGAGCAAAGCCGTAAATGCCCTAGAATTGAGTATGTTGGGAAAGGGAATTGTGAGGGATATAAGCTATGAGAATGATGTGTACGTTTTGGCTATAGTGGGAGCTGGTATAAAATACATTCCTGGTGTTGCTGCCAGAGTTCTAAATGCCTTGGCTAAAGAGAAAATTAACGTTTACATGATTTCTGCTGGAAGTAGCAGTAACAGCCTATCCGTTGTAATAAAGGAAAAGGATGGTTATCTTGCTGTTAAAAAAGTTTATGAAGAGTTTAACTTAGGGGATATTTAAGATTACTCTTGTTAACCTCCAACAAGGCTAAATTTGTTAAAAAAAGGCTTTTTTGGTGTATAGCTTCTAAGATTAAATTGCTTATAAATTAAAGAGAATAAAAAGAATGAAACTTAACTATGATTGATTATGGTATCACATAAAGTTTCGAAAAATTCTCAAAGTTCAATTTTTAGCTAATATTTCCTTACTATTCTATAAGTCTCTAGGCATTTTTATTATAAGAACAGAGGGATTGTCAAGATAACGTTCTCATTCTGTATATTCTATTTAACCTTAGGCTTTTTGTTCTATTTCCCTCTCTCCATACTCTATGAGTGGACTGGATTACCTTGTGAGGATGGTTAAGGAGGCTAAGATCTTTAAGAGGAATAAGGTGCCTTTGCAAGATAAGATCCTCTAGCCCTCCTGCATTATTCAGGTTCATATCTAAGGAGTATAGCA
>JARVJX010000044.1 GCA_029775995.1 Nitrososphaeria archaeon | reverse complement strand
GCATACTCTAAGGGATAGCCTAAAGCCTTCATGCTCATACCTATGTATTGAAGCTTTGTTAAACTGTAGGTAGGTCTAAGGGTGAAGCTATAAATTTGAGGATAGCATAAAGTTAGAAAGCCCCCCTTATATAAATGTATTGAGAAAGGTGGCTGTGGCAGAAAAGCTACTTTATCGTCTCTTTTATGAAAGAGTAGACTGTTAAGTTATCATAAAATTTAAACTAAAATGAACTTTTCTGCCACAGCCGAGAAAGGTATAGGCTATATATGCCTTTTAATGGTTTATAAATTGGTGTATCCATAGGATAAGATGAGGAATAGATGGGTTCAAGAAAACGCATGATAAAAGCAGGTGGTTTAGCCGGAGAATCCTTCAGGACAACGGTACCTGTAGGGATAGCAGAACAGTTGGGACTGAAGTTAGGGGATGAGCTCGATTATGAGATCTAGCTCATTAAAGGCAAGAAGATAGTCTTAGTAAAGAAGGTATCTGGAGATGGCTCGTAGATCTTCTCGACTTGCTGAGTATAAGAGGCTGAACGGAAAGTATTTGAGGGAGGCTGAAGAGCTCTTAGAGAAGAAGGACCTACCTCAGGCATCGGAGAAGCTCTGGGGTGCAGCTGTAGAAATGGTGAAGGCTGTTGCTGCAAAGAGGGGTTTAACCCTTGGAACCCACAGAAGTATAGCAGAATTCGTGGATAGGCTAGATGAGGAGCATCCTGAGCTAGATATGGCAAGAGGCTTCGATGCAGCCCAGGTCCTTCACATTAATTTCTATGAGGATCACTTACCAGAAAGAACTGTTACAGCTAGGGCTAAGGTCGTCAGAGAATTCATTGAAAAACTTAGAGGACTGCTCTGAGGAAGCCTACTCTTTCTTTTGAGGTTAGATAAAAGTCTGATCTTCATACCTATAGCTCTGATAGACCTTAGTATAGGACTGATATTTGGCTTTACTAATTGACCCTTTACTTAAAAGAGAATTAAGTTAAAGATGGAAGGAGAGCCTTGAATGAATAAATGGTATACAGGATAAAAGAAGGGATTGATAGTTTTACATCTAAAGCTACTCCTAAGGGTAAAGCTGGAACCACATTCTGAAACTACTTAACATCTAACTTCGCTCCTGGTGTTTCTGTTCCAAGTAAAGCTGGAACCACATTCTGAAACTACATCAGAGATTAGTAAGATGGTCAAGGAATCAAATCGAAGTCCCTAATATAACATGAGAGGAATATGATCCTAACAATAAGCAATTCTTTGTTCCAGATACCATCTTACTTGTTAGGGGTGTAAATAACACGGTAATTTGGGTTAGTGTTGATGATGTAGCCCATACAGTAACTAGTGAACCTGGAGGGGGAAAGTTTGGTGAGTGGGCAACTAGGACAAACTGGATAAATCCTGGAGAGAAATTGATCTATACCTTTAGAGAAACTGGTGAGTACAAATATTTCTGTGTGCCCCATCCTTGGATGAGAGGAAAGATTATAGTAAAAGCAGCAGAATAAATTTTTATAGTAAATATTTACTTTACTACACGCTGACCTTTCTATATAGCATATCTTCTATATAGCATATCTTTTCATTTTAATTTAAGATACCTTATAATTCTCTTTAAGCTCCTTCTCCTAAGATAATTCTTTACAAAGATAGAAACATCGGTTTTTTCAACATCTTTAAGATAGCCAGATAATAAGGATAAAGCTCCCTTAGGATTCCTAAAGAAGGTTAAAGCTGTTCTACCTAAAGCATACTCTAAGGGATAGCCTAAAGCCTTCATGCTCATACCTATGTATTGAAGCTTTGTTAAACTGTAGGTAGGTCTAAGGGTGAAGCTATAAATTTGAGGATAGCATAAAGTTAGAAAGCCTAATTGCTTAGCTTTATAAACCAGATAGCTTTCCCATCCATAGGTTAAAGGATACTTTAAGCCTAGGGGCTTCCAAAAGGAGTATCTGATGAGGGAACCTGAACCTCTGGGGAAATCAGGATAATATCTTTCCTTTAATATCCTCCCCGATGCTATGGCAATTTTTTTATTTCTCTCCATTCTATTGGTTAAGAATTCTAGATAGTTTTCAGGGAGAATATGATCAGCCCCTAAGATTAAAAGGTAATCAAATTCACCAAAATTCTTCAGATATTCTAAACCGAAATTTATGACCTTTGCTATATGAGGGGTGCCCGTTAACCTTTCCTTACTACCTTTTAGCCTTAGTACCTCATGGGCTTCAAATTTCTTTGCAATATTATAGGTTGAATCCTGAGAGTTATCATCTATAACCAATATAAAATCTATTTTCTTCCTTTGTTTCTTTAAAGCTGAAATACATTTGCCAATATATTTTTCCTCATTTTTTGCTGGCGTTATACTTGCTACTCTTACCAACTACTTTACCATAAAGGAAATGAAGATTAAAAGCTATCTTAGGCTTATTTATGCTATCTCTATCTTAGTCTGAGTTTTGCTCTTTTTTAAAACTTAACCTTTAACTTTGATAGCATCGTTGAAATTAAAAATATGGCTATATTTATCAAAGCGATACTACCTCCTGGAGGTATATCAAGGTAAAAGGAGAAGATCATACCAAATATTACCGATACCAATCCTAAGGAGCTAGATAAAAGCATCGTTTTTAAAAAGCTTCTACTAATTTGCATGCTAGATAAAACAGGTATAACCATCAAAGCAGAAATCAATAGAACCCCAGTTATCAATATTCCTATAACTATTACAGAGCCCATTAGTAAAGATAAAGTGAGATTATAAAGTTCTATTCTTTTACCTTTTAATCTCATAAGCTCCTCATCCATGCTAAAAGATAGAAAATCGTAAAGCTTAATCAGAAGTACAGTTATAGCTATAAGGCTAACTAAAGCCATTATAAAAATTTCTTCCCAAGAGATAAAGAGTATGCTACCAAAGAGTATCGCATTAATATTTACCCCTGGTCCAAAGGTGATGAATATGGAAGCAAAGGATGCACCTAAAGATAATATTAAGAGTAGAGCCTGTTCACCACTAAGCCTTGCCCACCTCATTAACCTTGTCACTCCTAAAGCACCAAGAATGGTAGATATTAAAGCTATAGAAAGGGGTGATAACCTTACCAATATGCCCAAAGCTACTCCTGCGAAGGTTATATGAGCTAAGGTATCGCTTATCATAGATAATCTTTTTGCAACGATAAAATTTCCAATCATAGGGCAAGTAATAGCAATTATTATACCGGCTATTAAACTCCTAACCATATATTCGTAGGCTAAAAAATCTAAAATCATTGCCAATTATGCTTATGAGTAATCTCAAATACATGATAACCATATAAATTGCAAAGGGATTCGTTCTCAAAGAGATCTTCTTTAAAACCGTAATGAAATAAAGTCTTGTTTATACAGGCTAACTTATTAACCAAATTGATAATAGATGATACATCATGAGAAGTTATAATCATAGTTACCTTCCTATCCCTATTAAGCTCTGATAGTATCTTATATAGGTTGGTTTGAGTGCTTTGGTCTATAAATACCGTTGGCTCATCGAATATTATGCACTCAGGCTCATTTATTAAAACCCTGGCTATGAATAGCCTTTGTAATTGACCCCCTGATAATTCGGCTATAGAATATTTCACAAAATCCTTCAGATTAACTAAGCTCAAAGCCTCATATATCTTATCCTTCTCATTATCTCTTTTTACCAGATTACTCTTTAAAAGCTCATAAACACTAACAGGAAAGAATTGAACCCTTGAAATTACATCTTGAGGAACATAGCCAATTTTATACCATTCCTTAAATTCCTTAATAGACTTTCCAAAAAGTCTAACTTCTCCTAAGCTTGGCTTTACTAACCCTAAGATCGCCTTTATTAAAGTAGTTTTACCTCCTCCATTGGGACCAATTAAAGCTAAAAAATCACCTCTTTTAATACTAAAGGAAATATCTTTAATGGCATACTTACCTTGCTCATAGGATACACAAAGATTCTTTACCTCTATTATTACATTATTATTTATCTTACTATTACCATTACCATTAATCATTACTCAGCGCCTCCAATATGCTTTTTAAATTTTCCCTCATCTTTTCTACATACCCTTTTCCAGCAATTATATCCTCATACTTAAGGTTTTCAAGGCTATTTATAGGAATTGTCTTCAAATTCAAATCCTTTACAAAAGTATCTATTAAGCTTCCTAACTCTTCTCCCTTAGGTATAAGGATCGCCTTTATTTTATTTTGCTTAACAATTTCAGCTATTTGAGCTAGGCTCCTTGGAGAAGGCTCCTCTTCTTCCACACTAAGCACTGGAATAAAATCTAAGCCATAATCTTTACTAAAATATCTTAGAAAATCGTGCTGAACCAATAGCTTTTTCCCTTTATAATCCTTTAAAGCCTCACTTATTTCATCATCAAGCCTATCTAATTCCTTTATATAATTCTTCGAATTTTCCTCATAATAAATTTTGTTTGAGCCATCCATTTTAATCAAGGCTTCTTTTATAGTTAAAACCATCCTCTTAACATTTTTAACGCTTAGCCAAGTATGAGGGTCTATATGCTCATCAACTTTTATCAGCTCTAAATTGGAGCTTAAATCTAGAAATTCATTCTTTGAAAGACTTTTGAGCTTCTCTATCCAGGGTTCTAAGCCTGCTCCATTGAATATTATTGTTATTGTGCTTGAACTCTGAATTTCTTTTATCAAACTGGGGGTAGGTTCCCAATTATGAATCTCTGCCCCTTCTGGAATAACTCTCTTTATCTCAAATTTTTCCCTTCCAACATTATAAACTAATTCTTCAATTAAACCAGTAGTAACATATACCACTTTTTTTGTTGGTAAAGGTTCACTTGGATTTAAGTAGGTAACACCAATAAATAAAAGGAGTATTAAAATTATGGTTATGGTAAAGACAAACCATCTTCTCATGACAAACCATCTCCTCATCGTTAAAATTAGGTAAAGCCTAAATTTAAAGTTTTTCTGAGCTTACTAGTTGAGAATCAAAGAAAGCTAAATATAAGATAGAGCAGGAAGATTTATCCATTGCCCTAGAATCTAAGGAAGGAATAAAGATATCAATACAGAGCAATATCCTAAGTTATTCGATACAGCATCTTTAAACTCAAAATTTTTTAGCAACTCTCCCACTTAATAGTTGTTCTGTTTATTGAGGTAAGAAGCTAAGGAATGGTTTGAATTAGCTAAGAAGAATTTAGAAAGGTCCAAAGTATCTTATTCTTTGGGTGATTATGAAGCTTCATCTTTTTGGTCTAACCAAGCAGTACAATTTGCTTTAAAAGCTCTTTTCTTTATAAGAAAAGATATCCTTTAAAACACACAATCTTATGGAGCTAGCTAAAGCCCTTGAGTTTAGATTAATGAGCAAATGTTAGCGGAGCTAAAGCCCTATCCTATTATTCAATAAGTTGGTAACCCTGATCCCTTTGAAGGCATGAGTTTAGATATAGATTAAGCATCTCATATAAAAATTGGCAAAGCTTTACCATTAGATACCTCTTTACCCACTTAAAACTAAGTAATTAAAGGAAGCTTTATCTAGACTTACAGGAATTAGAGAATCTAAGAAGGGATATAGGTAATTAATTAAAGAATCCAATAGTTTCTATCCTTGAACTTTTTATTGCCTTGAGGATAGGTAACCCCATAGCAGTACTATTGAAGTAGTTATTATTCCGCTTGCTATTCCAGCCAATATAGCCCCAAAGATCACCGTTTCACTGATCAATGGAAAGATTCTCATTAAAGCCTCAGCTATAGCAGGGTAAATTAGGTATCCTATAAAACCTATAGCAAACCCGATGAACCAAAAACCAGCCAATACTGCTTTTCTGCCCATTTTTTATCATTGCTTTAATTTAGAGTTCATATAAAATTTCTTAAAACAAGTTCTTTTAACCCTTAACTCATGAATCCTTTACCTTTTAATTCACACCTACTTACTACTCTCTGAATCAATAAAGTATAAATAAAAAAGGTCATTACAAATTATTATAGTCCCCTTTCTAAAAGTATTATATAAGTTTAGCTTGAATTAGTAATATAGTTTCCCGTTATGAGGATTGGTTAAGGGAGGCTGATGGGGACCTAGAGTCATCAGAAATACTTTTTAAAGGTAAACAGTATCATCATGTTTGCTTTCATTCTCAATAGGCAGAAAAAGCCTCAAAAGCCCTTCTCTTATATTACCACACCACAAAAGCTGGTCATTCAATTTTAGATATACTTAATGATTTAAAGAACTATACCATAATACCAAAGAGTATAAAGGAAGCTTCCCAAATCCTTGACCAGTATTACCTTCCCTTTATATATTCCAATATGTTTGACAAAGGTTTTCCTTCTCAGGATTATACTGAAGATAAGCATAGAGCCTAATAAGCGGTATCTTGAGGTTGACTTGAGTAAGTATTCGTGGATTCCAAAAGACTTTGGTAAAGTCGGTGGCTACTTATGACTGAGAAGGAGTTGATAATTACGCTTAAGAAGAGCGTTGAGCCAAAGGCGGAAAAATGGACATCATTTGACGTTAACTTAACGAATGTGACGGCATTCATGGATGGTGAGATTAAGCACTATGACTTAAGAGAGCTCTATCATATTCACAGAACCTATGAAACTAAGCGGCAGAGGATACAAAAGCTATCTAAGGTCAAGCCCAATACATCAAGGATGCTCCTCAAGAAGTATTCTAAGCGTGAGAGGAATAAGGCAAGGGACTTCATGCACAAGCTAACCACCAGCATAGCGGAGGAGCTTAAAGAGAAGAACTGCGGAGCAATACTTGAAAACCTGAAAGGTGTAAAGAGTCGAATTCTTAATGGCTCAAGGAAAAATAATAGAAAGCTATCAAAGTGGAACGCAAGAACATTCCAGTTCATGCTTGAATACAAGCTTAAATGGCTTAACCTACCGACAAAATATGTTAATCCTAAAAACTCCTCTAAGGTCTGCCCCCTGTGTTCAGGAAGCATGGCTTCCTAGGGGGTAGTATAATGAAATGCGAAAAATGCGGATTAACAATGGATAGAGACGTTGTAGCTGTTTTAAACCTTCAGATGCGGGGAATAGGGTTCCCCCAAAGAGCCCTCGATGAAGTAATCGAGAGGGAAGGGTCAAGTAGGAATAATTCAATACATATCCCAACTTAACTCAGAACCCGAAAGATATAACATCTATTCCTTTCAGATCTATGACCATTTAACCTTCAGACCTGCTTGGGGGATAGCCTTTTACATAGCTAAGTTTGTTAAGAAGGTTCGCATAGGACCAGTGACTTTACCAGTTATGCTTTACCATCCAGCACACATAGCTACCAATATAGCTACCCTCAGCAAAGTCGTTGGAGGCAAGGTCGTTCTAGGGTTATCCAGAGGAGCCTTTTACGAGTATCTTTCCATTAGAATTAAAAAGCCCCTTCGTGCAGTAAAGGAGGCTGTGGAAACCATCGATCTCCTACTTCATAGTGGAGGAAAGTACGAGGGAAGCCTATTTAAGGTTTCAAGTAAAACGCACCTTAAGGTTCATGCTTACCCAGATGTTGAGACATATGTTGGAACAAGTGGACCTAAGATGATACGTATGGCCAGCGGCTTAAAACCTGTTCGAGGAATCATAGTAGATAACATGTGGAATCCCAGATATGTTCCAAAAGTTCAGGAGAGCATTAGAATTGGAGCCCTAAGGAAGGGTAGAAAGCCTGAAGATATTGATATAATTCCAAGACCCTTCTGTTGTGTTATGAAGGATAGAGAAGAAGCTAAAAAGATTATGGTTAAAGAATTGGCTAAGTATCTACCTTTCTTGGTGGCTAATTCTCCTATGCTTGCAGAGGCAGGAATCAGCTTTAAAGAATTGGAAGATTTTGCTCTTCATTCAGAAGAGAGAGGAGAATTAGCTATTAAAATTGTAGAGAATTTTTAGGCATACTACACATCCTCTTTATTGGTTAAGATTTAAAATTTCCTACAAAGGGGCATAAAGTTCTTTTAAGAGAACCATTTACATAGATTATAATTTACATATATTATAAATTCAAATTCAAAATCCTTCCTATTTAACCCTTCTTTCTAATTTTATCTATATAATTTATCCATAACCCTTTAAATCATAACCGAACAAAAAGAACAAGCAAACAAAAAAGTAAGGACTAAAGACCTTTCATAGAGCCTCTAGAAACTGTTTTACCTATTAAAGATAAAAATAAGCATATTACGATTTAAATGATTTTACATCTTAGACTTAATTTGATTTATTTTAATCTGTATAAGGCACTTCTATAACTAAAAAATCATTGGCAGCAATAACATTGGGGTGAATCTGCTTTGCCTCCTCTAATAAAATCCTTGTATCTTCATATCTGGCACTAAAATGAGTCAAGATTAAGAGCTTCACATGAGCCTTTAAAGCTAACTCAGCAGCCTCTTTTGCCGTAGAATGCATATTCTCAATAGCCTTATCTTGAAATTCAGAAGAATATGTGGAATCAAAAATTAAAACATCACAGTCTTTAAAGAAATTTATGAGCCTTTCATGGGGTCTTGTATCCCCAGAAATTCCTATGACCCTACCCTTTCTTGGCTCTCCTAAAACCTGTTCAGGTCTAACTATGGTATTACTAACTTTTACAGGAAAGCCCCTCTGTAATTGAGACCAAAGGTAACCCTCTGGTACTCCTAAAGCTTTAGCTTTTTCAGGATAAAATTTTCCTGGTCTTGGCTTCTCTCTTAAAAGATAGCAATAACCTTCAATACTATGGTAAGCTTCTATAGCTTCTATTCTATAGGCTCTTTCTTCTAAAATTATTCCCTCACTAACCCTTCTAAATTGTAAAGGAAAAGTAGTATCAAGGTTTAAAATTTTCATATTAAACCTTATAAAATCATCTAATTTTGCAGGACCAAAGACCTTTAAAGGTACCTTTCTGTTAAGCATGCTCATGCTTTGAATTAAGCCTAGTAATCCTGAGCAGTGATCCCCATGCAGGTGAGTTACAAAGACCTTCATCCTTCTATTAAAGCCCAAACCCATCTTTATAATGGCTCTTTGAACCCCTTCACCAGCATCAAAGAGTAAAAGCTCTCCTTCTCTTAAAATAGCTATGGAAGATAAACCCCTTTCTTTTGTTGGTACAGCCGATGATGTTCCCAAAAAAATTATCTTCATCTGAGCCAATTACTTTCTCCTCATAACACTTATGGCTCTAGTTAAATTTCTGTGTACAGGTATTAAGCATCTTTGAATTAGTTCAAATTCAGATCTAAAAAACTCTAACTCATGCCTATGCATTATAACCATATATCTCCCTTTACCTAAGATTTCTGAGAATTCTTCTAAAAAGGATGATAAAATAATTTTTTGTTCTTTACCATAGGTAGAAGCACATCTTCCATAGGGAATATCAGTAGCTATAGCATCAACCCTTATAAGGGGAGAGAAAAATGAGTTGGCATTAATTATATCACTTTTTAATTTAAAATGGTTTAAGTTAGCCTTTGTGCCTTTACACATTTTTAGATTAATGTCCATACCTACGCTATTTATTCCTATTAATTCTGCTTCAATTAATAGGCTACCAGTACCACAAAAGGGATCTAAAAAATACTCTCCTTCTCTAACTCTTGAAAGATTGACTAAAGCTCTGGCTAATTTTGGATATAGGGCTGATGGATGAAAGAAGGGCTTAGCTCTAGGTCTTCTATCAATCCATCTTTTTTCTTCAAGCTTTTTGGATAAAATTAGAAGAAAATCATCTTGAACTCTCACTATCCATAAAACTTTATCAGGATTTTCTAAACTTACTCTAGAAAGAGGGTTAAGCTTTAATACCTTTTCACCCACTAAAGCTTCTAAATCCTCATTATACTTACCCAATAGGAATCCACTAACTCGGTAAGTTGAGCCCTTTAAAAAATTCTCTTCAACGAACCATTCTATCCTATCATTATTTAGAGAACCTATAAGCTCTCCTATTATTCTTATATAGCTTGCTCTTTTGTAAATTTTCTCATAACTAAGGTTCCCTTCTATAAGAACCAATCTATCACTAAGCTTTACTAAAGAAGCTTGGGGATCATAGGTTTCAATCAGGGCTTTAAGCTCCTCAAAGGGTAAGGGATTATTCTCTCCTGATAGTCCTACTAAAAGCTTCACCATTTCTTTTCTATATAAGATGAAACTATTTCACTCACATCTACTTTACTTATCCTATTAGGAATGGTATTCGTTCCTATTAACTCATCTATATCAGATTCCTTTATAATTTTTAAAGCATTACTAGATATGATATGAGATATTAAAGCATAGACCTTACTAGCCCCTCTCTCCTTTAAAAACTTTGTTGCCTTAACTATGCTTTTTCCTGTGCTAATAATATCATCAACTATGAATATGGTCTTATTTGAAACTTGAATCTCAGCATCCTTTAGAGAAATTTCCCCTGTAATTTTGTCCCTCGATTTTTCTAAGCTCAGATAAGGGATTTCTAAGATTTTTGAAAATTCTTTAACTCTGCTAGAACCACCAAGATCAGGAGATACACATAAGGAATCTATCAATTGAAAGTTTTTCTTTGCGTATTCAGCAAGTAAAGGCACAGTAGAAAGGTTATAGGCAGGAAACTTAAAGTAGGATAAAGCCTTTGGATTATGAAAATCTAAGGTTATCATTTCCTTTATCCAGAAATTTGAAAGTAAATCTGCAATAACTTTAAGGCTAATCGCTTCTCCCTTTAAAAATTCCTTATCTTGTCTACTATAGCCAAAGTAAGGTACAACCAATATTATGTCATAAGCTTTTTCTGTTAGGAAGCTAAGCATAAAAAATAGTTGCATCCAATGCCTATCCACTGGAGGGTAAGTGGATTGAACTAAAATAACACCCTTTGTATTAGGTACTTCTTCTAATCTAACCTTGCTCTCTCCATCAGGGAATATCTTTAAACTAAAGGATTTATAAGGTAAATTTAATTTTTTAGCAATCCTTTTAGCTAAATTAAGGGATGCTGGTCCACCTACAACAGTTATTTCTTTCATTTTTTTCTTTCTTATTATGGATAAACTTTCTAATATGTTTTTAATTCTCTTTCAAAAATTTTAGTTAAGCTTTTAAGCTCCCATTAACAAAACCCTAAGGATGGTTAAACAATATTGTTTAGAATGTGGTGGAGAATTATTTTTTGATCCTCCATCTAAAGCTTACGTTTGTAAAAGCTGTGGTTTGTTTTTAACAAAAGAGCAGTTAGTAGATTTGAAAGAAAAGTATAGGCTAAAGGGAGAGGAGGATAAAAAGAAGAAACATAGCGAGTACTTAGCCTGGTGGTTAAGTAAGAAAAAGTAACTTCTTAAAAAAGATACTTTCTAAAGGCTTGTATATATTTAAAGAATCCATTTAATTCTCCTTTCATAAAGACAAATTAATAAATAAAATAGTTTTGAAGCATGATAAAGCTAAAACTGTGTGAAAAAGCTACCAAAATTTTTATAAATTAACGAAAGTTAAGAGAGAAATATAAATTTACTTTTAGGTTTCTTAAAATTACTCAGCGAATTCTGAATTCTATTGTTAATTCAGAGTCACCTTCCAAAACCTTAAAAATTGGTAGCAATTAAAATAAATTGTGAGCAATTATGGAGCTATCATCAAAACCTTATCTATTGCTTATAAAGGAATATGTTGATATACTAAAGCTTCTCTTTGGGGATAAACTATGCTCTGTATGTCTATTCGGTAGTGTTACAAGAGGTGAGATTAGAGAAGGGAGCGATATAGATTTACTAATTATAGTTAAGGATCTTCCTGAGGATGTGGGAAAAAGATATTCTATGACGAATAAAATTAGATGGAAATTTTAAATACTTAACCTTATAAAGAGCTTAAAAAAAGCAAAGCTTCCAACCAGCTTTTCAGAGATTTATCTTACTCCAGAGGAGGCTGAAACCCATCCACCCATATTTTTAGATATAACTTTAGATGGTTTAATACTGTATGATAAGGAAAATTTTTTAAAGGTGTAATAGATGATATAAGAAGTAGGCTGAAGGAGCTAGGAGCCGGAAGGGTTAAGGCTAAACAGGGCTGGTATTGGGTGCTTAAACCTGATGCTAAGTTTGGGGAAGAGGTTCGCATATGATAAATACTGAAATGGCTAAAGATTATTTAATTTAGAGCTTTAAGGTGTGTAGAAGAAGCTGAGCTTGCCTATGATAAAGCTGATTATGCTGGTTCGGTAAGGAGAACCCAAGAAGCTTTTGAGCTTGCTACAAAAGCAATCTTAAGAGCCTTAGCCATAGAATACCCAAGAGAATATGATGTCAATGATTTGATTCTAAGCAAAAAACATAGACTACCCGCTGAGCTTACAGAAGAAGCTGAATCTTTAGCTGAGTTTATAAAAGAGTTGGCAATAGTTCGTGGACCTGCCTTGTATGGGTATGAAAGAGAAGGCATAGCTGCAAGCAAGGCCTTTAAGAGAGAATGCACTGAAAACAAACTTAAAGAGAGTAAGAGGTTTATAGGTATTATTAAAACAACCTTAGAAAGGGTTCTTTCTAAATAGAAAGGCTATATGTGTATTATATTAACTATAGAAGCTTTACTCTTCAGTAAATTATAAGCCAAAGTTATCATAGATTTGGCAACATTAAAGGAGCCTATGTTATTGCTTTAGGTAAATATAGCATGTTTTATTCTCCAATAATTTGGTCAAAAAGGTAATAAGGCAAGAGATTATAAAAAAGGGTTCAGCCATTTTCTTTATGTAGAAAGATAATGAGCAAATAATGGATTATGTTACAGATATGAGGTGATATTAACTTATTCATAACAATTCCACCTTAGATAAAGTGGAAACTGTTTTAGCTTATAAGAACAAAATTGGCTTTAAGGCTATTCTTTGCTAACTCATATTCAAATTCCAGACTTCTGCTTTTAAGCTCAAGCCTTGGATTATATATCAACTCATATCCTTCCTGAACAGCTAAAGTACCAACACCAACATCAAAAAGAGACTCGATTATATACTTGCCATGTTTAACACAGATGCAGCATCAATGGCAAAAATATAGAATCCTTGATAGGGAATAAAATTCCAACTGCTATTTATACCTGCAACACTTGATTCCTTCTAGCTTGGATTATAGTTTACTTAAAGCTCCTTAGCTTTGAGTATGATTTCTAGGTTATCTAGGTTATATTCACGAACGAGGGGCATTAGAATCTTATCTCTTTTGTTTACCGCATCTTCAGTAGCTTCAATTAATATCTTTGCTAACCTCTTTAAGAAATGTTTGGTTTTAAAATTGTCTATAAGTTGATGGTTTATCTTCGCTCTTGCCTCCTTAGTGAATGATAAGTTATTTACTTCCTCTTCCGATTTTCATATATGGTTGGGAGTATACGTTTATCCTTAACCATTATGGATGGTGAGGTTGTTGAGCTTATCCTTAGACG
>JARVJX010000043.1 GCA_029775995.1 Nitrososphaeria archaeon | reverse complement strand
TTTTACTCTTGTAGAGCTATTCTACTTACTCTCCCTTACCCTATCCATCAGAACCTTTAGAGCTTGCATAGAAGAAGCCTAGAACCCTCAATAAACAAGCTCGATGGCAAAGGAATTATACAAAAGGGTCAAACCTTATCGTGACAGCATTAGTCTAAAAGCTTTCTTATAACTTTCATAAGTGTATCTAGTTACCCTAACCAAATTTGCTTCACTTAATTCTCTATGGCTTCAATTTACTTCCTTGTGATATAGGTTTTAACTTTCACCAACTCAATTACTCTTTTAATTTTAACCTTAAATTTAATGAACAATCTTAAATTATATGCCTAAGATAGTTCCAAAGTGCTCTTGTGGTGGTAGCTTAACCATCACGGGAGAAATAAGAGAGAATAATTGGAGAGTAGGCTTTCATCTGATCTGCAAAAATTGCTCTAAGAAGTGGAAGTATTATAAAGGTTCTTATTATAAGGAATAAATTTAAAAGCTATGGCTTTTCGCTATACTTATGCTAATTAAAAGGAGCAAAGTGATAGATGATTCTGGATTTGAGATTGAATTAGATAGCTATAATAGAGTAGTTAGTCTAGCTCCTAGCAATACCGAAATCTTATTTTCCCTAGGGGCTGATAAAAAGCTTATGGGGGTTAGTGAGTTTTGCAATTGGCCTATGGAAGTTAATGAAAGGGTAATAAATGGGGAGCTGAAGGTAATAGGGGGCTTTGTTAATCCAGATTTTGAAGCTATAGATAAATTGAAGCCCGATCTAATTTTAGGAACCCTTGGTGTACAGAGAAAAGCCATAGAAAACCTTAGGTCTAAGGGCTTTAAAGTTGCCTGCTTTTATCCTAAGAGCTTACAAGACATATTTCAGAGTATAGAAAGTATTGGGTTCTTATTGGATAAAGAGAGGGAAGCAAAGGAATTAATTAAATTCATTTTAAAGCGTTTTGATGAAGTTTCAAAGATTACTAAGAGAGCAGAAATAAAGCATTTTTACTACGAGTTAGCCAACTATAAAGAAAGTTTAGTGACTTGGGGAAAGGAGCATTGGAGCAAAGAGTTGGCAAATTTAGCCAATCTTAAAGGAATTTATGATGATTATCCTTCTCAATTTGTTAAATTTAAACCTGAAGAAATTTTAAGCAAAGAGGTAGATTTTATCATTGCAAGAAAGAAGTATTCAAAGATAGAGGAAATTGTAAGTAGAGAAGGTTGGAGCAAATTAAAGGCTGTTAAGGATCATAGAATTTACCTTGTGGATTGCTTCACCAATTACTCTATAGCCTATAGACCCTCTCCAAGAATTTTACATGGTTTAAAGGTTTTGGTTAATATTATGCATAAAGAATTAAAAGATGAGCTAAGTTCTATAGATTTAAGGGTAAATTATGTGGCTGATTGTGAAGCTTATTAGCAAAATATGAAGTCCTTTAGCCTTTTATAAACTTTAAATAGTAACATTGAAATTTATTTTAATAGCTACTGTAAGTTCTTTTTTGGCTCACCAACATCGACCTACCACTAAGTGCGTAAGTCCTATACTAAATAAACTAGAACTAGGAATAAAAATATATTTTATTTGTGTAAGGGATTTGAACTCATGAGGGCTAGAGAATCATCTTTCTCTTTTTTCTAGACCACGAATTACCTCTTTACCCCAACTTAAATTCCTAACTTTGTTTTACCAAATCCACAAATATTTTTAGATGGCTTATTAGTAAGTTTGATTATCAAGTTTGATAATCGTAGTTAGGATTTAAATATTAAGGAATAAAGATGTTATGGGATGAAGAAGAGAGAATTTATATCAAAGACCTCCGAACAGAATGAAAAAGTAAGTAGGAGGTTCTTTCTAAAGCTGGCTACTTTTTCTTCAGCTAGTTTTGTAATAGCTTCTACCTTTTTTGGCTTAGGCAAAGATTTCTTTAAGTCTCCTTTAGTACCAGGAGAGTCAAGCTCCCTTGAAGTAGAGGAGTCCTTTGTCGGTACTGCTTGTTGGATTGGCAAACAAGATTGTGGGATGTTTGCTAGGGTAATAGGGGGAAGAGTTGTCAAGCTGGAGGGAGATCCTAATAACCCTAGGAATAGGGGGAAGTTGTGTCCAAAGGGTGTTGCACAGATAATAGCTTTATACAGTCCGTATAGAATCAAGTCTCCACTTAAGCGTGTCAATGAAAAAGGTATACCGGGGAAGTGGATTGAAGTCTCTTGGGATGAAGCACTAGACATAATCTCCAAAAAACTGAAAGAGATTATGGAAAGAAATCCTAAGCTTATTATCTGGCAGAAAGGGAGGAGCAAGCAGGAGAGCATTTATGATAGAGCTTTTGTAGGGGTACTGGGCGCGACAAGTATCGGGCATGGGGCCTACTGCTCAGACGCTGGGTATAGAGCCTGTGAGTATACTGTTGGTCAACATGGCGTTTTACATCCTGACTTCCGTTACTGTAATTACCTAATCAGTTGGGGGTGGAACATTACAAATGCTGGTGGAAATAAGCTTTGTTGGATAACATGGAATAGTGAGCTAGTTTCTGCTAGAGAGAGGGGGATGAAGGTCATACTTTTAGACCCAAGAAGGGATGGTGGTGGTCCTCATATAGATGATTGGTTACCAATAAGACCAGGCACAGATCTGGCTTTCTGGCTGGCAATAGCAAACGTCCTTGTCGATAAGAACTATATTGATACCGAGTTTCTCAAGAAGTACACAAATGCTCCTTTTTTAGTTAAGGAAAATGGCTATTTTCTTAAAGTTGAGGAGAAGGAGCAGATGTGGGATCTCAGCGATAATAAATATAAACCTTATGATGTGGTAGTCAAACCAGCATTAGAAGGTGTCTTTGTCACCGAAGACGGAAACTTGAGACCTGCCTTTCAAGTTTTTAAGGAACAGATCTCTATCTACACCCCTGAGTGGGCTGCCTCTATAACAGGGGTCCCAGCTGATACAATAAGGAGGATAGCTATAGAGCTCGGTGAGAACGCAAGAATAGGAAGCAAGGTCATCGTAGATGGAGTAGAGGTCCCTTATAGGCCTGTGGCTGTTATGGCTTACCACATATCCCAACAAGAAATGGGCTTCCAGGCTGTTAGAGCGTGTCTCTTAGTGTTCATGCTCTTAGGTGCTATAGGGGCAGCAGGAGGGGTGCACATCGACTTTCTTACTAAGCCTAGTATAGATAAGAGATTTGAGAGTTGGGAGAAGGTTGAGGTGAAGTCTAATACTGATTTCACTCTCAGTAGCAAGTACTTTCCTATCAACAGTAAGAATCCATCTCTTATTGCCAGAGTCATGCTAAACCCAGATAAATACGGCGTCAAGGAGGTACCGGAAGTAATTATAATCCATATGGCTAATCCGCTACTCTCCTTCACGGATCAGCCCATCCTAATTGAGGCTTATAGAAGGCTAAAATTCATGATAGTTATCTCGCCTTGGCTCAGTGAGACAGCTGACTACTTTGCAGATATAGTTTTACCAACGACAACGTTAGATAAGACTGAAGGTCCATTCAGTGCCAAGACACCCTACGAGGATGGATATATAGCCAGAATAGCACCAGTCAAGCCGCTCTTCAAATCAAAAGATGAGCCCGACATCTATGCAGCCATATGCGAAAAATTAGGGCTCCTTAATAAGTTCATAAATGAAATAGTAAAAGAATTAGGTATTAAGGAGGAGTATAGGGATCAGTTACTTAAAGGCTATAGGGATGGAAAGTTTTCATTCGCTATTGTAGATGCCTGGGCTAAATCTAAGGGCATAGACGGTGGTGGGAAGTATTTCGAAGAGAAAGGAACTTGGTATGTAGGGAAGATACCTGCTAAGATACGCTACCCATCTGCTTGGGATAAACCCTTTCTAGGCATAAGGCTAAGGCTGTACGGTGAGGGCCTCAGGCGGATGCAAGATGAGATGAAGAAGATGGGTCTCTCCGAGATATACTGGAGGGACTATACTCCTTTGCCTATATGGCGGTCCCCAACCATGGAGAACTCTCCACCAGAATATGACCTGTATCTAGTTTCGTATAAGAAGATAGAGTATAAGCAGAGTAGAGCAACATTTGTTCCTTTACTAGCTGAACTTGAGCCTGAGCAGCGCATAGTCTTAAATAGTATGAGTGCTAAAATGAGGGGTATTAGAGATGGTGATTGGGTTTTTGTTGAGTCTCATAATGCACTAAGTGGGGAGACGAGGCGTATTAAAGTGAGGGCATTACTGCGTGAGGGAATACGCCCTGATGTTGTAGCCATGTCACATCACTACGGTTTCTGGGTTGATCCTTGGGCAGCTGAAAGAGGCCCTACACCAAACTACCTCTATTACACAGAGGAAGGGTATGTTACAAACACTGCAGACCAAAGCTTTCATGTGAAAGTAAAGGTTTGGAAAGCAGAAGGTGATTAGGATGGTGAAGTATGCATTCGTGGTTGACCTTACAAAGTGTATGGGATGTAGAGCTTGCGTCGAGGCATGTAAAATAGAGAACAACACACCTCAGGGAGTCTTTTGGATGTATGTGTTTAGATTTGAGAATGGGGAGTATCCTAATGTGAATGTCACATATCTGCCTAGACCATGCATGCACTGTGATAACCCCCCTTGTGTTAAGGTATGCCCAGTTGGAGCAAGATATAAACGTGAAGATGGCTTCGTTTTAACCGATTTTGAGCGTTGTATAGGTTGCAGGTATTGTCAAGTAGCATGTCCCTATGGTGTAAATTATTTTAACTGGAAGGCCCCAAAGGAGAACCAGTACTATTCATGGACCAATGAAAAAGGTCAAAACGTATATGGAAGTGGTAGCATAAAAGATTATGTAGGTGATTTTATACCTCCTTATAAGAACCCCGATTTGCAGAGACGTCATGGAAAGGAGAAGAGGCTCACGGCTGGCGGTGGACATTTCCTTGGGGTGATAGAAAAGTGCACATGGTGCATTCACAGGGTGGAAAAGGGCTTGAAGCCTGCCTGCGTAGCAAACTGCCCAGTTGAAGCTCTCTACTTTGGTGATATTAGCGACCCGAATAGTGATGTCTCGAAACTTTTGGCTAAGAAACGCTGGTTTAGGCTCTTAGAAGATCGTGGTACAGCTCCAAGTGTATACTATATTGGTTCTCCTCCCTTTTTTGAAGGCTCAAAGGAGTTGACACACCTAATTGCGAAGAGGTGAGAGTATGGAACTGAGTGAATCTGAAAAGAAACTGCTAAAACCAATAATTTACACAGGGAGAAGGTTCTATATCTTCCTCGCAGCACTTTTTGCTTTGCTTATTTGGGGCTTTTATGCGTGGTACACACAGTTAAGGTATGGGCTTGTCATCACAGGTCTAAGGGACATAGGTGTTGGTCCACCTTGGGGGCTATATGTCTCTAATTTTATCTTCTTCATAGGAATGGCTCACGGTGGGATCGCCATCTCAGCTGCCGTCCGTATCGCTGGGTTAAGGACATATAAACCCATAACTCGGATAGCTGAGTTCTTAACTCCTATCTCCCTCTTAATGGCAGCTTTAAGCATATTATTTGATCTGGGCAGGCCAGATAGAATTTTTCACCTTATGATATATTACCTTGAGCGTTTAGGTCAAAGTCCACTAGTTTGGGATTGGACAGTCATCACCATCTATTTTACACTCAGCGTAATTTACATCTTTCTCCTTATACGTAAAGACGTAGCCTTTTGTGTACAACATTTTCCGAGATGGAGGTGGCTCTACAAACTTCTTCTAGTAGGGTATATAGCAGAGGAAAAGGAGAAGGTTGAGAAGCTTGCATGGTGGATGGCTTTAGTCATTCCAACACTCCTTGTATTACTCAGCGGAGGTGTAATAGCATGGCTTCTCGGCTTAATGATAGCACGGCCAGGTTGGTATGGAGCCTTTATGGGACCATATTTTGTTGTAGCGGCCGTTGCATCAGCGCTGGCAGCAGTCATAGTGGTGAGCGCCATCTTTAGACGAGTATTCAAGTGGGATGAATTTATAAGGCCAGAAATCTTCAGAGGTCTGGGTAACTTCCTTGCAGCTTTAATGTTTTTCTATCTTTACTTTATGTTCGCTGAGCACATTACTATGCAGTATCCTGGCCCACAACCTACTCCTGAACTCTCTGTTTCTCAAGCAATACTTACAGGAGAATTTGCATGGATCTTCTGGTCTATGACCATTATATTCTTCGTAGTTCCTACCCTCTCACTCTTTACTCAAGTTGTACTCAAGAAATTCAGTTTAACTGTGACAACTATGTCTGCAATAGCTATACTTATAGGTCTATGGATCAAGAGAGTGCTGATCGTTGTGCCCCCACTTACACGCTCATTACTACCATACCCAATCGGGGCATATACGCCTACGTGGGTTGAGTGGTCCTTGGTAATTGCTACCTTAGCCCTTGCAACTCTCCTTTATACACTTGTCATCAAGGTAATTCCAGCAATAGAGGTGAAGCAAGATTAGGGTATCTCTTCAGGCTTTACTTTTTATATTATCTTTGCCTATTCAAGATGGTTTCTATACCAAAGAATGGTACAGTCAAACGAGCTTAGTAGGTTTCTTTCTATTATTCATCATAGGAGTATTAGTTTCGATTGTTATACTAGCCTCTATTTTTGTAAAGCCTAGGAAATCTAAGGTGGCAGGGCTATTTCTAGCTACCTTAATATTAATTGTAGCAATCTGGGTATTCTTTCTCTACTTGATAGGAGAGTTCTTATCCTTTGTTGTTCCTCGATGAGTCCATACTACAATTACCTCCCTTATGGTAGTTATGGTGCTTGTTAAGAAAATTGTTTGGTAAAGAGATGCTGGAAGAAGCAGTGTTTAGGGCTTCCATAAGAGCTAAGATCTACAATCTACTCTCTAATGTGTTCCTGGAACCACCGAGCATCAAATTCTTTAATTCTCTTAGAAATATGCTCTTATCTGGAGATGGATGCCTTTTGCAATCAGATCCAATAGCTAATTCCCTAACACCCATTAGGCTCTTTTTGAGAGAAACCGAGGACAGAAATACTGAGGATGTGGTAAAAGAGCTTTCAGCAGAGTTCACATATTTATTCAGGGGAATAAGGGTTCAATGTCCTCCTCCCTATGAATCGGTCTTCAGAGAAGGTTTGGTGTATGGGGCCTCTACAAGGAAAGTTCTTACGTATTATAAGCTTTTCTGCGTTTCTTTGGGAGAAAGCTACCGAACTGAGCCTCCTGACCATATTAGCTTCGAGCTAGATTTTATGAAGCTCCTTTGTGAGAAGGAGGCAGAAGCTTGGCTAAAGAACGACAGAGAGAGATTGAGGCTGCTACTGCAGACGCAAAAGAAGTTTCTCGACGAACATTTGATGATATGGATTGAAGCATTTTGTGAGAATATAGAGAGAGAAGACAAGTTAGGCTTTTACAAAGGTTGGGCTAATTTCACTAGCTCATGGATACTCATGGATAAACTACACATTCACGAGTTGTTAATCACCTTGAGTGAATGTTTATAGTTAAACCAGCAATTTCCTGCTCTTTAAACTTTGACTTCTTACCCATTATAAAGGGCAAGCCATATTCTACACTATAGAAACTAACAAATCCTAAAATTTAGCTGGCTTCGCATAAATAATTAATCCATCTTCTACACTATAGAAACTAACAAATCTGAACTTTTCTCCTAAAAAATGTGCCTTAATTCCCTCTCCAACAATTTTCTTCCGATCAAAATAAAATTTCGAGAGTCTAAGATATCTAATAAGTGCCCAAGAAGATTCTTCTGAGCTATCTTCCTCTAACACTGACTATCACAATCTATTTACCTTTAAACCTTTATTAAGGGTTTCTTCTTTAACTTTTTTCTCTTAACTTTACGATCAGTTTACTCAATTTAAGGTAGAAACCATCATCTAATGGAACTGTCTATAAATTTAGATAACAAAATGAATCCCAAATTAATTTCCAAATTCATCTATATTTTATATAGCAGAATATATAATATAGAATATAGAATTAAAAAAAGAAAGTCAACACCATATGTAGTATGGAAATTTCCAGAAGGGAGTTTGTATCTAAAGCCTTTAAATCGAGCCTTTATCAAATTACCAACTTTCCTGAAGAGGATCTAAGTCTTAGAAAAGAAGACCCCCTTATAAGGATGCAGAGAGAATTAGAAAGAGCTCTAGAGAAACCAAGGGAGCAAAGGAAATGGGTAATGGTTATAGATCTGAGAAAGTGTGTAGGGTGTAAAGCTTGTACTATAGCTTGTGTAGCTGAAAACTCTTTACCACCTGGTGTAGCCTATAGACCTGTAATAGAGGAAGAGATTGGTACATATCCAAATGTCACAAGACGCTTTATTCCTAGACCCTGTATGCAATGTGATAACCCTCCCTGTGTACCTGTATGTCCAGTTAAGGCTACTTGGAAGAGAGAAGATGGTATAGTTGTAATAGATTATGATACATGTATTGGTTGCAGGTATTGTATAGTTGCTTGCCCTTATAATGCTAGGTATTTCGATTTTGGAGAGCATTATACAGAGAAAACACCAAAGTTAATGAATTACGAAAAAAGGAAATTCTTTGAATATGGAGAAGAATGGGAAAGAAAGGGGGAAGAATCCCCTATAGGTAATGCTAGAAAGTGCCATTTTTGTATTCATAGAATAGAAAATGGAGAATTACCAGCTTGTGTTACAACCTGTATAGGAAGAGCAACATACTTTGGAGATGTCAAGGACCCAAATACTTTGGTCTCTCAATTAATTTCAAAACCTAACGTGGTAAGATTAAAGGAAGAATTCGGAACTGAGCCAAAGGTCTATTACCTTTTATAAGGTGATATGATGAGGACCAAAATTTTATTCTTTATAGCCCTTATTGTTATATTATCCTTAGGATCTATAGGTCTTTACGAAAGGTTAACCTTTGGTCACAGATTAACGGCTTATGGAAGTTATGCAGCTTGGGGTCTCTGGGTTGCTTCTTATATCTACTTTATAGGTCTATCAGCAGGTGCTTTCCTCTTTTCATCCTTAATATACGTTTTTAATGTTAAAAAGCTTGAAAAGATAGGAAAGCTATCCCTTTATACAGCCCTAGTGACCCTAATCTTAGCCTTACTGATCATATGGTTTGATATAGGCCATATGGATAGGTTCTGGGAATTTATCACTAGACCAAATTTTAATTCTATGATGAACAATATGATCTATATGTATACTGCCTACTTTATAATCCTCTTACTGGAATTTTTAATAGTCAGTAAACCATCCATACTAATAGGACCTTTAAATAGAGTTGGATCCGTTAGGATACTATCTATGCTTGGTGCTATAGGAGTGCCTTTAGCAACTCTATTTCATGGAGGGGTTGGAGCTCTTTTTGCAGTAGTAGGAGCTAGACCTTACTGGTTCAGTGCCCTTTTCCCTGTTCTCTTTTTAGCTGGAGCTCTCTTATCTGGAGGTGCTTTATTGACTTTTTTTGTTGCTTATCTCTGGACTAGTAAAGATGAGGAATACAAAGGAATTGTCTCAATGTTAGGAAGGTTGGTCTTGTTTATGCTATTTTTTTATATATTGTTTGAATGGGCAGAATTCTCAATACCTTGGTGGGCGGGTATATCTGGGGCTCTAGGAGTACATAGGGAGAGTGCTTTATTGGTTCTAACAGGACCCTTTTGGTGGGTCTTTTGGGTAGTTCATATATTATTTGGAGTTTTGATACCTTTAGCTCTACTTACATCCAAAAGAAGTAATTCAAAATTGGTAGGATTGGCTGGATTATTAATTTCTCTCACCTTTATGGGAGTTAGATTAAATTCTGTGATACCTGGAGCCATTACTGTAGAGCTAAAAGGTTTAGAAGAAGCTTTTCAAAGTAATAGACTGGTTTATTACTACTTTCCCACTTTACATGAGTGGTTAGTTTTATTCTTTGTTGTAGGAGTGGGTCTCATATTAATGTATGTTGGTGTTAGGTTTTTTGGAGTAATGAAGGTGAGTAAGAATGGGTAAATTAGTTAGGAGAGATTTCATTAAAACCTTTGCTTTACTAGGTGGAACAACTGTTTTCCTTACCCTATTACCAAGGTTATCTAATATAGAGAGGATAGTGGCTTATAAAGAAGCATTAAAAGAAGGAAAACCCTTAAACCCTCTCTTGGAACCAGGAAATATTTTATATAGTGTATGCCAACAATGCAATACTCAATGTGGTATAAAGGTTAAGCTTTTAGATGGAATAGTAGCCAAGATAGAAGGAAATCCTTATTCTCCTTGGACTTTACATCCCCACATAGATTATTATACACCCTTAATAGAGGCCACAAAAATAGATGGAGCCTTATGTCCCAAAGGCCAAGCCGGAATTCAAACTCAATACGATCCTTATAGAGTGGTTAAAGTCCTTAAGAGGGCAGGGAAAAGGGGAGAAAATAAGTGGATTTCTATATCCTTTGAGCAAGCTATAGATGAGATAGTTAATGGCGGATATTTATTTAAGCATGTAGCTGAAGAAGAGAATAGATATGTACCTGGATTAAAAGAGTTATGGGCCCTTAGAGACCCTAAGTTATCAAGCGAAATGAGTAATGATGTGAAAAATATTTGGGAGGGAAAGATGAATGTAAATGAATTTAAATCAAAATGGAAAGATCACCTACATGTTTTAATAGATCCAGATCATCCAGATTTGGGTCCAAAGAACAATCAAGTAGTAGTTATGTGGGGTAGATTAAAAGGTGGAAGGTCTGATTTTATTCATAGATTCTTTGGGGATTCCTTTGGAACCATAAATAGACATGGACATACTACAGTTTGTCAAGGTTCTTTGTATTTTGCTTGTAAAGCCATGAGTGAACAGTATATAGTAGATCCAAAGACAAAAGTAGGAAAATGGGAAAAAGGGGAAAAATTTTACTGGCAAGCAGATCAAGAAAATTCAGAATTCATTATCTTTGTTGGAGCTTCTCCCTTTGAAGGAAATTACGGTCCAACTAATAGAACCTTTGGGATAACCGATGGTTTAGTTTCAGGAAAGGTAAAGATAGCAGTAATAGATCCAAGGTTTTCTAAGACTGCTTCAAAGGCATGGAAATGGATTCCTATAAAACCTGGAACAGAAGGAGCCTTTGCTTTAGCTATGATTAGGTGGATCATTGAAAATAGAAAGTATGATGAAAGGTATTTAAGCAATGCAAATAAAGCAGCTGCAAAGGAAGATGGTGAACCTACCTGGACAAACGCTACCTGGTTAGTTAAAATAGTGGATGGAAAGCCTGAGAAATTTCTTAGAGCCTCTGAATTGGGAATAGGGGGGGATCAGTTTGTAGTCTTGACAAAGGAAGGACCTAAGGCCTTCGAACCTTACGATGAAGATGAGGTAGTTGAAGGAGAGTTATTTGTAGATACTGAAATAAAGGGTTACAGAGTTAAAAGCGCCCTTCGTATTCTTTACGAATCTTCGTCATCTAAGAGTTTAAAAGAATGGGCAGAGATTTGTGAAGTTAATCCTAGGGATATAGTAGAGCTGGCTGATGAGTTTACTAAACATGGAAAGAAAGCTGCAGCTGATATCCATAGGGGAGTTTCTCAGCATACAAATGGTTTTTATAATGTGACCTGTTGGATGAACCTGAATCTGTTAATTGGGAACTTTGATTGGAAAGGAGGAATGATAAAGGCTTCTACTTACTCTATAATGGGAGGAAAGAAGGGCCAACCCTTTGATCTATCTAAAATGCATCCTGCTAAAATGACCCCTTTTGGAATTAGCATAATTAGGCATGAGGTAAAGTATGAAGAGACTACTATATTTGATGGATATCCAGCTAAGAGACAATGGTATCCTTTATCATCGGATGTTTATCAAGAAATTTTGCCTAGTATTGGTGATGAATATCCTTATCCTATAAAGGTTTTATTCCTTTATATGGGAACACCGGTATATTCTTTACCAGCTGGCCATACAAATATTCCCATCTTAATGGATACTAATAGGTTGCCACTATTTATAGCTATTGATATTACAATTGGTACTACTTCTCTATATGCAGATTATATTTTCCCTGACCTCTCTTATCTAGAGAGGTGGGAATTTGCTGGAAGTCATCCAAATATAGCTCCTAAAGTTCAGCCTATTAGACAGCCAGTTGTGGAACCGATGGTGGAAAAAGTAAAGGTATTTGGGAAAGAGATGCCCCTCTCATTAGAAGCTTTGCTTTTGAAATTGGCAGAGAAATTAGGTTTACCTGGTTTTGGTAAAGATGGTTTTGGAAAAGGACAAGATTTTCTAAGTATGGATGATTATTATATAAGAATGGTAGCTAATGTAGCTATGGAAGATGAACCAGTACCTAATGCCAATGATGAAGAGGTAAAATTATTCCTAGAATCAAGAAAACATCTCTCCCCTGCCATATTTGATCCCGAGAGATGGAGAAGTATCTTGGGTGATGACCTTTGGAGGAAGGTGGTATTCGTATTGAATAGGGGAGGAAGATTTGAAGATTACTATAAAGCATACCCAGAAGGGGAATTGGTTAAAAATAAGTATGGGAGGCTCATTAACATGTACCAAGAAAAGACCTCTACTACAAAAGATGCCATAACAGGTGTAAAATATCCAGGATTTGCTCTCTACATTTCTTCACCTAGAGACGTATCTGGAAAGGAAATAAAGGATGATGGATATAACCTCATAACTTATAGAACCATAACTATGACCAAGAGTAGAACCATTACTAACTACTGGTTATTATCTTTAGAACCTGAAAACTATCTCCTAATTAATAAGAAGGATGCTGAAGCTTTAGGATTAAAGCAAGGTGATGCAGTTAAAATTACTTCAGCCACAAACCCAGAAGGGATTTGGGATTTAGGAAATGGTGTTAAGAAACCTATGATTGGAAAGGTAAAGATAGTAGAGGGTATTAAACCAGGGGTTATAGCTTTTAGTTTGGGTTATGGCCATTGGGCCACAGGTGCTAAAGATACCATTATAGATGGAGTTCAAATTAAGGGAGATGAGAGAAGAGAAAAGGGAATACATGCAAATGCCGCTATGAGAATAGATCCAATAATTAAAAATACTTGCTTAACAGATATACCTGGAGGTAGTGCTGTTTTTTACGATACAAAAGTTAAGATACTAAAGGTTACTACTTAAAACTTTATTAGCCATGTTTTATGAGCTGTAAGTTCCCATTTTACTTGTATAGGGTAACATAATTCTTAAAGATAATCTATAATAATCTATAAATATCTTGTTTAGCCAATTTATAAACTTTCTTTAATCTTATAAAGAGTAAATAGGATCATTAGGTTTAACTAAATTTGCTAAAATAGCTTTTAATATCCCAAGCCTTTCTAAACATACTTGAATCAAAATCATAGAGTAAACGCTTAAAATCATATAACAGAACAAGGCAATGATGTCAATAAGCCATTTATGAGCAACAATTTTAGATGGCTATGAAGGCCTTAAGGAACCTTTATAGGTGCTAGGGTTGAGTTGGTGGGAAAGTGCTTGTAGAACGTTTTCAGCTTAGCCTTGAGTATTCCGAAA
>JARVJX010000042.1 GCA_029775995.1 Nitrososphaeria archaeon | reverse complement strand
AACAGCGTTCTCAACATTCAAGCGTATCTTCGGCGATTACTGCTTGGCTAAGGAGCTGCCAAACATAGCCAAAGAGCTAAAAATAAAAGCATTCATATACAACACAATCATAAACCTATAAACACAATCCAACACTAAAAACAAAGAGCAAACACACAACAATAATTAAGCCACAAAGCTTATTATTTCTTATTAAAAGCTGGTTCTGTTAACTCTTAGTGGGTTAACTAAAAGCAGTAATTTATATACCTTAATAATAATTATTTTGGCATAGCCCATGTGTTCTGAATGCTAAAAGTTGGAATAGGGCTCCAGAATGAAAAAGGAGAGGTTCCCGTAAGACATAATTTATGCTGGATAAGACCCAACAGGTATAGCAAAACCAGAACATTCTGGTTTAAAAGAGGCACATATAGTTCTTGGGTTATATGATGGCTCAGCAATTTAAGCTATATATTGCTGATAAAATCAGCTGATGCTGAGAAGTTAACTCAAAAGTGAGTATACCCTACAAAGAGTTAATAGAACCTTAAAGCTTAAGCCGTATATAGCTCTCCTCTTTTTTACACATATACTATTACTAAAAAGAAAGTTTTATTAAATACCCTTTCTCTCAAAAGCCTAGATTGGAAATATCTGAACCTTATAATCTTATAATAAATAAGTTACTTTCAGCTTTGAGAATAAAATTAGGAGATAGGTTGGTATCTTTTTTAGTTTATGGTTCTGTAGCCAGAGGAGAGGTGCGTAAGGATAGCGATATAGACATGCTTATCATAGTTAGAGGGCTTCCTAAGAGTAGATTAAGAAGGCAAGAATTCTTTGAAGAAGTAGAAGAGGAAGTAGAAGAGGAACTAAAGGAATTTTGGAAAAAGGGTTTTTACATATCTTTTTCTCCTATAATAAAGACCCCTGAAGAAGCTTTAAGGTTATCCCCTCTTTATTTAGATATGGTAGATGATGCTATCATACTTTATGATAAAGAAGATTTTTTTAAAAGGGTTTTGGATAGATTAAAAGGAAAGCTAAAAGAGTTTGGGGCAAGGAAAGTAAAGCTAGGGAAAAGATGGTATTGGATCTTAAAGGAAAGATACGAGTTTGGAGAGGTTATAAATTTTGAATAACTTATCCATGGCTGAATCTTATATGAAACAGGCAGAAGAGAGGATACGTCACGCTGAAGAAGCCTTAAAGGGAGGAAACTATCCCTATGTAATAAGGCAAAGTCAAGAAGCTACAGAACTATCGTTAAAGGCCTCCTTAAGGTTTGTAGGAATAGAACCACCAAAATGGCATGATGTAGGTCCAATTTTATTGCAAAACTCAGAACGTTTTCCTGATTGGTTTAAAGGTAAGATTTCTAAGTTGGCTTCTATATCTAGAAGGCTTAGAAGGGAAAGAGAACCAAGTATGTACGGAGATGAGGAATCTGGTTTGCCTCCTGAGCAATTATATAGTATAGAGGATGCCAAAGAAGCTCTAGACTATGCAAAAGAAGTCTATAGTTTTTGTTTAAAACTTCTTAGATAATGTGAATGCGAAGATTCTTAGATAATGTGAAGATAATCCATTGATGAGCACTCGATTATAGATTTAATGAAGGATTAAAGGAACCTTATGATTTTAGGGTTGAATTGTATAAAAGTTGTTGTAGAATTTCTTCAGCTTTGCCTTAATTATTTCAACATCTCTCCATCTATTTCTTATGCCGAAGTTTTCATGCCATAAGGTTTCATACCTATAATCTATTCTAAAGCTTAAAGGAACCTCTATCGGGCCTTTAATCAAAGAGATACAACCCCCATTATCAAAGTATTTTAATGAATCTTTAATGAAGAGCTCTTCATCAAGGCTACTCTATATGCTCTTATGGCTACAAGCTCATTTTTTAATCTCTAAAGTTTTATTCCTCTTACTTTGATGCTCAACTTTTCCATTAAAAGGTTGAAAGGACATAAGCCAAAATAACATTCAAGATAAAATATTATGAATCAAGATTATTGAAAGAAAGTGAAATGTTACCTTAACATTATCTCCTTTGTATAACATATATTGGGGAAACTTTTACCATCTATTTCATTATTCTTTGAAATTCTCTATATTCTATTATATGCTCACACAAATCTAATATTAAACCATTCAAATCTATGGGATAGATTGATTTTCTATTGAATTTTTTCTGCAAAGAGGGGGACCACCATATACAACCAGTTCATAGCCATGAACCCATAAGGCAGAATGATAACCTTCTGGCATGTGGATGCCCACAAACCATGACCTCCAGTTATTTGACATAGCACTTAGATAGCAAACCTTAAATACTTTTTTTATAAAATACCCCTTGCGGGTGAAATTGAGAAGAGGCGATTTACTTTATCGACGATAAAGTAAAAGGAAATTTAGAGCTAGAAATTGAAGAGGTGAGTTATATATGGAAAATCTCTTAATTTTAAAGTTTGGAGGCTCCGTATTAGAAGATGAAAAAACTATTAGAAATTCAGCAGAGCTTGTAAAATCCTTATTGAATCAAGGTTATAAGTTAGTAATTGTAGTTTCAGCTTTAAAGGGTGCTACTGATACTTTATTAAATATGGCAAAAAGGCTCAATCCAAATTCACCACCAAAGCTTCTCTCTGAGATATTAGCCATGGGTGAAAGGACTAGTGTAAGGCTCTTTTCTAATGCCCTTCAAGGGAAAGGTTTAGATGCCATATTCATAGATCCTTCTTCAGATATATGGCCCATTATAACCGATTCTGACTATCTAGATGCGAATCCTTTAATGGATGAAATAAAGAAGAAGAGTGTAGAGATAATCAAACTTCTTAAGGGAGGAAAGATACCTATAATTTGTGGCTTTATAGGAAAAAATGAAAAGGGAGAAATTACAACCTTAGGAAGAGGAGGTAGTGATACCACAGCAGTAATATTAGGATCAGCCTTAGAAGCTAAAGAAGTGGTTTTAATTAAGGATGTTAGTAAGGTTTATAGTAGTGATCCTGATAAGGTAGATAATCCCTTACCCCTTGAATCTCTAAATTCAGAGGAAGCTTACATTCTTGCCTCTTCAGGCTCAAAATTCTTACATTCTAAAGCCTTAAAGTATAAGGATGATAAGCTAATCATAAGGGTCTCTAGCTTAGAGCAAGGTTTGAAAGGTACTGTAATAGAAGGTGTAATGGATTTTAAGGTTGAAGCTTACGGAGAACCCTGTATGATGGTAACCTTAATTAAAACAAAGGATAGCAAATACTCTGATATAGCAGGTCTAATCGGTAAAATAGAGTATTATGGAGGTAAAATTTTATCCTTGACCTTAAATGAAGTAGCCATAGTCCTTTACCTTACAGGAACATCAAAGATAGTTAATGAGATTCACAATTACAGTATTTTATCAGGCTTTGGTAAAGCCGTTAGTGTATTTGAAAAGTTAAGGATGATTACCGTAAAGGGGACCTTTTTTGAGAAAGTTCCAGGATTAATTCAAAAGGTAACTCAACCCCTAGCAAAAGAGGGAATAAATATCTATGGCTTAAATACCATAAGCTCTTCTATTAAGCTCTTTGTTAGCGATGAAGATTGTTATAAAGCTCTTAAGCTTATAAAGGAAGTTTTAGGATTAGGAAAAGATTAATCCATGGATAGGGTAGGGTATTAGGATGGTCTTTGGAAAGGAAGTTAGATTAAATAGGATAACAAAGCAAGGAAAGCTTTTATGCGTAACTATGGATCATGGAGTATCATCGGGACCTATTAGAGGTTTAGAAGATATGGGAAGTATTATAGAGAAGATTCAAGAAGGAGGGGCTACTGCCTTTTTGGTTCACAAAGGGATCATAAGAAGTTTAAAATTTTGCCCCTCTATTGGTATTATAATGCATCTTAGCGGTAGCACAAGCTTAGGTTTGGCACCAAATTTAAAGGTTAGAGTTTCCTCTGTAGAAGAGGGAATAAGGTTAGGGGCTGATGCCATCTCTGTTCACATAAATATAGGTTGTAAAGAAGAGCCTTTAATGCTTGAGAAGTTAGGAAATGTAGCTGATGAATGTGATAAATGGGGCATACCCTTTTTAGCCATGATGTATCCTAGAGGTGAGAATATAAAGGAAGAAACAGATGCAAATGTAGTAGCTCACGTAGCAAGGGTTGGGGCTGAGCTTGGGGCTGATATAGTTAAAACGGTATATACTGGAAGCCCAGATACTTTTAAGCAGGTAGTTAAATCTTGCCCAGTTCCAGTAGCAATAGCTGGTGGTCCAAAGGCAAAGAGTGACAAGGAAGTATTAGAGATGGCTAAGGGAGCTATGGAGGCTGGAGCCATTGGGGTAACCTTTGGAAGAAACATATTTCAGCATGATAATCCTAAAGCCATGGTTAAGGCTTTAGAGGCTATAGTAATTAAAGGTTACAGTGTCAATGAGTCCCTGGAGGTTTTAAAGAGTGGGTGATAAGGAGCTAATCGTTAAACCCCTTTCTTTAAATAAAGAATTTTTAGAATATCTTTCCTTTAAAGGTATAAAGTCCTTACTTTTAGAGCCTGAGCAAAAAAAAGAAGTAAAAAAAGGTTTCAAAATTTATTGTAAGGATGAAGAGGCTGACGTTTATCTTAGCTCCAATTATGAAGATTTGAATAGGCTAAAGGAGAAAGGAAAATTTGCCTTTCTTTTAGAGATAGATTCCCCAGAAAAGATAAGTTTAGCTAAGAAAATTGCCTCAGAAGGGGCTGAATCCCTTTTTATAATAACCAAGGATTGGAGGATAATCCCTTTAGAGAATTTGGTAGCAGAGCTTAGAGCCTTTAATACAAAGCTAATAGCTAAGGCTAATAGCGTTAATGAGATACCTACTCTCTTTGGAATTTTAGAGAAGGGAGTGGATGGAGTTTTAGTTGAGATAAAGGATTTTGATGAATTAGATAAAGCCCTAAAAGGATTAAGAAGTAAGATTAAGTTGGAGCTTAAAATAGCTCAAATAACAGAAGTAAGGGATTTGGAGATGGGTGAAAGGGTTTGCGTTGATACTACATCCATTCTAAGTTATGGGGAAGGCTTGTTAGTTGGTAATAAAGCCAATTTTTTCTTTTTAATACATAATGAGAGCGTTGGTTCCTCCTTTACATCCCCAAGGCCCTTTAGGGTTAATGCAGGGGCTGTGCATAGCTATACTTTAATGCCCAATTCTAAAACCAAATATTTATCAGAGCTATCTTCTGGAGATGAAGTATTAATCATAGATAAGGAAGGTTATGGAAAGGTAGTTTCTGTAGGAAGGATAAAGATTGAGAGAAGACCCTTAAAATTGGTAAAGGCTAAAGTAGAGGAGGAAGAGGGTTCCGTTATTCTTCAAAATGCTGAAACCATTAGATTAATAAGCTCTGATAAAAATCTTTTAACTGTTACAGAGCTTAAAAAGGATGATAAGGTTTTGGTTTATTTGGCAGAGCAGAAAGCTAGACATTTTGGAATGGCTGTGGATGAATTTATAATAGAAAAATAAATGCTCATCTGCACATCCATCATTGCAAGAGAGAGGGAAGAGATGAAGAATAAGGTGAAGAGGGCTTTAGACTTAGGCTCCGATCTTGTAGAATTAAGAATAGACTATCTCAAGGATTTTAATCCCTTTAATATTGAAGATTTCGCTGATAGATGTATAATTACCTGTAGGGCAAAAAATGAGGGAGGCCTATTTGATGGTAAGGAAGAAGAGAGAAAGAGAATATTAGAAGACTGGTCTAAAAGAAAGCCTAGATATATGGATTTAGAGCTAAGCTTAGTAGAAAAAGATAAGGGGCTTTTGAAAAGGGTTGAGGAGCAAGGTGTAATTCCTATAATCTCATGGCACAAATTCGATGAGACCCCAGAGCTGGGGGTACTTTTGAAGATATTAGAAAAGGCATCATTTTATAGGGGTATAGTAAAGATAGTTACCCTTTCAAAAGGCATAAAAGATAACATAACTATATTCAAGCTTTATAAATATTCAGAAAAGGGAAGGTTAGTTGCTTTTTGTATGGGAGAAGAAGGTAGAATCTCAAGAATACTTTGCTTAACTTTATCCTCACCTTTTACCTATGCTTCTCTTCCTAATGAAGCTACAGCTCCAGGACAGTTTGATTTGCCCACAATGAAAGAGATAAGAGATGCCCTTAAGAATCAATTCTGAGACTAGGTTATTAGGATTAATAGGCTATCCTGTTAAGCAAAGCCTATCTCCAGCCATTCAAAATGCTGCTATAAGAAAATTAGGATTAAAGGCTCTATACTTAGCCTTTGAAGTGAAGGAAGAGGATCTCTCTGATGCTGTAAAGGGATTCAAAGCTTTAAATTCTTTGGGCTTTAATGTGACTATCCCTCACAAGCTTAAAATCATACAGTATTTAGATGAATTAGATACCTTAGCTGAGCAGATAGGGGCTGTTAATACCGTAGTAAATAAAGGTAATAATTTAATTGGATATAATACAGATTTTTACGGTATAGTTAATCCAATTCTCAAAAAGGGATGGAAGTTGGAAGGTGAGAAAATAGCATTAATAGGGGCAGGGGGGGCCTCTTTAGCCTGTATTTTTGCCCTCAAATACCTTAAAGTTAGCGAGCTCTTCATAATTAATAGGACTTTAAAAAAGGCTTTGGAGCTTTCTAACAGAGCTAAGATTTTTGGTCTTAAGGCTGAAGGCTTAGAACTAAATGAAGAAAATTTAAAGGAAGTTTTGAAAGAAGTTAAGATGTTAATAAACGCAACACCAATAGGAATGTACCCTAACATTAAGGAAAGTCCCCTAGGTGATTTGAAGTTAGGTAACGTAGAATATGTGTTCGATATGGTCTATAATCCTGTTAATACAAGGCTCCTTGAAAGGGCTAAAGAAGAGGGTAAAGAAGTTATCTTTGGATATGAGATGTTAATAGAGCAGGCAAAGGAATCCTTTAAGCTTTGGTTCCAAATTGAGCCTAATTTTAAGGTTATGGTGAGAGCTTTTTTTAAGGAGATAAAAAACTATGATAAAGGCTAAAGCTACAGTAAGGGGAGCCATATCTATAGTGAATGCCATTGCTTTAGGTAAGGGAGCGGCCCTAGGGTTAGATCTTAAATGCGAAGCTTACGTTGAATTGAGTAAGGGAAAAGGAGAAATAGTTGTGGAGATAGAAAAGGAACCTTTAGAAGATAAAAATTTAGTAAAAGAAATTGTTAGAAGAACCTTAAAGAACTTTGGTGATAAAGATTATTCTGTGTATGTAAAGACTTCCTCTGAAATACCTATAGCTAAGGGTTTAAAGAGCTCAAGTGCCATTTCTAATGCTGTATCCCTTGCCCTTCATGGTGCTTTGTACGATAAGTTTAACGATTTTGATGTTATAAATTTGGGAGTAGATGCCTCTATAAGCTATGGGGTTAGTATAACTGGGGCCTATGATGATGCTTGCGCCAGTTATTTTGGTGGTTTAGTAATAACTGATAATTATGAGAGAAAGTTAATCAAAAGAGAGGCTTTAGATGAGCTTGATGTAGTAATATTAGTTCCTGAAAGGAAGAGATATACAAAAAGTGTAGAAAAAGAGATAAAGGCTATAAAATTTTTAGTTGAAGAAGCCTTTAACCTAAGCTTAAAAGGAGAATACTTTAAGGCTATGACCCTAAATGGTTTAATCTACTCCATGGCTCTTCAAGAATCTACCGCACCAGTTTATGAAGCTTTAAAGTTTGGAGCTTTAGGTGCAGGCCTTTCAGGTAAAGGACCTGCCATTGCTGCTCTCTGTAGAGCTGAAGATACTAAAGAAATTGTTGATAGCTTCAAAAAGTATGGTAATAATGTAATAATTACAAAGGTAAATAATAGGAAGGCTGAGGTAATACGAGAGTAAAGAGATCCATCCTTAAAGGAGAGGTTAGGGCGCCACCCAGCAAGAGCTATACCCATAGAGCTTTAGCTATATCATCTCTAGCTAAAGGTGTATCAAGGATCTTTAATCCTTTATTTTCGGAAGATACATTAGCTACCTTAGAGGTCTGTAAAGCCTTAGGAGTAAAGGTGAAAACTTATGAGAATCACATTGAAATAGAAGGAAGGGTACCTTACTCAACTCCTTCTAATATTATAGATGTTAAGAATTCGGGAACAACCATTAGGTTTTTCACGGCTTTATCCTCTCTAGCTGAAAAGGGTTATACTGTATTAACAGGAGATGATAGCATAAGGCAAAGACCCATGCAACCTTTGTTAGATGCTTTAAATCAATTTGGGGTTAAATGCTTTTCAACAAGATTAAATGGTTATCCCCCCATAATAGTTGCTGGTGATAGCTTAATAGGAGGTGAAGCTTCTATATTGGGAAATGTATCCTCTCAATACATATCATCCCTTTTAATCTCCCTAACTAAAGCGAAAAGGGATTCAAGGTTGAAAATCCTTAGAGGAAAAGTTTCAGAGCCTTATATAGAGGCTACTAAAGTGATGCTTTCTAAATTCAATGGAATTTACTATGAGAAGGAAAATGAATATTACATTCCCTCAAAACAAGAGCTAATAGCTAAAGAATTCCATGTACCTTCAGACTTCAGTTCAGCATCCTTTATGCTAGCTGCTGGAGCTTTAGCTGGAGATGTTAAAGTTATAGGTTTAGACTTCAACCTACCTCAGGCGGATATGAAGATCCTTGAAATACTAAAAGATTTGGGAGCAGGGTTAGAGATAGGAGAAAGCTGGGTGAGAAGCTATTATAATGGAAAGTTAAAGGGAGGAACCTTTGACCTTAAAGATTCTCCAGATCTTTTGCCAATAGTGAGTATATTGGCTTTAAATTGTGAAGATAAAATAACTATAAAGGGTGTAAAGCATGCAAGATACAAGGAAAGCGATAGAATATCGTCCTTATCTTCTGAGCTTAAAAAGTTAGGAGCTGATGTTATTGAGTATGAGGATGGGTTGAGTATAATTCCTTCTAAGCTAAAATCTTGTAAATTGGATGCTAAAAAGGACCATCGATTGTTTATGGCCTTTAGCTTAATTGGATTGCTTATAGATGAGGGAATAGAGATAGAAGGGAAAGAGCTTATCAAAGTATCTTACCCTAATTTTATTCAGGATATGATAAATTTGGGTGCTAAGGTAGAATTAGATTGACAGGTAATATATTGGGAGAAAGGTTTGTGGTAATTAGCTTTGGAGAGAGCCATGGTAAATGTATAGGAGTAGTTATAGATGGTTGCCCAGCAGGTTTGCCCATTTCTGAAGAAGAGATACAAAGGGAAGTTGATCTTAGAAGACCTGGGACTTCCTTGGTAACAACAACTAGAGCTGAGGCAGATCAAGTAGAGGTCCTTTCTGGAATCTTTAATGGTTACACTACAGGTGCCCCCATAGTAATGATTATAAGAAATAGAGATGTAGATTCAAGACCCTACGAGGTGCTAAAAAAGATTCCTAGACCTGGGCATGCTGATTACGTTGCTAGGATAAAATATGGAGGCTTTAACGATTATAGAGGGGGAGGGAGGTTCTCTGGCAGAATTACAGCAGGCTTTGTTATGGCTGGAGCTGTAGCTAAAAAGCTTTTGAATTATACTTTAAAGGTTGAGGTAATTGCCTATTCTTTAGAAATTGGGGGTATTAGAGCGGAAAAGTTTGATTTAGAGGAAGCAAAAAGGGAGAGATATAATAATGAGGTTAGAGCCCCTAACCCAATAATTGCTGAGAGGATGAAGGAAAGGATCCTTGAGGAAAAAAGAAAAGGTGACAGTGTGGGGGGGATAGTAGAGTGTATAGCCCTAAATCTTCCCCTAGGTTTAGGAGAGCCCATATTTGATTCTTTAGATTGTGATTTAAGTAAGGCTTTATTTGCTATTCCAGCTGTAAAAGGAGTTGAATTTGGTAGTGGATTTAGGGCTACAAGACTCACAGGATCTGAGAATAATGATCCCTATGTATTAAAAGATGGCAAAATCACCTATTTAACAAATAACGCTGGAGGTATATTGGGAGGATTAAGTAATGGCATGCCTTTAGTTATAAGGGTAGCTTTCAAACCTGCCAGCTCCATAGCAAAGAAGCAAAGATCCGTAGATATGGAAAAGATGGAAGAAACCGAAATAATAGTTATAGGGAGGCATGACCCTTCTGTAGTGCCAAGGGCTGTTCCTGTGGTTGAGAATGTTGTAGCCTTGGTTTTGGCTGATCATGCTCTAAGAGCTGGATTCATTCCAAATGTATTGAATCATCATGAGTAAAATATATGATATTAATCAGCTATCAGAGAAGAGAAAGAAAGTAAAGAGCTTAACCTTTCAAATTCTTAAATTAGTAAAAGAGAGGACAAAGTTAGCTAAGGAGATAGGAGATATCAAGAAAGGGCTAGATTTTCCTATAGAGGATATAAAAGTAGAGACAGATTTAAAGAAGGATGTAATAGAAGAATGCAAAAATTTGGGAATAGATGTTTCTCTAGGCTTAAAGATACTTTCCCTACTCATTCAAGAATCCATAAAGGTAGAAAAAGAAGAAAGAGAGGTAAGCTTACCCCAGCTAATTAAAGAGGCTAAAGAAATAGAGAAAAAGGGAGAAAAGGTAATTCATTTAGAGATAGGAGAATTGGATTTTAATCCTTTGAATGAGGCTCTTAAAGGAATTGAGGAAGGATTGAGGTTAAATTTGTATAAATATTCAGATGAAAAGGGGGAATTGGAATTAAGACAAAGATTGGCTGAACATTTTAATGATCTTTACCTTTTAGACCTTAAAGAAGATAATGTAATTATAACTCCTGGGGGAAGATTTGCCCTATATTTAGTATTTAAAGCCCTTTTAAATTTAGGAGAGGAGGTCATAGGTTTTGGACCCTTTTATCCACCCTATAAAAAAATTTCTGAACTTGAAGGAGCGAGATTTTTAGCTATCGAAACCGATTTAGAAAGCAAATGGTCCCCAAACCTAGAGCTTTTGAATAAGTGCTTATCTAAAATTACAAAGTTAATAATCTTAAATTATCCTAATAATCCAACGGGAAAGATTTTAGAACCTTCTGAACTTAAAAGTATAGTAGATTTAGCAAGAGAAAGAGAAGTTTATGTAGTGAACGATGAGGTTTACTCTGATTTTGTCTTTGAAAAAAACTTTAAGAGCTTACTTAGCTTCGATTATAAAAACTCAATAATAGTTTCTTCCTTTTCAAAAAGCTTTGCCATGAGTGGATTCAGAATAGGATATATAATTTCGAAAAGAAAGGAAATTATAGATAGGCTATCAAAACTTCAAGGGCTTTTAATAACTTGTATGCCCCCATTTATTCAATATTCAGCTTTAAGAGTCTTAGAAGCTAAAAAAGAAGTAGGTAAATTTGTTGAGGAGATTAAAGGAAGGGCAAAGGAAACCTGTAAAAGGTTAAAAGAGCTACCTCTTTCCTTTTATGAGCCTGATGGAGGTTTATATATATTTCCAAGAATTGAAAAAGAATACGATTCTGATTTATTCGTTAGAAATATGTTATATAAGCATAAAGTAGCCTTAGCTTCAGGAAAAAATTTTGGGAATTATCCAAAGTATTTCAGATTATCCTTATGTGAACCTAGGGAAAAGATTATAGAAGGAATAGAGAGAATGAGGGAAGAGTTAGAATGAAATTTTGTATGGTTGGAATTGGAGGTATGGGTCTACTATTTACAAAGTATTTTAAAGAAAAAGCAAAAGAACTTTTCCTATATGATGTTAATTTAGTAAAGGCAAAGAGTATTGCTGAACAACTAAACTTGTATTACTTTGAGAGCTTAGAGCAAGCAATAAATAATTCTGATCTAATATTTTTAGCCATTCCTATAGAAGAGATAAAAAAAATCTTGGACCTTTTGCATAGTATGAATAAAGGGAGGGATATGATAGTTTGTGAAATCTCATCCACAAAGAGAGGCATCTATGAAAAGCTCAGACTTTTAGCAGGTGAGGGCTTAACAACCTTATGCCTTCACCCCTTATTTGGTCCTGGAGGAGAAAGATTAAAGAGAAAAAAGATGGTGTATATACCTGTTAAAGATGATAATAAAGAAAAGACTTTAGTTAGGGAAATTTTTCAAGATTTTGATATAATACCTCTATCTTATGGGGAGCATGAGAGATTGATGGCTTATATATTGTGCTTAACTCACATAATAAATTTAGCCTTTATAAAATCCTTACCAAAAGAAGAGATTAAAAGACTCTTCTCTTTAGCTGGAAGCACCTTTTTCTTTCAAATGATCTTAGCTGGTAGTGTTCTTAACGATGATCAAAAATTGTTATCATCCATTCATATGGAAAACCTTTACTCAAGTGAGGTTTTAGATTCACTTATTGAGGAATTGAAGAAGCTTAAAGTCCTTATTGATAAAAAAGATAAAGAAAATTATGAAGCCATAATTAAAGAGCTTAGGGGGAAAATTTCAGATTTTTCTCTAACAGAGGAGCTTTATAAAAAGATGTATTTAATTCTAGAAAAACTATTTTAAAATTAGATTCCGATTCTTCTTGAAATCAAATCTTTTTATATTTTCTTTATGTATCTCTTTAAATAATCTCTGTAGGGAAGATTTACTCACAATTACTCTAAGTAAATGTATCTTTATTTTCATTAAAACAAGCTTTTCCATTTAACCTCCAAATACCTTCATCAGTTATCTTATACCTTTTCCTCCAATCAGACTGTTCTATAAATCCAGCTCTCTCTAAATCCCTCAAAAATCTCTTAATTTCATTTAATTCCCTTCCAGTAAGACTTGCCAGCAGATTGATACTAATCCCATCATTATACTCATTTTGATTCATATATATTAGCTCCAAAAGCTTCTCCCTCTCCTTATCATATCTCCAGCTCATCAGGTAGTTAACCAATTAAGCTATTCTATTAGAGAGAGGTAAAGAGATTTTGACATCTGACTAAAAAACCCTTTTCTGCAATTTGCTAACTTTTTAAAGCTAACATTACATATTTATATAAGTCCTTTAGAGGCTTATGGTTTGATGAAAATTATTTGTGCCTGCTGTAATTCAACTATTAGTTGTGAAGAAGCCCATGTGGTCTCTCATCTTAAGATAATTTGTAATAACTGTTATAAAGATCTTACAGATACGGTAATATCCGTTGAAGATTGGCTTTCTAATAGAAAGGCTGAGATTCTTAAAGTTAAAAGAATCATTAAATAACAATTTTATTGTAAATTTATTTTAAAATTTGCTAATTTCAACTTTTCTCTTAAAGTTTCTGTTAAATAAGTGGTGTGTTAAAAGGTTCTGTAGAAAATAGTTATGTTGATTGACAAGTGTTGAATAGGGATGGTGATTACGTCTTTTGGTGCATTCCTCTGGTAACTCGAAGAGCCTCTCTCCTTCTTACTAACTCTGAAAGTATACGCCTTACTGAATGCTGAAAGTTAGGCTGGCCGTAAGTGGCCTCTTCCTGTTCTGGAGTAATGTCTAACTTGGTTCTTATCTCTTCACAAATATGCTTCCACTAGATGGCGCTCTTATCCTCCTCCAAGATCTGCCTTATGGCATCTGTTAATCCTACATTCTTTCCCACATATTACTCACCTATGGGAGAGCTTTATGCATAAGTGGTGAGCAACCCCTTAAAAATTGGATTTTACCACCATCTATAACTAGTTAAATTAACCCACATAAGGCTTTAACTATCCTTCCCTTTTCATAATAGACTAAACTTTCAAAATTTGTTATGAATAGATTAGAAAGCTTTCTATAAGGCTCATTAGCCTTATCGATCAAATACTCAATAAACTCATGCTTCAAGGTTTCTTTAGCTTTATTTAAATCAGAATCATAAACATAAATTATATTATTAGCAACCTTTCCCCTTAGCTCTTTACCGTTGTGGGATTCATAGACTTTCATCCCTTCCCCCTCCCCTCACCTCCCCTCACCTCTATTAGGGATTCATTGAGGGCCTTCGCCGCCAACGGTAAAGGACGGCACAGGGGGAGTCTTGTAGCTG
>JARVJX010000041.1 GCA_029775995.1 Nitrososphaeria archaeon | reverse complement strand
AGGCATAGCTATGTATACAGGTGGATAGCTTAATCAGCCTTCTCATAAAGGGTAGATTAGGAGAATACGTAAGCTAAGAAGCTTCGTAACATGATCCAAGAAGTTAGGCTGAAGGTCTTACATACAAAGGGCCCATCAGAAGAATGCCAATTAGGGGAAGCATGGTAACTATCCAGTTATGCACCAACCCACTAATAAGAAAAATATAATTATAAGTTAAACATTAATTCCTTTGATAGAGAATGGGTGGAACTAAAAAGAAAAGCTTAAGTATGGCAGAAAAAGCTCAGATAATTGCCCAAAGAAAACAGGAAAAGCAGAAGAAAGAAGCTCCAAAATCCAAGAAGGAAAAAAGACCTTTTTACCTTTCAGCTTTAAATGAGAAGGATGTGGAGAAGGCTTTAAAGGATTTAAAAGCCATTACTACCTATAGCTTAGCAAAGGCTCTGGATGTTAATGCTTCTCTTGCAAATTCTCTAATAAAATCCCTAGAATCTAAAAATATAATAAAAAAGATTGGAGGTTATAGTGGTCATTATATCTATAAATCGGTCTCTTCTTGAGAAAGGTTTAAGGTAATAGAATCTCCAGAGTTTAAACTTTCTATTATTTCAAAACCCTTAACTACTCTACCTAAGGGATTCATGGGTTTATCAAGCTTAACATCCTTTAGGAATATGCAAATTGATCCATTATAGGTTAAAAAGGCTATATCTCCTCTACTATACTCCCTTTTAGCCTTCTCACTCCCTGCTACAATATCGGTCAGTATGGAGATGAAGGAATCCTTATATCTACTCACCCTAGCCCTTATAGGAAGATGGTCCAGAAGTATGCTCATGGTTATGGGGGATAGATGCTTAAAAAAATTAAAGTTAGCTTTACCTTTATTCTGAATTAAAGCCTCTATGTTAATCTTAGATAAGGACCTCAATCCCTCTCTATTTAGAAGCATAAGATTTATTTGCTTTATCTTAGATGCTATTGGTTATGTAAGGGGATTTTTGTTGGATCCTAAGATCTCTTTAAATAGTAATTTAAAAACTACAGGAAAAAAGGTAGAGAAGATTATAAAAATTGGACCTCCAAAGCTGACAAGATTTGAAAGGGCAAGGATTGTAGGGGCAAGGTCTTTGCAGATAGCCCTTGGAGCCCCACTTTTTATTCAACTACCTAAAGAATTAAAGAACTCTATTGAGTTGGCTATAATTGAGCTTAAAAGAAAAGCTTTGCCCATATCTATAAGAAGAACTTTGCCCAACGGTATTTACCAGGATATACCCTTAGACTGGCTTTCAGAGGAAGAGTAGAACAAGGTTTACCTATTTAAGTTTTGAAGACGTAATCTAAGTATGCAGGAAGAAGAGCAAGTAAGGGAGGTAATTATAAGGAAGCTAGAAGCAGCTAAGGTAAAGGATTTTTCAACTTTAGCAAGCTTATATCTTATAGATTCAAGATTAACTAAATTTAAGGATTTCCCCCCTTATAGAAGATTGGAGGGCCAAGAAGTTATAGCTCATGAAGAATTGAACTTTGCAATAGTAGGTGATTTTGACTACAAAATAAAGGAGTTTAAGGTTAGCCTTTATGGAGATTTTGCCCTTGTTACCTTCTTAATAGATTATAAAGGTATTTTGGTAAACGATTATACCTTTGAGGGAAGGAGCTTTTCATCAAGCTCTAGAGCTACTATAGCCTTAAAGAAGGAAAAGGATAAATGGTTAATAGTGCATGAGCATTTTTCTAAGCTTTTCTAACCTTGATTTGCCAAAGCTCCTTATCCTTCTGTATTACAATAAACTCGTAATTCTTTCTCTTCAAAAGGGTTGGTATGGATTCAAGGGCTGAAATCTTTGAATCGGTTATAACCTCTAAAACTTCTCCACTGTTCATGCTAGCTAAGGCTTTAACAGTCTCAAAGCTTGGGTAAGGGCAAACCATTCCCTTAACATCTATTACTTTATCTGCTTTAGAGAGCCTTAAGGAATCCTCACCAAAGATTACCTTTTCCTCACTAAGCATATTTTCATCTCCTTTTAAATGAAGAATACAATTCCTCCTTTCTTAGCTGCTGCTAGAGATTCATTTAAGAAGGGTATGACATCCTCTAACTTTACACCTTTCTCTACCGTTTCTTCAGTTATTCCCACCTGAGCTAAAAATTCCCTGGATGGTGCACAGGCTATGAATTCAACTCCAACATCCATGGCATCCTTAAAAAATTTGCTTAGTGGAGGCAACCCAGGCATCTGTATTTTATCTGCTCCACCTTTCCTAATTACATCTAATCCATTCATAGCACAGTATACCTTTACTTTGCTACCCATGGCTGTTGCTCCTAAGGCTAAGACCAAAGCTGGATAAACTCTATTAGGTTCATTACTTATCAATACCATACGAATTTCCTGTTGCTCACTCAATTTATATCTATATACATTCTTTTCTTTATTATTTAAATTTATCTAACTTTGGAGTTATAGCCTATTTATTGACTTCTATTTTATTGCTTCTCAAAATAAAAGTTTCTTCTATTATTTATATAAAAAAGGATTAAAAAAGAAGGGTATAGATAAGAATTTTTTTAAGAGGGATCGAAGTACTAGAAGTGCCAGAACCACTAATAGCACTACTACCACCACCAATCCCAATACCAGTACCATTTCCACCATAGATAACGACCGTACCACCAACCTTTATAGATTAGCCATACAAGGATTAAGGGATCTGCTGTACCTTCAACTAATTGACCATCAATAGCTTCATTTTGAGCTATTTTGATTTTAGTAGGTAGTCCAGTTTTAGGATCTCTCTGTGATAGAGACGATACCAACAATGGGGTCTCCTTCCCTCCCTGACCAAGCCATAGCAATTCCTCCTTCAACATCCTTCTTACCAATTCCCTTTAAATAGAATATGTAACCTTGTGTTACTACATCATCAGGGTGCGTGAACTCAGCAGTAACAAATTGTTCGGTTTCAGGAAGAACTCTTATTTTCTCGTTATTAAATACTTGTAATAACGAGTTTAACAAATCAGAGTGATTTGGATGAAGATTATCAGATGGAAAGTAAGCGGGAGAAACTTTTTGTAAATAGCGTATATCGTTTCTTGGTTTCAATAGGTCTTCAAGAGTAGGAGCAGGTACTTCGGTCTTTATATCTGGTTCAGCGGTGGCAGGACGTGTAGATATGGTTATTAAAAACTGTGAATATAGTGGATAAGGCTATCACGGCTATTAGATTAGAAGCCATATATTTCTTATAGTGTATAACTTTCTTTACTTACATCTACATCTCATTAAAGATAAGAGAAGATATTAAAAAACTTTTAGTTTATCATTGTTATTATTACAGATTTAAATTTAAATCATTAAATTTTACAAATAAAAAACCAAAAATTATAGTTTTTCTTTCTTTATACTTATCAGTGCCTTTCTAAATAAACCTGTTAATAGGGAAACCTCTCTAAAATTAGTAGCTTTAGATATCAAATTTTTTAAACTTTTTTTAAGGAAAGGTAACTTATATTCGGGAAAGTTAGAGGCTTTAGCCAAATTTAAAGCCCAATTGATTAAAACTTCCTTCTCTTTTCTACTTGCAGTACTTTTAATCCTTTTCCCCTTTAGCTTTGATAATTCATAAAGAATTATTGCTAAAGCATGGGATATATTCAGGGATTCATAGGCTGTTTTAGTGTGTATGTGAAGAATCAAATCGCATTTTTCTAGCTCTTCGTTAGTTAAACCTGTAGTATCTCTACCCAATATTAAAGCCAAGTTTGATGGTAAATTGGGAAAATCTTTAGAAAATTCTTCTAAGCTAAGGGCCTTTCTTTTAAGCTTTGAAGGTTTCTTAGATTCTAAAGCTGTTGTACCTACTATTAAATCAAAGTTTTTAATCAAACTTTTGTAATCCATCTTAAAAGCTTCATCAATTATATTCGATGCATGTGAAGCAAAAACCTTTGCCTTATCTAAATCAACTTTAGGATTAACAAGGTACATCTTTCTTAATCCAAAATTTCCCATTACTCTAGCAATATACCCTAAATTAATCTCATATTGAGGTTCAATAACAGCTATTGCTAAATCCTTAAACCTTGCCAAGATCCTCCCCAACTTAAGTTACTAGTTAAATATTAAAATGAGTTAGCTTTACAAATTTTTATAGGAGTAAGATAAATTGGGAATTATAAGCTATAAAAAGTATGAAAGAGTACTTGATATATCTTTAATTTGGGTCAAAGATCTTAAAGATATAGTGAAAAGTTTCCTTAGTAGTGTGAGGGAGATACTTAAATATGAAAGAGGAAGTGAATAAAGAGTTAAACTAGAAAAGAGAGATAAGGGAAAGGATTTGGAATTTCTTGGAGGAAAAGGGCGTAGCTTCCTTTTCCCTTCCATTACACGGAAAGATACCAAATTTTATAGGTGCAAAGGAAGCTGCTTTAAGGCTCTCCACTTTAAAAGTATAAAGGATAGTAAAGTAGTAAAAGTTAATCCTGATTCGACTCTATCTTCAGGGAAGAGTAGATGTTTCTTACATCTTCCTCAAGACCGTACTTTCCAGATTAGCATAACCAAAGGTAAGATTCTTCTATTAACAATAGAATCTAAACCTCTTTATTTTATAATTTCGTATCTTCGGTAAATAATCTTCTTCTAAAATGGTATATCTTAAGTAGCCTACAGTTCTGGTACTTCACCATAAAATCACCTTTTATCAAATTCATTACAGCTCATCCTAATACTCCTTATCTAAGGAAACAATTTATAGCTAGGAAGCAATAGTTAGTATGATGGGATTTTTGGCTATACCTAAAGTTTCAAAGGGAAAATTGGGGGACTTAGAATGGGGAAAGCAGCACTCTACAGAGTTACAAAACAGTATAAAGGAGTTTGGGTTGCTATATTTGTCAAGAAGATTGTTGCTTATGGAAGGAACCTGGAGGAAGTTAAATCTTAGGCTGAAAAGCTAGTTGGCAAGCACGTCTTACTATGTATAGAGAGTCAGAGTTGGCTATCTATTAAAGTAAAACTTGACTTTATCAAGCAGTATGATGCTGAACTTTTAGTAAAGCAGCCTGACTATGATGGACTTCTAAGAATAGTTTCAATCATAATCTTAGCCAAATCTGGATGGTTGAAGCCTAGACTTATACTCATAGATACTGGAGCCCACTTCTATATTTCCAAAGAGTTTTTGGGAAGAGGCTGATATAGAAACTTTTGGAGATTATTTTATTCGTGGGTTAATTCCTAAAGAAGAATGTTTTCTTAAAGTAAAGTTAGGATGGATATCTGTTATGCTAATTGATAAATTTAGTGCTAGACTAATGAACGAAGGTTTAAAGCCTATTTAGCAGACATAGATGATGTGCCAATAATTATTGGATTTAAAGATTTAATAGATCACTGTGAGTTGCATTTAGATTCCAAATCTTTAACTAGTTACCTAGAAATTACTTGACAATAAATCATTACATCCTCAAGCTTTGCATTATAGCATCACCTCTTAAAACATATAAGATTTCAAAAAGCTAAGGCATCACTGCAAACTATGCTATCTACCTTTATAGAATCATTTAATTTTTCACTCTTTCACTCAAATTCGAGAGAAAGGCTTTAAAGGTTATATAACCCTTTGCTTCTCCATTTTTGTATGAGTCAGGATTATGAAAAAGGGATAGAGGATTATATAAGGAAAGATTTCTTGGTATTGAAGAGTGATGACAGTGTAAAAAATGGGGCTAAATTGATGAGCGAGAAGGGTCAAGATTCCCTATTGGTAGAGAAGAATGGAGAAATAATTGGAATAGTCACTGAAAGGGACCTTTTCAACAAAGTTATGGTCAAGGGTTTAGACTCTAATAAAGTGAAGCTTTATGAGGTTATGTCCTCACCTTTAATTACCATAAGTAGGAAAGCTAAGGTAAAAGAAGCTATTGCTTTGATGAGCAAAAATAACTGTAGAAGGTTGGTAGTAAAAGACGATGACAAAGTAATTGGAATAATAACTCAAAAAAGTATGGTGGGAGATTTAGCCCAGGATAAGATTCCTTTAGCAGAGTTAGAGTTACCTAAAGGGGTAAAGTGTCCTTACTGTGGTTCCATATTTCCTGATAATAAAGAACTATCTAAGCATATAGATAGAGTACATATTGGTGCAGGTTTGTTAGAAGGAGATATAAGGAAGTGGTAAAGCTTTCTAAATATTATCCTTTTCTCCATGATTTTAATCTTTATAGTTTCTTAAGAGGTCTTTAGACTTCCATTCTTCTCTACAATTTTACTCTTTAAGGAAGGGTGATATTTTCTTCATATAACTTACATTTTTGTAAGCTTTTCACAAATAATATATAAAATAAGGAGATATTACTTATTCGCTCTTCATCTCAAGTAACCATTCCTATTGAAGTTCCCATAATTTTATCCTTCATTTTAATTAGTTTATCTTCTTTAATTCATTAGAAGAATTAAGCTCAGCATCATCTTTATTTATATCCTTGTTAGGATATATTATATTATGCTTTAGCGTGATTACTTTATTATTTCAAAAACCATTTTCTCCTTTTCCTTCTCTAGAAGTAAAACAAAATCAAATCATCGGAAAATCTTGGCCTACCATAATAGTTTGTTGGAAAGGTACCAGCAATCATATACTTTATGAGAAAGATAAGCCTATAGATTTAAAAAATTCAATCGACCATCCCTTTAAGTAATCTTTCAAATTTTAACTTAGCTAGTCAATTCTTAATTAGCTCAAAAGGCTAAAAAGATACCTTAGACTAAAGGCTTAACTTCTTCATAGTTGTAATCGGTTATAACCCTAATATGGCCCTTTAATTTTTCATCTAAATTAGAGTTTCCAGTATCTACCCTAAGCTCCTTTAGTTTTGATAATTTTCTATGGCTTGCTATAACGATTATATTCTCTTTACCTACCTGCTTAATAACCTTATCGCTAATCTGCTGGTTTCCTCTACCAAAGATAAAGCCCTGATTCCCCAAAGGGCTAACAATAATTTTAGCTTTTTTTCCCCTTATTTTATTAAGAATAATTTCTTCATTAGCATCTCTTTCTATTAGCTTCTTTTTTAAGATTAAATCAACTCCCAATGGAGTTTTATCAATTCCCAACTTATCAGCTATAACTTTAACGGTGTTTCCTGCTGATAAAATATAGATTGTATCCTCTTCCATATTCTCAATTACATATTTAGCTATAGCTTCAAGGTTTGATAGCTCATCTTCATCCAATAGGGTGAAGCTCTTAGAGGGTTGTATAGCCTCTTCATGGTAAGGGGTTTTCAAATACCCAAATAACCTTACCTTTAATCTTCCATCCCTATAGGCTTGCTCATCTATATCTAAAACCTCTGCATCAGAGCATGAAACTTCGCCTTTAAGAAATTTAGAGGCTAATAACCCTGCTTCCCTAGGGTTAAAGGCAAAGCAAGAGGAGTAAATTTTTACCCCTGCAGGTATACCTAAGCAAGGTTCACCCTTAACTCCTGCTAAAATTAAATCCCTTGCTGTTCCATCTCCACCTGCAAAGAGAATAAGGTCTACCTTTAATTTTAAAAATTCCCTTACTGCTCTTTTTGTATCTTCTGCTGTGGTATTAAATCTATCCTTTATTTGCCCTACCACTTTCGCTTCAATCCCTACCTCTTTAGCTTCATAGAAGCCCATCTCGTAAGGATAAGTTATTAACTCAAAGTAATCAAGGTTCCTCTTCAATTCCATTAGAGCCTCTATTGCTCTTTTTGTAGCTATAGGCTCTGCTTTAAGGGCTTTAACCTTCTCTAATATATCTTTACCATCGGTTCCTTTAAAGCCTAACTTTCCCCCTAAACCTGCTACAGGATTGACTAAAAAGCCTATTTTCATCTACAAATTCTGCAAAAGCTTTGCGTAATCTTCACTCTTTAAGAGCAATTTAAGTTCATCATCAAGCCTTTTTGGCTCCATTTCTACAATCCAACCCTCTTGGTAAGGGGAATTATAAGCCAATTCAGGTTCGCTAAGGAGCCTTTCATTTACCTTTATAACTTTCCCTGTTAAAGGAGAATAGATTTCTGATACTGCTTTTATGGATTCAACGGTACCAAGGCTATCCATAAAGTTTATCTCCTGATTTATTCTTGGTAAAGAAAAATAAACGATATCTTTAAGCATTTTAACAGCGTAATCGGTTATCCCTACTATTACTCTGTCCTTTGATATAACTTTAACCCATTCATGTTCCTTAGTATAGTATAATTCTTCAGGTACTTCGTATTCTTTAACCTTCATACCAAAAGCTTCCCTTGCTTACCATTTAAACTTTAATTCTTTTCCAACCATATAAATTTGTATCATATAAAGGGGGTGTCTTTACCCTAGCTAGGCTTTTAATTCCTCTTATATCTATTTGAACCAACTCATCATCTTTACTTAAAGATGCTTTAATGTATCCTTGGGCTATTCCCTTCTTCAAAAGAGGAGAGAAGGTTCCACTACTAACTATTCCAACTTCTTCCTCATCCTTTAATATCTTACATTTAGCCCTAGGAATTCCCCTATCCTCCATCAAAAATCCCTTCCTTAATCTCTTCACCCCTTTCTCTTTAACTTTTATCAAAGCCTCCCTTCCCAAATAATCACCCTTGTCAAAGGAGACTATCCAAGATAGGTTAGCTTCTAAGGGATTTACACTCTCATCTATATCGTTCCCATATAAGCACATACCTGCTTCTAACCTTAAGGTATCCCTTGCTCCCAATCCACAAGGCAAAGCCCCTTTACTGAGTAAAAGATTCCAAAGGTTCAAAGCTTTTTGAGGCTCTTCGTAGCTAACATCAAAGATTATTATTTCAAAGCCATCTTCTCCTGTATACCCTGTTCTAGAAATTATAACCTCTAAATCCTCAATCTTAGCTTTAAAATTTGAAAATCTCTTGATCTGCTTTAAATCCTCCTTTACCAAAGTTTGAAGAACTTCTTCAGCCTTTGGTCCCTGTAAAGCTAGCATAGCAGAATCATCGGAAAGGTTATTTAATTCAACATCAAAGCTTTTAGCATGTTTTTTAAGCCAATTCCAATCCTTCTCTATATTTATGGCATTACCTATTACTAAATATTCATTTTCTTCCCTCTTTAAAATTACGCTATCATCTACTATTCCTCCCTCTCCATTACAGAAGACAGTGTAAAAGCTCCTACCTTTTGATACCTTTAATACATCTGTGGGCAAGAGGTAATTTAAGAAGTCAGTAGCATCCTTTCCTTTAACTAAGAAGCGGCCCATGTGAGAAACATCAAATAAACCTAAACTCTCTCTAACGGTTAAATGCTCTTCGCTTATGCCTTTAAACCATAGGGGCATTTCAAATTCAGCAAACTCTATGAGCTTGGAATTATCTTTATGGTAATGAAAGAGAGGGGTTCTTTTCACATAATATATAATTCCTCTCTTATACTTAAGATTTAATGAAAAGACTACTTGTCTTATCTACTTTCTTGAGGCAGGAAATATACGTTTAACTTTTTGAATTGGATAAGGTAAGAGAATAACGATTAATTGGATTCACCTACTTAATCATATACCAAAGGATAAAATATTTGCCTATTCTTTGCAGCCAAAATATGAACCTATGATATGTAAGATTGGTTTTGATTTGATCTACAAGTATTCTCTTATACCTCTTCTCAAAAGCTTTCCATCTTCCTTTATCCTTTTTGATAGAAGGATGGCTAAAGTGAAAGCTACCACAAGTATCATGAGGGGTTGAAGGAATTCTGTTATGACATAAGTTGATACAACCCTTATTGCTAGAGATTTATGCTCATAGGTGAAGTATCTTGCTGAATGAGTAGCATTCTCCTTTACCATAAATGTGATAGGTTTTTCGCCTACTAGCACGGTAAATATACCCCCATTAAACTCTTAGGTATAGTGATGTTAGAGAAGCCCATAGTACCACTACTACCTTCAACTGTATAGCTTATCTGCTTCTTGGGTTGACTAAAATTAAAATTAGAAATTGTTGAATTGCTTAGTATGGTTACAGGATAGGTCTTAACCTCCCATCTAACAGGAAACTTTGTTATCTTAGCTAATCCTTCTTCTAATGATAGCTCGGATTAACGAACGACTCGTTTGTGCTGATTACGAAAAAATTCGCAACTTCCTGAGAATTACCTAAAGAATCTGTTATAAATATATCTACATAGTAGGTTCCATAAACGGTATTAGTAGCATCCCATAAAGCTTTAAATTTACCATTTTTATTTACTAGAGATAAAGCTGCAATGTTTGTTTCATCTGGATGTTGAATGTAAGCTCTAGCATCTTTGACACCAGATGGTTCAGTTATATCAAATAACATTGTAAATGTTCTTCCAGAAAATGAGAAATGAGCGAAATTTACGCTTTTCTGAAAACAAGGCAAATGAACGCCTTCTTCTTAAATTTTATAAAAAGAAAAAAGCTGGCGTTTTATGGGTAAAAATTGCTTACCACTGATGCGCGTTTCCTTTCCAGCCCTTTGTCTTTTAAAGAAGTTTTAACATAAATATCGTAGCGGGCATGGGTATATGCCTGGTGGATTCATACCCATTGCAGATGGGAGGACGTATGAAGTTTTGGCAATTCTTGTATAATGCGTCCTAGCGCTATGAGGTCAGCCTTGTTGGCATCCATAAGCTCTTTTCGTGCAGATAAATCATTTGGATCCTTGAGAATGCGGTTGCACAGCGTACGCTTATAGAAGCCATCCATTTCGTAAAATGACTTTTTCCACCATTCATCCTCTTTATGGCCACACAACACATCATGAACATCACGTAAAGTTGCTGATGATATAGGTGCAACAAGCGATACCTGAACACGATAAAGTAAATTAAGAGTGCGAGCATCATAATTTAGTTCTTCCTTAAGCAACTTCCTATCGGCCCCGCCCCAGTGAAATGAAAAGGTAATCTTTCTTTGCATCCAGATATTTAGCCGCTCTCCCTCTTTCGTCGAACCAGAATTGCTTAAGATCTCCAGAAGATAAATCTAAGAATCCATAAAGCACCCCCTTAGTGCTATACTCCATGTCGAAGGCAACTAACTTGTCGTCAGTGGGAAGGGAGATCGGGTTGATAAGGTATATTTTCTCCCTCTCTAAATCTCTCTTGACTTTTACGTAAGCCCTCATCAGATGTATCTTATGAAGCTTGTAACTTTGCTTAAGCACCTCTTTGTATATGGAATCTGTGATCTGTTCAGGTGCCTTTATACCATGAGCATACAGCTTAAATATATTATCCCATGAAAAGTGATATCGGAATTTGAGGCTAGCCAATTCGGAGAGGTCGCTGAAGAGCTCCCCATTATGTTTTTCAAACGCCTCTATGAATAATCTTGCTTCAGTCGTTGAGAGCTGAGCTTTCGTTTGAAGAAGTTCCAGCCAGCGATCTTTGCTTTCCTTCCTAAAGAGCTGCTCTATAGGGGAAGGCAGCTTCATCATTTTTACTTCTACATCCCCTGTTTCATCGAGGAGCATCCATGCAATATTTGCGCGGTCGAATGGACTGTCATGAGAGCTCACATTCGCTACGGTCACTTCGCCTAACATTTCATATTTACCGCCACACCTGTGAACGTGTCCACATATTACGAGAGCAACGTTATGGCACTCTTCCAAGAAGTCTCTTAACGCTAGGCTCCCTATGGCTTCATCACCAAAGCGCATGGCCCTGTCAAGAACCCCCTTCGGAGGCGTGTGAGACACTATTACTAGCTTGTCTTTAGGCCCGAGCATCCTTTGTGCAAGTTCGAGCCTAAGCTTAACATCGCCTTCCAAATACTTGCCTGATGGACCCGTGCCAGATGTTGAGCCCTCTAATCCCACTAAAAGAAAGGAGCCTATCTTAAGCCACGTAGTGTGAAGATCATACACTTTCTCTCCATATATCCAAAGCCTTGCCATGTCTCCATCATCGTTACCTATTACAAAGGCTAAACCATATCTTGCCTCGCGGGCTAACTCTTCAAAGACATTATTTGGCTGGTTAATTGCAATATAGTAATAGACATACTTTTTATCTTCGCCCACCCTCCTATAGTTTATAGGGAGGAGTTCACCTGAGCGACTTACATGAAGTAAGCTCCAATAACCGCTTAGGAAGTTAGGAAGCAATCTTCCCGAGTGTTGAGATTTAATCATTTCTAAAATTTCAGTACCGGTTGACTCGTCTACTATCATAACTCTTCCATTTTCACCTTCAATCACTTTACAAGAGGGATACTCTCCGGCAAGTAACTCCTTAAGCGTATCTACTTGGTCTTTATGTGGCTGCAAGTATCCCTTTTTTAATGCTTCATATAGGCGACAAGTTGTTTTTAACACTGCTGAAACTCTAGCTTGGACGTAACCCTCATAATTCATATGCTTCGGAAGGCGGAGTACAAAGCCATAATCAGTGCAGGACGGCTGCTTACTACGGTCTGGAAATAAGAGAGTTGCCGCCTCCAATTCTTTTGGATGCTTTTCATCAGAAACAGGAACCTTTAAAAACTCTAACGGCGTAGGTGCAAACCTTCTTATGTCATCGCCAGCATAGAGGATAATGTCTGGCTTTTCTTTCAGGCTTTTAACAAAATTCAGCAATACATCAATGTCGTGAACTCTATAATCAGAGAAAGCTAGGATCTTTAGAGTTCCCCTATATTGTATCTCCACAAAACGTTTCGGCAGAAGGTGTTTTATGGGTACGTAGCTCCATTGCCTCTTTTCGTCTTCAAGGTTCCCCTGCTTAACTTCACGGTGATATTCTTTATCGACTATATATGTTATGGAACGATCGCTCTTGTTCCTATAATAACTAAACAGTTCCTCCCTTCGAGCTTCGATTTCGTTGAGCCTACCCAATCTTCTCGCTTGAACTTTTAGCTCCAACTTACTAGATATAGCAGCTTTGACGCTGCAAACGGCCTTCCTTATGAGCCTACCCAATCTTCTCGCTTGAACTTTTAGCTCCAACTTACCCAAAACCCGCTTTTATTCAAGAATGTTATTGCGAGTTTTAAGCTTATCATAAGCGAGCCTGAGAAGACTTCTTCTATGACCTTGATGATATCTCCGCGCGCGTTAGTGAAACTGAATTTAAGATAAGCTTTTAGCACATGTACCTTATCGGTTGTCCACACCTTAGACATGGATATATTCCAGGCGGGTTCATCCCCATCGCTAAATGCGCTAGGCATTTTGGGCAGGCTATGCATGGTTGGGCATGGGTATGGGTGCATGGCTGAGAAGGCAATTGTTTGCTGCCACATGCTCGCTGAAGCCCACGGTGGGAGCGCTTGACCGTATGAGGGGTATGGCGGAGGCCCCTCTTCAGCTTCCAGCCCCTTTCTGCGCCTCTCCAAGAGCTCTTCTAGGCGGAGCCTCAAATCCTCAAGCATCATCTGCTGGAGCTCGCGTCTAGTAACCTCATCGTATAGGGCGAAGACATCGCCTTCTTTTTCTTCGCGTTTACGTTCTTCAAGAATTGATTTTGGAGGCTCCTTACCCCTGTGCCGGCTCCATGCCTCAAGTATTAGCGTCTTCCTATCACGTCTTACACCGCTAAGTTCAAGGTAGTTCTGTAACGCTTTGAGATCATCCCAACCCCTATAACCCATCAAGTCCGCTATAGGTTTAGAAAATCTGACGCCGTGATCCTCAAGCAATTTGACTAAGGCGTCGTATTCGTCCGGTAGGGCCTTAGCCCCCTCCCTCTCCATACCGGCGCCTACGCCCACGCCGTAGCAAGCGGTCAAATGCGGACCTAAGCCTGGCGCCGAAGCTATGCCCTTACCGCACTTGAGGCATCTGAAACCCCCGCCCTCTGAAGCCTCGTAATGAACGCCTTCTTGCCACCTTATAGGTATCATCTTAGGAGAAAGGAGAAGCCTCTTTTTAAACCTTCTTGAGACCTTAAAGACGCCTTCTTTTTCGTCTCTTCGTAAAATCATCTTAAGGATTTATCGTTAACCATCGCCTCTAATCCATTAATTTTCGCTTCATAATGAACGGTACGTTTACAAGTCTCCATAAATGTAAAGTGTAAGGCTCATGAGGATTTTAAACTAGCACACGGCACTATCCAGATTCATCAAGAACAGCACTCAAAACCGCTGGTGGGGTACTATCCACTTTAAAGCAAGCTCAGCATTGGCAGAAAAATAATCATACTCATCCTTTACATATATTATAAAAAATGGGCACCTCATATTTTTTGGTGTATTTAAAATGAAGCTTTGTGGCTTAATTATTGTTGTGTGTTTGCTCTTTGTTTTTAGTGTTGGATTGTGTTTATAGGTTTATGATTGTGTTGTATATGAATGCTTTTATTTTTAGCTCTTTGGCTATGTTTGGCAGCTCCTTAGCCAAGCAGTAATCGCCGAAGATACGCTTGAATGTTGAGAACGCTGTT
>JARVJX010000040.1 GCA_029775995.1 Nitrososphaeria archaeon | reverse complement strand
AACAGCGTTCTCAACATTCAAGCGTATCTTCGGCGATTACTGCTTGGCTAAGGAGCTGCCAAACATAGCCAAAGAGCTAAAAATAAAAGCATTCATATACAACACAATCATAAACCTATAAACACAATCCAACACTAAAAACAAAGAGCAAACACACAACAATAATTAAGCCACAAAGCTAGCTTTATAAAATTATTTATTTCTCAAGTTTCAGTGTATGGTAGAAGGCTTTTGATATAATTGGCATAGAATGTGAAGTTCTCAAGGCTTACATCGGGAGGTATTGCATGGTCTATTTGTGGTATGTATCCTCCTTCCTCCTTTAGATAGGGTAACTTCTTATCCACTTCATGTTTAATCGCTTCCTTTCCTTGAGATAAAACCCTTTTATCAATGTTTCCTAAGAACCTCCATGTCTTACCTTATTGCTTTCTTAGTGCTACTGCATCCATTTGAGCAGTAACTTCCATGGGAAGTGTTCCTCTAATGCCTCCCTCCCATAAAAGAGGCATCAAAGGCCTTATATCACCGTCACTATCTAGCATTATTAGCTCTATACCATTTTTGTTAAATAAGTTAATTACTTTCTTCATATTTGGAAGAATAAACTCTTTGAAAACCTTGGGTGAGATATTTGGTCCTCTACCATGGGCTAAATCTTCATGCCAAAATATCCAATCTATTCGTGACTTTAAGGTTTCAACGATCTCTTTTAACGTTTCAATTAGAAACTCTGCATAAAAATTCATCATATCATGAATGAGTTCTGGGTTTGTGTAGAATGAAGGTATAAAAGCTGCTGTGCCCATAATGCCCCTTCCAAAGGCGTAGAAACCACCTACTACTAGAGTAGCCAAAGGCATAGCAATTCTTAAACCTAATATAAGTATAGATATATACATTGAGACACCTTTAGTAGGTATTGGAAAAATGCTTGTCGGAAGAGAATTTCTTAATAATATAACTTTAATTCTCGATGGTCCTAGAAAACAAGCCTGTATATCCAGCCAATCTTAATGAATACTATCTTTCTTAAAATTTATTACAGCATCATAAAGGCTCTGTAAATAATCCTTTAAAAAAGAGAATAGGGAGATGAGTTTAAAAGCTATGCTTTTGATAATTACTCCTTTTCATATTGAGGCTAAAATAAATATCCTTTAGTTCCTAGCTTTAAAGATGGTAAATGGTGGAATCTAAGCTTACTAAAGGACCTTTAAATTTCTATTTAATGCTCTCAGCCTTCTTTGGAGATATAATAATAACTATGATGATAGTATCCCTTCCCCTTTACGCTTTATCTTTAGGTGCTACACCCCTTGAAATTGGTATAATGGGAGGTTCATCAGCCTTAATCTATAGCATCTTACCCTACTTTACAGGAAGATTTGCCCTAAAAATGGGATTACTTAAAATGATAGCCATAGCCCAATTTTTAAACTCTCTTTCAACCTTATCTTATTCACTAACCAATTCTCCCATCATTTTAATTCTTTTGAGGCTTCTTGAGGGTCTTTCTTGGTCCCTTTTATGGCCTGCTACTGAGGTTTTAGCCTCTTTATTATACAAAGACCCTGAAAAGGGTCTTAGATACTATAACTTAGCTTGGAGTTTAGGAGCTTTAATGGGACCTATTATAGCGGGCTCTTTGATAACCTATGTAAGTATTAAAGCTTCCTTTTACCTCTGCTCTATTTCATCTATTCTTTTAGGAGCTTTAGGCTTCCTATTATCCAAGGAGAGAGGTTTGGAGTTTTACAAAGAGGAGCTACCAAAATTTAGTTTGGGAGAAATTATAAAGGTAAAGATTCTCCTAATACCCTTTGTATCCTCTTTAATAATTTCCCTTGTCCTTACCTTTTTTCCTCCCTATGCCTCAAAATTTGGATTAATAGCTTTAGAAATAGGCTTAATAATATTTTTAAGCGGTTTGATGAGGACTTTAGCCTTTCTTCTTGCACCATTATACAAAAGGTTTGACTCTGAAAAGATTTTAGTATTTGCTGGTACTTTAGCTACCCTTTCACCTTTACCCTTATTAATTCAAGAAAAAATCTTCTTTTACCTTTCTTTATCCCTTTTGGGCTTCATAGGTGGAACCATATACTCAACAGCTTTGTCAAAGATGGTGGGGGAAGTTGAACCTACCTTAAGGGGGAGCAGGGCTGGGATGTTTGAAGGAACCCTAGGTTTAGGGTTCTTTATAGGTCCCATAATTGGGGGTTTAGTAGCCGAATTTGAACTTAGATACACCTTTCTTCTACCTATATTCTTTTTTTTCATACCCCTTCTTACTTATGTGGGAAGAATCAAAGTTCATAAATAGTCCTCTATCTTTAAAGTATCAGACCTTAACCACTATAGTTTTTGCCAATAGGTCTCCAAGTTGCTGCTTTCTAGCTGAAACAAGACTCACTATAAATCCAACTATATAAAGGAAGGGCAACCCATCTACGATCCTTAAAAAATTTCGAACCAATGCTCTCTCAACGTTAATGGTATTACCAGTAGATTCATCTACTACTTTTATAGCTAAAGCCTTTTACCTATAATTTGACCTTAAGTTGATTCAAAGTAAGAGAAGTATAAGTATAGCATCCATAAAACAAACCCTAAGAGCTTAGCACTACCAAAGAACCATCTATAGGTGAAACAAACTGGGACCATACCCACTCCATAACTCCAAAGGGTATTAGGATTACTACTGCTATAAGAAGTAAGAGTAACAGATCTATAAGCACTGCTAAAAACCTTCCCCCAATAGTTGCATATTTACCTATAACCGCTGGTTTACTTCAAGGGTTACACCCTTTCCTTTAAAGGGTTTCCACAGTATCTGCAAAATTCATTTTTCATCTACTTCTTTACCACATTGAGGACAGAAAGGCAAAGTTAAACTCGAAGTATCTTTAAATCTCATATATAACTTTTTAACCTAAGCTTAATGTATTATTACTTTATTTAGTTTTAGGTTTAAATTTTTTACTTCTCATCTTTTACTTCTTTAAAAAATTTTCCCTATTCAAATTAAAGCCGATGATTCTCTCAAACTTCCATATTCCTTTCCCTAACCTAATTTATAGTTTCAATACAAAAATTCAAAGTTTGCTTTAACATTTTAAAACTTTAATTCAACTTCACTTGATCCCTAATGTTGAATAGAGATCTGATCTTAAGTTTAGATGTTGGTACCCTAGGAGCAAAGGTAGGTATATTTAATTCTAACTTAGAGCTAGTAGCCCAAAATGCTCAAGAATATAGTATAAGTCATCCTAAAGCTACATGGGCAGAACAAAGGCCTGAAGTATGGTGGGAAACTTTAAAAGCTCTTATAAATAATCTCTTAAATGAGAAAAGGATAAGTCCAGAGAGAATAGGGGTTATAGGAATAAGCAATACTTGCCCCAGTCTAATAGCTATGGATGAAGAGGGTGATGCTCTAAGACCTTCCATTTTATTCATGGATCAAAGAAGCATAAAGCAGGCCCAATTTATTAATAAAAAAGTAGGAAGAAGAGATATCTTTGAGATAACTGGGAATAGAATAGCTTCAGGCACTTTTAGTTTAACCTCCATGCTTTGGATAAAGGATAACGAGCCCCATATTTATAAGAATACAAAAAGTTTTGTGCATGCAAATGGCTACATAGTTAATAAGCTGACTAAAGAAAGAGCCATGGATCCATCTAACGCCTCTCTAACAGGGCTATTTGATATAAGGAAAATAAAATGGTCTGAGGAAATAGCTCAAAGGTTAGATTTTGATTTAAGTAAGTTACCCAAGATAATTTGGTCCTATGAAAAAGTTGGTTTAACTAAAGAATTAGATAAAGAACTTAACCTACCAGAAGGTATACCCGTTGTAATAGGTGCAGCTGATAGTGCCTGTGCTGCCTTAGGGTTAGGGACTGTAAATGATGGTGAAGCCTTTGAAACTACAGGAACATCCAGCGTATTAGCTGTAGTTAGTAATAAACCCTTATTTGATAGCAGACTTATAAATAGGTGCCATGTGAAGGAAAACCTATGGCTTCTCATGGGTGCCATGTCTACCACTGGAGCTTCTTTAAGATGGTTTAAGGATAACTTCTTCTCATACGAAGTTTTCCTAGCTAAAGAACTTAAAGTAAGTCCTTATGAGATAATAGATGAAGAGGCAAAGAAATCACCTATTGGCTCTAATAATCTAATATTTTTGCCCTACATGATGGGTGAAAGGTGCCCCCTCTGGGATCCTTATGCTAGAGGTGTTTTGATAGGTTTATCTTTAGCCCACAAAAAGGGTGATATAGCTAGAGCTATAATGGAAGGAGTAGCTTATGGTTTAAGAAGCAATTTGGAGGTTATTGAATCTTTAGGCTTAAAGGTTAATGAAATAAGGGTTACAGGGGCTGGTGCAAGGAGCCATCTATGGAAGGAGATAAAGTCCAATGTTTTGAGAAAAAGAATAGTATCCTTTATGATTAAAGAAGCGGCTCTTTTAGGTGCAGCTATCTTAGCTTCCTGTAATTCTTCATCAGAAATAGTAAATAGAGCCAATAAAATTTATCAGAAGAGGGAAGAGGTGATAGAGCCAACCTATAGTGAACCCTATAATTTCTATTATGAGATATTCAAAGATTCCTACAAAAAGCTTAAGTCCATATTTAAAAGACTCCAAAGGGAGGTAATGGTTTGAGTATAGGAAAAGAGCTAAGGTTACAGAGAATCTTTGATAAGAACTCTAAAAGAACGGTGATAATTACACTGGATCATGCCATAGCCCATGGTGTGCAAGAAGGTATAAGAGATATAGAAGATACCATAGAAAAGGTGGTAGCTGGGGAGCCTAATTGTATAACAATACATAAGGGATTAGTGAGGAAATTTTACAAAAAATTCATGGGTAAAATTAGCCTAATACTAAAGGTTAGCTCCTTTTCTCCCTACCATCCTAGCTATGATGTTTTTTTAACTAGTGTAGAAGAGGCTCTTTCCTATGGTGCTGATGCCATAGCTTTAGGAGCTTCTGTGGGGGATTCAAGGCAAGATTTAATGCTAAAGAGAATTAGCAAGCTTTCAAAAGAATGTGAGCACTATGGTATGCCCCTAACAGTTCACATTTACCCTAAAGGGGATATGATAAAGGAGGAGGATCGTTATAAAACTGAAAATATAATGTATGCTGCTAGAGTAGCTTCAGAGTTAGGAGCCGATATAGTAAAAACTTGGTATACAGGTAGTATAGAGACCTTTAGGGAAGTGGTTAAAGCTTGCCCTGTTCCAATAGTTATAGCTGGGGGTCCAAAGGCAAAGAATTTGAAAGAATTCTTTATAATGGTAAAAGGAGCCATGGAAGCTGGAGCCTCTGGGGTTGCTATAGGGAGAAATGTTTGGGGAAGTAAAAATCCAACCTTAATGGTTAAGGCTTTAAAATCCTTGATTCATGATGGGTATGAAGTTGAGCAGGTATTAAAGGAATTTACTATTGAATAGTAAATAAATAGGAGGATAAATTATGAAGGCTTTAGTTTTTTATAAGGCTGGAGAATTTAAGTTAGAGAAGTTAGAGGTTCCTAAACCCAAGGAAGGGGAGGTTTTAGTAAAGATAAAGGCTGGAGGGGTTTGTGCTACAGATCTAAAGATCCTAAAAGGTGAAAAGGGTATAAAGAGTGGAACCATATTGGGGCATGAGTTTTCTGGTTATATAGCTGAGGTTAGAGGAAACGTAAATCTAAAAATAGGGGATAGAGTTTCCGTATATCCTATAATAGCCTGCGGTAACTGCTACTTTTGTATAATTGGTAAGAGAAATAGGTGCTTGGAACGTAAAACCCTAGGCATAGATGTTAACGGTGGATTTGCTCAATACACTTTGATACCAAAAGAAGTTGTCAGTTTAGGCCATATCTTAAAATTACCTAATAAAGTATCCTATGAAGAAGGGGCTTTATTGGAACCTTTAGCTACAGTGGTAAATTCTATGGATGCCTTGAATCTAAGCCATGGTGAGAGTATTTTGATAGTTGGTGCTGGTCCCATGGGTCTGATGCATTTAATTTTAGCTAAGGTAAGAGGAGCAAGTAAAATTGTAGTTTCTGATCTATTAGAGGATAGATTAAAGTTAGCTAAGGAATTAGGGGCAGACTTTGTTATAAATCCTAGAGAGAAGGATTTGGTAAAGGAGATTAAAGATTTAACCGGGATAGGTATTGATAAAGCAGTGGTAACCGTTGGTTCAGCTGAGGCTGTTGAGCAGGCTATTAACTGTGTTAGAAGTCAGGGCATATTGAATTTGTTTGCTGGAGGTGGGAAGGAATACACTTTAAACCTAGATTTGAATAAAATTCACTATAAGGAAATAACTTTAACTGGAACTCAAAATGCTACCTTCGATCAATATAAGAGAAGTCTAGAATTGGTTTCCAGTGGTAGGATAAAATTGAAAAGTTTGATAACTCATGAATTCCCCTTAGAGGAATATTACAAAGCCTTTGATCTTAAGAGTGAACTTAAAGCCCTAAAGGTGATCTTGAAGCCTAATGATTGAGAAGAGTTCTGTTAACTCAAGGTTACTAATAGCTTCTTTGTTCTGTCCATCGGATTAGAGTTTATTAATCCTTATTCTAAATACAGCTACATTTTCCAAGCGGTCTGGAGCTATTATTGCTTTATCTTGAGTGAGTTGATTACAACAAAGGAAAGAAAACTAAAGTTTCAGTTTATAAAGTAAAATTTAATATAAAGTCAGAGAGGGCTTACCTAGCCAAGAGCTCCTAGACTCAAGCTCATCTTCATAAGACTCCAAAAAATCTAAGCTGAGCAAAACTTACCTTATCTAATAATCTTATAATAGCACTCTAATCTATAGATAGAGGATAAAAGGAGTAGGATTTAAGTTAATCTATAAAGCAGTGGTTATATAATTTTAAATGTCATATTGATTTCTTAATGAGTAAGGATGGTGATTTTAAAGGTTTCATGGTCTTATTCTAACTCTGATAAAGCTTTCATATGGCTTGAGAAGTGCTTATTTATTAGATCTCTATCCTTAAGTCTCTCATAGATTTCTTCCTTAGAATCTTGAGGCAATCTTTTCCAATACTCTTTTGAATCTTCCATACTTTCACTTACTCCTCGTATGCTCAGCAAGTGGTCTTCAATTTTATGCTTCTTAGAATTTAGATTCTTAACTCCACTTATTACTATTATTACCTCAAAAACTATATTTCCGAGCTCACAGTTATAAGACCTTACCCTATTCTCTATCCCTTTTTCATAACTTATTTGTATACCAATTTCATTTAAACTATTGGCCATGTTATCAAAAATTTTATCTATTTCCTCGTTCTCTTGATCGATTATAAATAATAACTTTTTTAAAGTTTTAAGGGAATTTAACCAAAGTTTAATAAATCTGATTGAAGAATATCTTGTTTCTTTAGGTTTGGTTATAGCAACAGTCTTCCTTTCACCATTTAAGGCATTAACCATAAATGGTAGTAATCTAGCCTCTTCTTCACCTTCAGCTAAGACTATTAAGCTAATTAAAGGCTCTTCAACCTTTAAGGCTATGGAGTTTAACCTATATTTTCTATCGTATTTATTTAATTCAACAGATATTCTATCATCTTTAGGTAGCAAAGGATAAAGCCTCATAAAAGAAATGGTTCCGCCAATCTAATATCTACACCTGCTTTTAATAATTCTTCAACTTCAGATAATTTTAATTTTTTAGTCTTTAAAATATTGTCTTTTAAAGATGTTAAGAATATATTAGCTTTATCTTCGTTAAAGCCTGCTATAATCTTAGCAGCCTCTAAACTGTGAGTGCTTAATACTATTTGTTTTCCATCTTTTAATATATCGCTGAACCATTCAGCTAGGGCAGATAATATCCTTGGATTAAAATGTGCTTCTATATCATCCCATAACAATACAGCTGGCTTCTCTAACTCGTAGAGTATCCTTGAAATTATATAATTATGAATTCCTTCTCCTAAATCTCTAATTCTTATTCTCCTTTTATCTTTAAGGTAAGCTAAGATTTCTTCTGCTCCAATAAAGGGTTCTATGGTTAAATCAATATAATCTTCATCAGAGAACCTTGATGCCTCTTCTGCAACTTTTCCACTAATTCCCTCATTGGTTATTTTTATCCAATTATTTCTTAAAGTTGAATAAGTTTGTCTTATTAAACTTGGAGTAATTAAAAATGTGTTATCCACAACTGGTTTCACATAATTTGAGGAAAACTCAAATATATCTCGCCTTAATGTGCCTATAAAATACCCATCATCTTTTCGTGGTATGTTAACACTGTTAGGAATGTCTATAGGTCCACGAATTACTATATCGATAAAATATAGGTCTCTTTTTGTAAATAATAAAGTAAACTCTCTTTCATCTTTCTTAAATTTAATTTTTGATTCATCTGATGTATAATTATAGAATAAGAAAATAAAATCTCCTCCTAGAGCTTGATGTAATAAATAAAAAACTTCGAGAGTAGGAGATGGAGAATGTCTTGCACTAAGAGGGATATACGAGCTATAACGTAAGGGGTTTGGAACTAAAAATAATGCTTCAAGAATGGTTGTTTTACCAGAATTGTTTGGACCTAATAAGATATTTAATTGGCCTAAATTTATCTCCCCTTCCTTTATTCCTCTAAAGTTACTAATGCTAATATGAGAAAACATTTCTCAATCCACTTTATATTATAATTAAATATATATGTTTGTAATGAATTCCTAAAGAATTAATCTATACTGTCCGGTCACTGCTTAGCTTCTTTAATGTTTATTTAGCCCTATGAAGTTGTACTAATAAAGAGCTTTAGGAAGGGCTTTAGCTTCTGTATTTAATCTAGCAGATAACCGCTATAGCTAGTGGCTCATGACATTAACATCTATAGCAATTCAAACATAGTACCATTTTCCATGGCTTTAATCCTACCCTCAATATAACTTAAGTATCAAACTATGGAGAAAATTAAAAGGATAAATAAAGATTTTTAAATTCTCTTTTTCTACCTAAGGAGAAATGAATATCATTGAACTCATAACAAAAAAAGATGATAAAAAGATAGAAAGGCTCAAAGAAGCCATGGAAGGTAAAGGTTTAGATGCTTTATTCCTCAAGTTATCTGAAGATGTTTTATATGTTGGTGGCTATTGGTCTTCCTTTGGTTTATGCTCTATTCTATTCCCCTTGGATGGTGAGCCTACTCTAATAACCGTTGATGATGAGCAAATCTTTGCTGAGAGAAGCTGGATAAAGGATGTAAGGTATGTTAAATTAGAGACGAAAGATAAACTTGGTAACCCTTTAGCGGAAATGATGAATATAGTAAAGGAAAAGCTTGAAGGAAAGAGAATTAAGCTTGGCTATGAAGGTAGCATAGAATTTTTCTCTACTAATGCCATGAGGAGAGAGCACTGGAGCCTTGGTATAGCTACTTATGATGCATTAAAGAAGGCTTTGCCTAAGGCAGATATGGTTGATGCTACTAACCTAATCTATGAGGTTAGAAGCATTAAGAGCGAGAAAGAAGTTGAAATTATGAAGATAGTGAATGAAGTTGCTGATATGGGCCTAGAAGCCTTTCACAATTCTATAAAGGAGGGTAAGAGAGAAATAGATATTCAGGCTGAAGTTGAAAAGGAGGTTATTGAAAAAGCCATAGGATATAAAGGTATAGAAAGGTTAGTTGTTTTTGCCATGATCATGGCTGGAGAAAATAGTGCCCAAGCTTACAAAATGTATAATGTTTCAACTATAAAGAAGCTCAACAGAGGGGAATTTGTGCTCATGGAATTAAACATAAATGTTGAAGGCTATTGGTCTGATACCACAAGAACCTATGTAGTTGGAGCTCCTAACAGAGAGCAGGAAGATATATTTGATGCTGTAATGGAAGCCCAAGAAGAAGCTTTAAAGAGCCTTAGAGAGGGGGTCAAAGCTTCTTACCCTACTGAAATATCCTTTGAGGTTTTAAAAAAGAGAAGCTATTGGAGTTATGTAAAGCATAGATTGGGGCATGGAATAGGGGTAAATATGCATGAACCTATACCAGCTTTACATTTGGATTCAAAGCACATAATAAATGCCAACATGGTATTTAGTGCTGAACCTGGGCTTTATGGCCATAAATTTGGAGGAATTAGGATAGAGGATATGGTATTAAGCCATAAAGATAAAGCTGAAAGGTTGAATAAATATTATAGAGGTGTATAAAATGGTAAGCTTCGCTTATGTAGCTGCAACAGAGGAATTTAGTCCCAAAGATTTGCTAGATTTTGCCCTAGAAGCTGAAAGCTATGGATGGGATGAAGTATGGGCTAGCGACCACTTTCACCCTTGGAGCCCAAGGTTGGGCCATAGTCCTCAGGCTTGGGTATTTTTAGGAATAATTGGCTCAAAGACGAATAGATTAATCCTTGGAACTTCTGTAACGGCACCAATATTTAGATACCATCCTGCTATAATAGCCCAAAGCTTTGCAACCTTAGGATACCTTTTCCCAGGAAGAATCTTCTTAGGATTAGGTACTGGAGAAGCTTTAAATGAAATTCCTTGCGGCTATCAATGGCCTAGCTTTAAGGAAAGATTTGAAAGATTTGAAGAGGCTGTAAAGATAATAAAGCTTCTTTGGGAAAAGGAGCATGTAAGCTTTAAGGGAAAGCATTACACTTTAAAAAATGCAAAGATCTTTGATAAACCCTCTAAGCCCATACCTCTAATCATAGCAAGCACTAGCCCAAAGGTATCAGAGCTTGCTGGTAAGTATGCTGATGGATTGATGACTCTTCAAGTATCAGAAGAGCGTTATAAAAATGTTATATTTCCATCCTTTGAAAAGGGAGCAAAGGAAAGTAATAGAGACATCTCTAAATTGGATAAATTAATTCTTTTACATGCCGGATACGATAGTGATTTCAAAAGGGCCTTTGAAGCTCTAAAGCCTTGGAAACCCATTTTACTGCCTTTCCTATTTAATTATCCCATTTATGATCCTAGGGAGATTGGAAGTTATGAGGAGATGGTAAGTGATGAGTTTCTTATGAAAAACTTTACAATCTTTACAAAGGAAGATGAGATAATAAATTACTTTGAAAGGTTCATAAAGTTAGGTTTTAATAGAATAGGAGTATCTGTATCTGGGGATGTTAAGGGCTTTTTAAAGCTTTGCGGAGAGAAGGTATTGCCCTATTTAAGACAAAATAGTAAGTAATGAAATAAAAAATAAACTCATCAATATTTTCTTATTCGATATGCTACTGCATCACCCTTTTTCAATCTGAAGGAGTTAAGCCTTAAAGTTCTTTTCAACCTTCTCCTTTGCTATTTTAAGCAGATCATTTAAAGCCTTTGAGAAGATGAGTATGTCCATTCCTAATAAAAGCATATTATAACCATAATTTAACCAGTAGTCGATGGTATCCTCTGTAGCGTAAGTCGATGCTATCTTGCCATTCTTTTTAGCTGCATAAGCTATATCCTTAATGGCTTTAATGAACTTTGGATTTTCAAGCTTACCATAGATCCCTAAATTTAAAGATAAATCGTAGGGTCCAACCAAAACTCCATCGACCCCATCAACCTCAAGTATACTTTCAGCATTTTTTACCCCCTCTTCATTTTCTATCTGAACTATTAGCATAAGTTCTTTATTGGCTGTATTTACATAATCCTTATCAAAGAGCATAGCCCTTCTAGGACCAAAACCTCTAAAGCCTTCAGGAGGATACCTCATGGATTTAACAGCATACTCAGCTTCCCTTTTGTTGCTAACCATGGGAACTATTATACCATGAGCTCCAATATCTAAAGCCCTTTTAGTCATAACCATATCGTTCCAAGGTACCCTTATCAAAGTTGTCATACCATATCCATCCATGATTTGAAGTAAAGTCTCGGCAGTTTCTAGGCTTGTTGGAGAGTGCTCAGTATCTAAAAGAACAAAATCAAATCCACTTCTAGCTATCAATTCAGCAATATCTCCATGAGGAATACTTATGAAGATTCCAAGGGCAAATTTTTTCTTTGAAATTTTATCTCTTAATAAATTTTTCAATTTTATCACAAAAGCTTATTTATCTATAACTTAAAACCTTTTTGCCTAATTTATGTTAGATGAGTATTAGGTTTATCAATGTGCTTTTTGAGACATATCTCATGCCTACTTAATACAAAGTTTTATATCCTTTCTGTAAGATAAAGCATCGTGAGTAAAAAGATTCTTTATGATGAGATGAGTTGGTTAGAAGTTAAAGAAGCGGTTAAAGAGGAAAGGGTTCCTTTAATCCCTGTGGGCTCAACAGAGCAGCATGGTCCCCATTTACCAACAAAGACCGATATCTTTTTAGCCTATGAAATTTGTAAAGCTGCAACTAATAAAATACCTGATAAAAGCCTAGTTATGCCACCAGTTAACTATGGATATAATGAGCACCATTTGGATTTTCCTGCTACTATTCATATAAGTTATGAAACTTTGATAAAATTTGTAATAGATATAGGAAAAAGCTTAGCCCATCACGGATTTAAAAGGATAGTTATAGTAAATGGGCATGGTAGCAATACAGCTCCCATGGAATTAGCTGCAAGGAGAATAACCCTAGAAACTTCAGCTATCTGTGCCTCTCTAACCTATTTATCCATAGCTCCTGAGGTTTTTCAGCTATTAGAAGGGGAAGAGGCCCATGGAGGTGATGTTGAGACCTCAATGATGCTTTACCTTTCTCCTCAATCGGTAAATATGAGCAAAGCTGTAAGGGATTGGGATTTCCCAAAATCCAAATTTATAACTTTTGGTGTTGAGCCAAAGGGTAAATCCTTTGCTGTAGCTGGAGGCAATGTTCAATTTGTGGATTGGTGGAGCAGGGTAAGTAAAACTGGAATCATTGGAGATCCAACTAAGGCAAATAAAGAAAGAGGGAAAAGGATGTTTGAAATTTTTGTGGATAAATTGGCAGAGTTTATAGAGGAATTCAGAAAGAGAGAGATAAGACCTAGAAAGGATTACCATTAAACCTAAACCTATATGCTCTTTATAAAATCTATCCTATAAATGATAATAAATGAACTCACATATGAGAAATTATCCTAGATTAAGGGGCACCCTTTATTAAATCTTGAAAATCTTATCCCCCTCTAGTTAATGTTTTAAAGTTCAGAGTTAAATTAATTGTGGTGGAAGTTTTATTAGGAACATCAGGCTGGAGCTACGATGAGTGGGTACCTATTTTTTACCCTGATTCATCCATTGATAAGCTCAGTTACTATTCAAAGATCTTTAAAATAGTAGAGGTAGATTCGACCTTTTATTCTTACCCTAAAGAGTCTTTGGTTAAGAAGTGGTCCTTTAAAAGTCCTAGAGATTTTAAATTCTGTTTAAAGCTTCCTAAGCTTTTAACTCATGAAAAGAAACTTGATCCAAAAGAGGAGTTAAAGATTCCTTTAGAAAGATTCTTAGATTTAATAAAACCTTTAAAGCAAAGGGAAAAATTGGGTTTGATTCTGATTCAGCTACCTCCCTCTTTCACCTTTTCTAAGTTTGATTGGTTAGAGGGCTTCTTTAAGATTCTACCTGATACGGATTTTGCTGTTGAATTTAGGGATAGGAGCTGGTTAAGGGATGAAAGCTGGAAGCTTTTAAGGAAATACAACATAACCTATACTATAGTGGATGAGCCCTTATTACCTCCTCTATTAGAGGTAACATCAAAGAAGGCTTTGATAAGATGGCACGGTCATGGTAAGAAACCTTGGTACGATTACTATTACACTGATGATGAACTTAAAAATTGGGTTCCTAAGATAAACGATTTAATTTTAAAGGCTAAAGAGCTATACGGATTCTTTAACAATCACTTTAGAGGCTATGCAGTAGCTAATTGCCTTAAAATGCTTAAACTCCTTAATTTAACCGATGAGTATAAAGAAAAGGTTTTGAGCGATATAGAACAAAAAATAAAGAAGGAGAGCGCTAGATTAGGGTTATTTGATTTATCCTTATACAGCATAGATGAGTTATTGGAATTTTTGGCTCCAAGGTTTAAGCTGGAGAGGGCTAAAGAGATAAAGGAAAGCGAAATAAAATTCTTTGCTAAGGATAATGTTTTTGAAGGAATCGTTAGAGATTACGAGTTTAAAATTGACATCAATAAAAGGGATATAAATCACAATTGTCCAGATTGGCTAAAGAGAGAAGGGGGAGAGTTATGTAAGCATATGGTTAAAGTTTTTCAACTCTTACCTGAAGATGTTTCAAGAAGGCTTATACTAGATATAATACAGCATAAAAAATATTGGAGCTTCAGATGAAATTTTTGTTAAGGTATTAAAGAGAGATGCTTAAAGAAAAGCTGATAAATTTACCAAACTTGTTAGGTTATAAAAAATTTTCTTATTTTTTATGGTGTGTTGCACGATTTGAGCATGAGCTGAAAGAATTTTCACTTATGCTTTCTTATACATGCCGATTGAATTCTAATTCATGGCTTCTGGTGAAAGAGATTGTAGCAAGTACAACGAAGAATTGGTGAGGAGGGGAGAGATCCTTCTTGACTTCTCTATCATGGATGAATGGAATATGGAGCTTAAGAAAGCAAATGATGGTAAGG
>JARVJX010000003.1 GCA_029775995.1 Nitrososphaeria archaeon | reverse complement strand
CCTCACCATCCATAATGGTTAAGGATAAACGTATACTCCCAACCATATATGAAAATCGGAAGAGGAAGTAAATAACTTATCATTCACTAAGGAGGCAAGAGCGTAATTTTAAGTCAATTCTATAAAGTCTTCTCTTTACATAAGGCTCCAAGACTCTGGAAGCTAAAGACTTTAGAAGCTATTGTCAAGTTCATACAAAAGTCTCTTGCGAATAACAAAGGTTAGACCTTGAGTTAACAGCACCTTCCGGGATTGTCAATGTAACGTTCTCCATTTTGTTTAGTCTGTTTGACCTTAGGTTTTTATTCTTTTTATTCTCCTCTTACTCTATGAGTGAATTAGATTACCTTTTGAGGATGTGAAGGAGGAGAAGGTCTTCAAGAGAAATAAAATAAGGTTCCTTTACATAAGATCCTTTCATCCCTTATGCCCTATTCAGGCTCCTCTAAGGAGTTTAGCCAAATGGAGAGATTTCAAATAGGAAGCTTTTATAGAATGGTACCATCTTAAGAATCTTATTGAAGGAGCCTTATAGTTAGAGGAAATGGAAATTTATAGCCATAGATGAAACCCAAAAATAAGCTTCAGGGTGATCAAGCCTATGTATGTATAGCACGGATTTGGATACAAGAGAGGTCCTTGCAGTAAGAGTATTATACAAAAGAAGTGCATGGGATGCTATGCTTAGCTCTTTATCCATCAAGTTCTTTACTTTGAAAATAACTCATGATGATCAAGATCATGGAATGGTATATAGATGGAAGAGGCTAGGATTAAATTATGGGCAAGTAAAAAGAGAAAGGAGGAATGGCCTAGATTGGTTTCTCAAAGTTGAAGAGAAGATAAGAAAAAGCTAAAGGCCTTCTATAATTTCCCCTTTAGAGCCTAATATCATCAAATGAGTTCCTAAGTTTGTCAATAGGGACCTACAAACTAGAGATCAGACTTGACTTATCTTGCCAATTTCAATTCTCTAAATAGCAAATATTATATACTTTTTATTATCATTTTTTATAGTTTGAACTATTTTGAAGAACCCCCAACCATTCCTTCTAGAGGTACTCAACCCTTACAGAGGGTCAGACTCCTTTTTCTAGCCCTAATACTTCTAATAATTATTTTCATATTTATAGCTCAATTTTTAACCTTCTATCTTAATATCCTAGAGTTTGGAGAGCTTTACCTAAGACCCATATACTTTGAATTAGTAGGAGGATTTCTATTAGCCCTAGTAGCCTTCTTTAGAATAGATTTTAAAAATAGGAGGTCCATAGTGTGGTGGATAATAAGGTTAGCTTTAAAGATAGTTAGAGAGAGAGGAAACTTAGAAGTCATACCACCTGAATACTTTGATTTTAATAACTTCAGACTATCTTACAGGAAATTCGTTCTTTGGCAGATTACAAAAGTTTTGGTTGGTATAATGCTCTTCAGAAATGTGATCTTTGGTATGGTAACTATTGCATCCTTTCAAGGATGGGATCCTAATTCTCTATCCTTATGGAGGCTCCTCTACCTACCTTTTTTAACCCCTCCCTTTGATATGAATTACGCTAAAGAAAATGTAATACCCATGCTTCCTACTCTAACCTTGATAGTAGGTCCTATATTTGGAGCTCTTTCTATAAGACTCTTTCTGCTCTTTGGTATTACTCAAATAGTTAGAATAGTTATGCCTACAGCTGATGAGTTAAGAGGAGGTGTCAGAAATGTTGTATGGAGAGTAGGTATAATAGAAGGATTAATCGCGGTTGCATTATTTTGGAGTGCTCTAAACTCCTTCTTCCCAAGTAACTTAGACTACAACACCAAATACGTTATAATTGGGTTAATAGCTACTGGAGTTTTATTCAGTATCTTTGCTTTAAGGGATGTTAGAAGGGTATTCTTCAGCTTTACTAGGAGGGTGATAACTTTAAGACTTTTATCTATTTTGATAATAGTTTTAATTATAGGCTCCATAATCGCTGTAAATAATAGTATAGCTGATGCGAGAAAGTTAGAGTGGTTAGGCCCCTATGTTACCCAGCAAATTTCTGTAAATAGAGAACTAGCTCAATTGGATGAAGTAGAAGAAAGGATTTATTCTTTTGGTGTGCAATCTATCAAGCCTACAGATATTGAGAAAATAATTAGAGAGAACGAGGAGTTACTTAAGAAAATAAGGCTCTGGGATTGGGATGCTGCCTTTTCAAAGCTTAAACCTGAAATAGGACTCATTCCCTATTTAGATTTTCAAGATAGTGATATTTTGAGATTTGATAATACTTTGTTCTGGAGTGCTTCTATGAAGTTGCTTTTACCTCCAACAGTTAGACCTGAGGATAGATGGTATGCTGAGCATTTATTTTACACCAATGTACCACAGGGCTTTCTTATGTTAGATGCCCATACAGGAACCGTTCAAAATACGAGTAGATTTTTCAGCCAAAGAACCATATATTATGGTGAGGGAGGATTATTTTCAAGGGTCTGGGCTGCCTTCCCAGCTGATAGAGAGAAGAGTGAAGAGATAGGAGGGACCTTTTATAAGGGAAAGGGAGGAATAACTATACCCCCTCCTCTAAGCTGGCTCTTTGAAATTAACTTTCTTTTAGCTTACTCCTCAAAATCCATACATATAATAAGGTATAGGGATGTTTACGATAGAATACAATTACTCTTTCCCTACTTTCAGTATGAGCTTTTTGGTAGTAGAGTGGATATGATACCTGTAAATGATCCTGAGGAAGGAAAAACCTATTGGCTAATGCCTTTAATTATAAAGCTAGATACAAATGAGGTTCCTTGGAGCAATAATAACCCCCTTTTAAGATTGATAGGTTATGCCCTTATAGATGTTTACAATGGAAATATTAGAATAATAGTTATTGGGAAAGATTACTTTTCAGAGCTTTTCAAAAAGGTTTACAGCGATATGGTTGAAACGGATGTTCCAAAATGGTTAAAGAATCAGATAAGATACCCTCCTGAACTCTTTGAATGGAGGGTTAGTATGTATGATTTTTATCATGTAAAGGATCCTGGGACCTTTATAGTAGGTAAAGAATTCTATGAGGTTCCTAAAGGCTTAGACACTTACTATATATTTGCTAAACCTCCTGGCTTTGAGAAACTCACTTACTTGGGATTATTATCTCTTGAGCTTAGAGGGGCAGGAGGTAGAAATTTAGCTGGATATATGGTAGTTACCAATGATTACGATGAAAAGTTTGGTAAAATGATCTTTTATCAAGTACCCTTAGATTCTCCAACTAAACTTTTAGGTCCTACAGCAGTGCTAGAGGCTTTAGAAAAGAATGCTGAGTTTGCTCAACTTAAAACCTTGCTTAGGAATCCTAGAATTGGAGAAATAATTCTTTATAGGGTTGGAGAGCAGGATGTTTACTTTATACCTGTTTACACAGCTGGAGCAGGAGGTGTGGTAACAGAAATGGGTGCAGTTGCAGTAGTAGGAGCAGCTTTTACAGGCAACTACTATGTAGGATTATCTAAAGTAGCCCCTACTTCTGAAGAAGCCTTCAGAAACTACTTAGCAGAGTTAGTAGGGATAAAGGAAGCTAGAGAAATTGCGAAGTTAGCTAGAGAGGAGAAGCTAGAGAAAATTTTTGATTTATTGAATAGAGAGCAAGTTACCCCTTTAAAGCCTACAGCTATTTCTCCACAAATCTCCTTCCTTGAAGAAAAATTAAGTTTTACAGATGAGGCTGAATGGGATAAAGTTGAATCTTCTTTATTAGGTTTCTTGAATAAATGGAGTGAGTATAAAGGTAGGTTGCTCCTTATTGAAGAAGGAGATAAAATCCTTCTAGGCTTTTTGATAAATGTTAATGGGATAGTTGAATGGCATTACTTAGAAATTACTGTAACTTAGAAAGGTTTTCTAAAAAGATTACCTTATTTCCTCTTTAACTCGATGTTGAAGGTGTTGAATTAGCCGTTATTGAAGGCTAAAAAGATTACCTTATTTCCTCTTTAACAAGCTATAGGGAACTTGGTTAAATATTACAATTGTCTAAAAAGATTACCTTATTTCCTCTTTAACCCCACCCTATTGGGGTAGGTAAATAGCCCCTACCCTTTATTTTTTTACCCTACTATTGTTAAAACATCTCCCTGCTCATCAAGCTGAAGTCAAGGTATTCAGCTCTACCATAAATCAATACAGCATTATTCACTCTAATTTCCCATAAAGAGTTTAAACCTTTTTTGGAAAGGGTAATGCTAAGGATAGATTGTTATCAGTATCCTGCAATTTTATTCTGAAGGAGCTTAAACCTGCCTTTAACTCTCTTAAAACAACCTCAAACTCAATAACATTATCAGATACATCTGAGAAATTTAAACCATCCAAAGAATATATTACCCTTTTACTTGCTCTGTATAAATTTTCTTGCATTAAACCCTCCTTACCATTATATTTCCATGGTCATCTACTGCTAAAGGATACCTTATTCCTGATGGTGATAGTAACCTTATTCCCTTACCCTCCTTCGTTAGTTCGAAATCGTTTCTTGATGTTAGATATAGAGCATCTAAAACTAACGATGATGTATTGTTTGCTATACTCCATCTAGAAATACCATAACGAGCCATCCCCCATTTAGCCATCACATTTTGGTGTAGAAGAGAATGCTCCTCTCTGTTTAAATAGTTAATAAGATAATCGTATAACGCTTTTATGTTTGCTCTTAGAGAATCTTCGCTCATAATAACTAATCTATAACATCATCTAAAACTACAGTAATTCTATCTTCCATAGATGCAAAGCCATTCGTTGAAAGCTTGAGAAATACAGTTTTACTTTGAGCTATAGCATCTTTAGTAGCCAACAACGATTATTCACTGCTCCAAGAGGAGGTTGTTCCGCGCGATGTTTACAGGGGCGAGGAAACAAACTTGATCTATCACCCCCACGCCCAACATATTAGATATGCCTATAAACTTCCCTCCTTTGTAAAACTTGTTATAGCGTTCACAGTGGTTCCACAAGCAATAGATGACCTACTGATTGGTTCACAGCGGCTCCACCTAGAGCCTTTATCAGAAGAAGGGAGGCGAGAGATAATCCGAGAGATTTGTAGACTCTATCAGGTAGCCTATATATGGAAGACACGTAAGAGTATAGAACAAGAAATCTATTCAATAGTAGGCAAAATGGAGCCGCTTCGTCGGTTCATCAAATCGATAGTAGAAATCCTAGATTACGCACGTTTTTATCCTTCAAAATCTGTGAGCGATCTTGGCATCCCAAGATAAATCAGATAAGATCCAAAAGGGTCTTGCCATTAAGGAGAGGCTACCTAACACGTGGACAGCTTTCTTCTCACGATTCGGGCGACTTCTACCAGTGCAGATCGAGGTAATACCCAAATTACTCGATAATAAGAAGAATCTTGTTCTCTGCTCACCCAGCGCAAGCGGGAAGACGGAGGCCGTTGTAGCCCCATTAGCTGAGTTGCTACTTAGTAGTAGTGAACCAGTTAAGGGATTAAGAATAGTTTACGTTACTCCTACCCGTCCATTAGCAAATGACCTATAACGTCTCAGAGATCCGCTTCAAGATGTAGGCTTACCGTCTCAATAAAGACTGGGGACAGGCCTAATTTTGACCTCGATGTCCAGAGAACATCGTCATAACCACCCCTGAATCTCTTGATTCATTGATGTGTAGGCATCCAGTAGTGTTTGAAACTTTGAAGTTTATTGTCCTAGATGAACTACACTTGTTGGACGGCACATACAGAGGAGACCAGCTACGCCTTCTCTTGAAGCGACTTAGCTTAAGAGGAATTAACCCCATGTCTGTCATCCTAGCTACTCTTGTAGATCCTAGTGATGTTGCCAGTAGATACCTCTCAGAGTTTAATGTAGTAAAAGTCGATAAACCTAGTGAGATAGAGTATGAGCTTATAGATTTCTCTAACAGACTTGCAGGCGTAAACGATTTAATACAAAGGTTTAGGGCGAGGATGGTATTGAAGGCATTATTTTTCTGCAACAGTAGGAAAGGAACGGAGGAGTTTGCAAGAGACTTGAAGAAGATTCTCCCAAGCGATAAAGTAGAAGTTCATCACTAGAGCATAAGTGTAGGCAAGAGGAGAGATAGAGATGGCTATGAAGAGTGAACGCGAGTTCTACTGTGTCGCAACGACTACGTTGGAGGTAGGAATAGACATAGGATACATAGATGCGGGCTGTGGCAGAAAAGCTACTTTATCGTCTCTTTTATGAAAGAGTAGACTGTTAAGTTATCATAAAATTTAAACTAAAATGAACTTTTCTGCCACAGCCTAGAAGTTGAAAAAACATAAATGAAGGTATATTTGTGACGGTGTTCTCAAATATCGTTGTAACTGTCTTATCCCTGCTCTTATACTCACCTTGAGATTGAGCTAGGACTGTCTTCAGATTATTATTGATCGAGGGTATCAGCACCTCTAACCTTTGATAAAATTATTGCCTAATTTTTTCAGGAGATTTTAGAAGTATATCTAATCGAGAAGAATGATCGTGTAGGTTGACTACAAGGCTCTCAGGCATAAAAATAAGGAGGCATGTATCTAGGCCACTCGATGATAAGAATTTGTATATAGCTTCACAGGGAAGCTTTCCAGTATGTTTGTTAGAGTTGATGGTGAAGGTAACGTTGAAGTAGCCATCAGTCTACCTATAACCGTAGTCAATAGGGCCAAACTGAACTTTAATGCCTCCTTTGATTATATAAATCCATTACTGGAAACTGGCAAAGAACTGAATAAAAGGGTATATTAGGGGGTCATTTAATAAATTTAATAATGTTCTCCAAAATCACTTGCTCTTCATCCTCTAATCAGAATAGCTCTTAACGTGCAAACCGAGCCTGACTGGTATGCCTCAGAGCTACCATTAAGGCATAAGAATTGCATACTCCATGCTGCTAACAACATCTTCAGCATCTTAGACACGATTGGTGATTGGTATGGGTATGAGGGTGCCATAACCTAACATGCTGGCCTCACCAAAGGCTTTATTTCGATATATCTCCAGAAGATCAAAGAGGCCCTCTAGGAATATGATGCTGCCTGGATTTAACGAGGTGTAAATAGGCTTCCTCCTTCTCGCACTTATCATGAATCCAGTACCAAGTACTGTAGATTCCCCACTGATGCCTACAAGCCTGTAGTTCATGTTCTCTACCCACTCTTTCACGTATTCTTCTACTCTTTTACCTCCCTTGAAGAGGGTTGGAGTAGCTAAATATAGAGCCAAGAACCCATGGTGCTTCTCTTGACCATCCCAAAACTGCTTTCTAATTGCATCCAAAATCTTCCCTCCTTGCTGGAGGGAGAAGAAGGCCACTCTACCCTCCCCACCGAATTTGACCGGTAGCCCTCTGGCTAAAGATAGGCTTTCAACAAGCCTTCCTCTGACCTCTGCCATAATCTCCACAGAGGTCTCTCTGGTCTCCTTGCCTCTAGGTCTTATATAGTCGAGGTATTCAGCACCGTATAGGAAGCCTTCCATTACCCTTTTCATAGGGATTCCTTCTCTCGCCTCTAACCTAACGCCAACCCTTACATTCTTTCCCACTTTAACACTAGGCTTAAACTCTTCTCTTTTCAGATACTCATCTAGCTGCTTTAATGAATTAGGCTTCTGACTCAGCCTCTTCCATTCTTTTTTACACTTTTCCCTTATCTTCTCCATTGTTAGGAAGCCCCCAGATATTTTGTCTTCAGCCATCAGCTCATGGTTCAGCTTAATCAAGGGCCCTCTTATTTTTATATCTCCTAAAATGCTAAGGTATTGTTCAAGCCATTCTCCGGAGCTGGATGCAGGTCTATCTAATTCTGAAATACAATAGGTTGCTAGGGTTCCAGCTACCGTCGAGGGGGAAGGCATTGCTAAAGTCATAGCTCTACTGTAGGTGCCCCTAACGAAGGGATCGAACTCCCCTGGGCCACGAAACATCATAGGCTCAACTATCCTGAAACTTATTGATACAGCCTCAGCCATTACTCCATACCCCTCAGGCCAGACCTATAGAGCATTAGGGCCAAAAAGAACTGCTCCAGGAAAGGTAGAACGCCATGGTCTACTCTACCTGATACATCATAATCTTCTATTAGCTTTCGAGCCCATTCCTCAGCCTTTTTCTTACGTAGCTGCTTATCTTGGATTTCACAGTTTCTTTCGAAGATCCTCTCTATTAGCCTTTTTAACAAAGCTTCACTATTCTTATCGATAAGTGGTTTGATCGTCTGAAGATTGCTATATAGATCATATATTAATGATGACGAGAATCCGTCTCTCTCCTTCTCTATCTGCAAGACAAGCTCATCGATATACTTGAGACTTTTAGCCAGATTCTGATCTGGAGCCTTAACGTCTGAAAGGGGTAGTAGAGAGTAGCGCTCGCCACCTCTTGGGCTGTATGAAAGGATGAGCGCATCTTTTTCCCTCCTCTCCGCATCTATTATCCACCTTGACTCTTTAGCTATGGAATCTAGTAACTCAGCAGATCTACTGATTGCTGTATACAGTGGGAACATATAGTGGGTGAGGTATATGGAGAAGCTTCTGCTAGCAGTAGCCAAGGATGGTATTAAGTAGCCATCTTTTATATCAAAGCCCTTATATTCTGCTGATGGAAAGCTGAACTTCTCTCTTAGTTTTTGAACGGCACTTAAGGAATTCTTGACAGGAGTTACGGCTAGGAGATCGTCTCCTCCAGCATAAATGGTTAAACCATCGTGCTTATCGATTATCTCCTTATCTCTAATGGCATTGGCCATTAAGGCCTTGCTGAGGGTTGAATGGTATGATGGTGAAATTATAATATCTTGCTTATCCTGAAGCTTATAGATGAGCATCGATATGTCATTTACTTTCTTGTCGATCTCCCCTACCTTATGTTCTTTGCATATCTTTTTTGCCCGTTCATACTCGTTATTTGCTATGGCTTCCACCACTTCTCTCGCAGGCCCTTCTAACACATTGCAAAGGTAGTCTTTTATGGTGATCCTGAAGCCCTCCTCGACCTTACCCTGTATGATCTTGCCTAAGTTATCACCATCACACCTTATAATGGCATAGTAAGTATTCAGATCCTCGATTTTTTCCTTTTTTAAGTTCATATACATCGCCATTCTTTCATCCTTATGAATTCTCTCTCTTAGTTTTAGCCAATCTCTTCTCGGAGTGTAATATTCCTCTCTCTCGTCCTTTTTAAATTTATATGTCCTTAAGAAGCAGGCTTCAGCATCCATAAATAGTATCTCTTCAAGATCTCCCTTTAATTTATCAGTCTTCAGTTTTTTAATACTCTCTGCTAATTTGCTTTCAATAGATATTATTGGTTCTCTACCCATTAGAGATATTCTTTTTTCTGCAAATTCTTTCCAGATTTCCTCGATCCATTTAGCTAGCTCATTAGCCAGCTCTTGATTATTGTCAATTTTTGTAGCATTGGTAATAAATGATTTTTTGAACGGCATAAGTGCGATGTCAGAGACCGATGGAAATCTAAATTGAGGTAGCTCTTGTGGAGTTTCCCCTAGCAGCTCATCCATAACTGATTTAAGTATCTTGCTCATACTCATAAGCCTCTTAATTAGACAATAAGGGCAAAGATTTTCACCCATTCCAAAAATAGGTTCAAGCTCCATCCTCAAGTATTTCTTGTATTCGTCTTCATCTGAAGGAAGGATTATAATTGCTGGTAAATAGCCACATACGCTACAATACTCGAAGCCCTTAGAAGCCTCCTTCGGCCAAGTTCTGATGGACTGTGAGGTCATCTCAAAAAGCTTCAGATCCTCCTCAGGCCTAAATTTGTAGAGCTTCCTCCTATCTTCCTCGTAACCTAAAAGTTTGAACATGTAATGGTATAGGCTGTAGCGCTCATCCTCCTCCAAGCCCAGCTCATGAAGCCTATTGGTGTGTAGGGCTATGACCCTGATGGGTAGTGGAGGAGTTGTCTCAAACCCAAATTCCTTACATTCATTTAAGAGCTCTTCAGCTTTAATGGCCATATTGTCTAGCTCGCTCTTTAAATCCTTACACTTTTCAATAACTTTGTCGTAGACGCTTTTCCATACTTCTCGATATTTATTCTTCACGAATTCCTCTAGACCTTCGGCTCCCTTGATGACTTCAATCTCCTTGAAGTCATCAAGTTCCTTCAATTGCTCTAGCTCCGGTAGCATGAATGTAGCTGTGACTGGTACTACTGCATACCTCGGTATCTTGTCCTTATCTGGGTCATATCCAGCGAATTCGCCTGATATTTTTTTGATCTTTTCTATTACATTTTCATTAACACCATTTCGAGTTAGCTCTGAGATTAAGCTATGGTAATAAAATGGATTTCCTCTACATGTAGGTAGGACCATAACATCAGGGCCTAGAGCTTTTACAAAAATCCAGAATACGCTCCAAGCAAGTGCAGAAGCAAGATAGCTCGATAGCCAGAGGTCGCTGAGCTTCCTGGAGCTCGATATGAACCTCTGTGGCCCTCCTAGGTCTATGTATAACAGTATCCCTTTAGGTTCCTTCTTTTCTAGGAGCCAGTTCATAATTGATGCAGTAGCATAGTTATGATCAAAAACGCTGTGGGATGGTGCCCTAGTATCTGCAGGACCGGCTGGAAGCTTCTGTTGTATCCATACAGGTTCATAGCTGGCGTATAGTATATGGTAAGCAAGCCTAATATCAGTTATAGGCTCGATGAGCCCCTTTAAATCTTTGATAAATTTATCTGTAGAAGGCTGCTCTCCATTAACCTTTTGAGAAAATTTAGGGTTAAAGATGTTCTTGAGTTTAATCTCACTCACCGGAAATAGATGGTATTCTTCACCGACGAGCTTGCTCAGTAGCCATCTGTCAACACTTGAAGCTAACATGTCAGCTGGCTTTGCGATCTCCTCCATTCGTTCTGTAGCATCTTTAAGGCAAGTATTCTCTAATACACTAATAGCTATGCGTCTTGCCTCCTCCTTATGATCCTTATGACTTTTGAGAAGCCAAGCTTTATTTGGAGGATCATGGAACAGGCAAGCTGTCTTAGAAAGGAAGATCTTTGAAAGGAAGAGATTCTCTCCCAAACAATCACCTCACCGTTTCATAGCTTAAGATCTCGAATCTAGAGTAACCTACAGATGTCTTAGCTCCTACACCTCTACAGAAGGCATAGAGTAATCCAAGATCTAAGATACCCAATTTAGTGAGATCTTGAACCGGAGTTTCAGCGAGATCGGAGTCTTGAGAATCCCTTATAGTGAGCTTCCTTTTCTTTTCCCCACTCCCTCTTTCTCTTCTGAAGAAGAGGTAGAACTGAAATTTGGTTCCTGGTGCGATGGTAAGATAAATTATGGGTGTAGGGGAGACATCCAGCTCTGTGGCTGTACCATCCGTGTAATGGGGGGACATTACATCAGGGTAGAGTAGATAACCCTTCTCACCTTTCTCAATAGGATATGCATCAGTAAACCCTACGAGCCCTGTGCTATGATCCTCACCTATACGCCCTCCAAAGATCCTGATGCATTCATCGTCAGCCTCTTTTCCAGCTTCTTTATCAGACCTACCTGCACTTAGTTTTTCCCTATGTAGTAAGTCGAAGGTAGCTGAGCGGACAGCTCCCTTGATGGTGGAGCCAGGTATGTAGGGGATGTTTAATATAGGGTCGAAGTATAAACCCACCTCGAATGGTATCTCACCAAAAGTCTCTGATCCTCCTATAAGGCCTCTAGATATAGTCTTGAGCTTCACTCTTCTCAATTCATAGCCACAACCGTTAAGCGCATCTTCTATAACTTTAAGTGTTCTATCGATTTTGTCATTGTGTATATCAGCCTGCCGAACAATATACTCTAACAGCTTTCTCTTTCTTTCTTCTACAGTCACCTCTCTAGCCTTATCTAACAGCAACTTTGAACCAATAATTGATACGTAACTCCAAAGATTTGGCCTCTTTGCAGCAGCTTCTACTCTCTGAAGCTCCTCATACTTCATCTGCAGCAACCATCCCTGATTATCTGTCTGACGAAATCCCATGCTGCATCAAAGCTGTTCTTATAGACATAATCAACAGATAAAGCGTTGTTAATCTGTTGAGACCTGTCTGGGAAGGAGACACCGTGTGCTCTTAAATCATCGTAAACGTTGGTTCGCTTTATGCTTGTTAATTTGCCTATAACTCCTCTGAGGGAAGATCCTGTAGTATGAACTCCAACATGTTGTAGGGTTAGAGTATTATGACCTTTTAACATCTCTGCAAATTCTGATGTTAAGAACCCATATATGACTAAAGCTAGACCGCCAGAACACTCCAATATAGTAAACCCGATTGGTGAGTGCCTACGTTTTTCCTTTTTATTATCAAGAATATATCCTGTTAGTTGTTTTTCACGTTTTCCATCCACTTCGTAGAAGGGCTCTTGATAACGAGGTAACCCTAAAACCCATGTATGCAAAGTTTTCCCAGAGCTTTTTAATGGTAGATGTTTCTTTCTTTTCCATTCTGACTTTAGAGTTGACTTGCCTAAGCATTCTAGTATCTGCTGTGGATTTCGTCTTGATATACAGATGGTCTCCAAACGGAAGATTTCAGGATCACAGTCTAACAGAAGCGCAGAATATAAAGGAATCTTACTTATCTTGATGCCTGTTGCTACTCTTCCTAAAGACATATAGTCTGACGCATATCCTAGAGATACTGAGATCAAATCCTTCAGCTTCCTGGTTATGCCCTGCTCGCTGTCTTGCTGATACAATTCCTTTAATAATTGGCCGAGATTATCAACCTCGTTTCTCAAAGTTGGGCTTCTTGGTTCTATATCGATGATTTTCAGTTTCCCAAACCCTCTCGTGGTGATCGAGCCGATACCGCTGAATATCAAACTAATTATGAGAGAGGAGAGAGCGAACATGGCAGCATCCTTATTATCTTCTTCGATACTCTTCCTAGCTCCGATGACAACTCTTAAGCTTAAGCTCCTATAATATCGTTCAATCCGCCTCTTCTCATCGTTAGTTAACCCCATTGTAACTAATTTTACTCTAGGTACGTTCTCTAGCTCACGTGATTCTATATAGGAAACACCATTAAGCTTAAAGGTCGTTTGAATGAAGAATTCCGAACTGGCGTTTATGCTGCCTAAAAGTCGAGATACATCCTTATTTATGTCACCAAGGCTTTTGGCCAATGATCTTTCGCTACGAAGAACCGCACCGGCCAGTATCGCTCTCGCCCACCATCTCCATAGACCTTTTATGCTCTGTGTGCGTGGTTCCTCCATCAGATTAAGTGTGTTGCTAAATGGCTTTGCGTTATAACCCCCTATTCTTACTGGTGTAGTGTTCGTTAACTTTATTTCTGCTATCCAATCTCTTACTGCTATCTTTTCCTGAATCAGTAGCCAAGTGCTCATCGTATCTCGCCTTCAGCCTCAAATACCGCTTCAGACAATTTCTTCATCTCAACTATGTAAGGCCTGAGAAGTCTACCTGCTACTCTTTGTTTTCCCTCTCCGAGTTCTTCTAAAGCCTTGATCGGCTCATCTAAATAAGCCTCTTTTATCAGCTTAAGGTCCTTCAGCCTTTTTAGCACGAAGTAGAGATAGATGCCGTAGCCCTTCTCCATATGATTATTATCATCGATCTTACCTCCGTTTTTCAGCATGTTCTTTACCTTCTCATAAGTAGCTTTACTCGCCTTTGCATAACAGAAGCTAATGGCTGGAACGAAGCCCACATCCTCTATAAGGCTAGGTAGCTCTCTACACCTGCTCCTAAAGCTCTTGCCTACTTCGCTCTCTTCTTTCTTCTCTAAGGAGCTCAACAGATACTCAAAGTCCCTTATTGCATTCAGTACATGATCGCTTGTACTCATAATCTTCACGCTTTTTTCTCCTCGGATTTTTTCTCCTTGAATTCCAGTTTCACTATACCTCTTCCAATGGTTTCGTTACCTCCTATGATCAGATAGTTTCTCGTTTTATTGAGTAGTTCATGAAGCTTATTCTTGACGCCATCTTCTTTTTGTAAGACGTTCTCAGATTTCTTAGCCTTAGAATACAGGAATACTGTAGCGAAGACTGTGTTACATGGGATATATTCCTCAGTCCATAACGCACCTCCTTTGACGGTCTTCTTCTCCCTATTAACAGCTATTCGGGTCACCCTAACCAAGGATCTCTCCAGAGCTCTTAGCGCATCGTCATCGCTAAGTAGGATGAGCCTCCCTTGTTCTATATCAAAGAGTTTTTCGAGCTCCTCAATATTATTAGATTGATCAGTTATGTATTTTACATCTATCTCCTCGTTGATGACGAATCTGTTATTCAGGGCCTCGATTCTAAGGAGATCTATAGCCTTTTTAGATGTTTGACATATGCCGTCTCCTATCGATAGATTTGATAACTTCTCTACATAATTATATGTATCCCCAATAATCTTCAAGTATTCGCTGAAGCGCTTAAGTAACAAGGGAGAGGTCGTGAAGGCATAGACCCCTTCTAGACTCCTTACTGGGAACGCAACTGTGAAAGCATCAAGTATGGCTATAGCTGACATGAACTTTTCGCCATCTTCAGGCTCAGGACCGAATAATTCCTTCACAACATTTCTGTCTACTTCAGGAAACTGCCAGAGTGTGCTCTTCAAGGCTCCTTTAAGGCTCGATGAGTATATTATGGGGAAGCCGAGGTTGTCCTTCTGGACTGGTAGGTCAACAATTTCTCCTGTCCTCCCTACACCAGGATGAAGATTGGTAATGGCTCTAATAAGAACCAGTTCAGAAACCTTATAGGGACTTATAATTTGCTCCTTTACGCTCATCATCTCAACCTCCAAACATTACATGATAAAGAAGCCTACCTATGGAAGATATCTCATAGTAACCATCGATCTGTTTTATGAGCCAATAATCATCCTCCATCTGCTCGGCCAATTCTATACCGAACTTCTTATAAAAATCGTCTTTGCTCATCCTCTTGTTAATGAGCTCCATGATGGGTGCAGAGAACCTTTCCATCAACTTATAACGCCATTCAATAGGAAAAGCAGGTATGGCTACATGTGTCTTAAAGGTCTCATGTCTATAGTATATTGGAACGCCTTGAAGATTGGCTATCAAGGTAACGATGGAAGTCTCGGGTTTGAACCCTCCTGTAGCACACACGTAGACCTTATCATGGTCTTTGTGCTTCCTTATGAGTCCCCAGGTTTTTAAGGCTAGGTTGGGCAGTCCTTCGAGCTGAAAGGATGTTTCATCTCTATATCCTTTGATCACATCTCTTATTACATTAACCCCTTGCTTCTTCAAATAGGATTGAAGAGCGTTTGAGCACACATCACCAATTTCTGTGTCTGTGTAGAGTAAGTAAGCTTGGTCAACCTTCCCTTTGTTAAGAAAAGTCCATATGGTAGCCAGCTCTGCACAAGCAGCATCCCTCTTATTCTCCAAGAAGTGCAATAACCTTTTCTGAAGCTCGTTCTTGTTTATAATCCCTGACACCAATCCTTTCTCTATCTCCTCAGGTCTTACCATACCACTCAAGATCTCTCTCACTCCAGCTTGACTTGCCGCATTACTTACTAAGCTTGCACCTACGGTGATTATATGAACCCTGCCCATAAGGTATCACCCCTCCTTTCTAGTATATAATTTACAGTATATACAGGATCCCCCTGGTGGGATGAATTTCTTAAAAGCCTCCTGTGCTGAATCTTTTACCTCAAAGGCCAGCATCCTTAACTTTGAGTCTAAAGCTACAGTGCGTAGCTCATCTACTTGAGCATAATACACTTCACCAAAATTCACATCTATATTGAATCGATACTCCATTAGCAGGGCATACCAAGCTAGCTGTAATGCATGCTCCAATTTTACACCTATAGTAGGTGCTTTCCCAGTTTTTATATCTATCGGAATCGTATCTTCAATCATATCTATCTTTCCCCTAACCCCTAATGTAGGGGATGAGAGAAACACTTCAAACTTCCTTTCAGGTATAAATTTCCCCTTCTCAAAATCCCTTAAAATTAGCTTCTTCTGCTCTAACCATTTCTTAAATTTCTGCTTAAGGATTTCCTTTAACTCAATCCAATCTGATGTATAGTCTAATTTCATCCTTTTGTATATGGGCTGAAAGTTGTTCTTAAGCTCCATTTCTAGCTCTGCTATTAGATCATCAAATCTTTGAAGTATAAACTCAAAGGAATGATATAACAACATTGATACAAACATTTCTTCCTTTGAGAAGAACCATTCGTAAGCCCGATGGTATAAAAGCCCCCTTACACTTTGATTATTGGCAAGGGGAATATGTAACACATGCCTTAAATATGCACACCTAGGGCAACGAAAGTAATCGGTTATAGCTGAAACGGGCAAGAGGAGTAAATTATCCTTAGATCTACTATGATAGCCCCTTAGATAGCTAGTATTTTTACTTCTAAAATCCTCCGATTTTAATGAGTTAATTAATACTTTTAAGTTTATCATCAGTAAAGCTAATATTAGTCGCTATTATAAAGAGTATTGAAGTGGAGGTTCAATTGAATGAATTATCCATTCAAGAATATTGAAAAAATTGAACTTGCCAAGGTACCGAACTATGGGGTTGCCTTAAAGCATCTTAAGAGAAAGAAGATTGTGGCAGAGTTAGCTAAAAAGGGTGGGGTTGGAAAGTTTTCTGAATTAGAGAGAGCTACAGGCTTTAAGGCTAATGTGCTGGTTCACCATCTTAATGTACTTGAAAAAGATGGTGTTATTGAGAGGGTAGTAGAGGGAACCTATAGGCTCACATACAAGACTCCTCTCTGCTTTATCTATCAATCAAAAGAAATTCGAGATAAAGTAGCATACATAGGTCTCTTGGGTAGGAGAGATGGGAAGAAGGCTCCTGAGCCTCAAGTAGCAATAGAACTCTTAGAAAAAGAAGGTTATCGCCCAAAGCTAATCTATGTTACAACTTCAACCGATGCCTTTGAAGAATGGGAGAAACTAAAGTTGCCCTATCAATGGATCATATGCTATGAGAATGAGATTGTGGATATAGATGCTATTAAAAGGAAGGTTAGACCACAGTTAGAGAGTCTACTTACGGAGTACTTAGTAATATTAGATTGCACCTCAGCAACAAAACCAGCAACTATAGCTTACTATGAGCTGGCTAATCAGTATCTTATTCCTCTAATTTACATCTATGAGCCTATAAAGAGCCTGAAGTGGTTGATCTCAAAAGAGGCTCTTCTTCGAATAATAGGTATGAGTTAAATTTTCAATCCTCATTTTATGAGTCTATCTATTGAAACTTACGAAAAAGCTGAAGCTTGGGCAAATCGTTATTACCTTTCAATCCTCATTTTATGAGTCTATCTATTGAAACAAAGAAAAAGCAAAGAGCCTACCAACATTCATACCTGTCTTTCAATCCTCATTTTATGAGTCTATCTATTGAAACGTCCAACACAGACGTCCAATCTGCAAAAGAACAACTGCTTTCAATCCTCATTTTATGAGTCTATCTATTGAAACATTAAAGGGGGAGTTTCCACTTATAACCATAGGATACTTTCAATCCTCATTTTATGAGTCTATCTATTGAAACATTATCACATCTACCCACTGATAAGAGCATGCTTAACTTTCAATCCTCATTTTATGAGTCTATCTATTGAAACAAAATATCAAAAAAGAAAAGTTTACCTTGAGTGTACCTTTCAATCCTCATTTTATGAGTCTATCTATTGAAACACAGTACTACAGATAGTGCCATGAGTCAACCAGAGCACTTTCAATCCTCATTTTATGAGTCTATCTATTGAAACTTTATAAGGTAGAAAAGGGTGAATATTCGGGATAAAAACTTTCAATCCTCATTTTATGAGTCTATCTATTGAAACTGTTATTAACATTTGACACTATCTCATATGTTAGAGACTTTCAATCCTCATTTTATGAGTCTATCTATTGAAACACCTCCTTTACTGGAGGGATGATGAGAGTGGCCTCTCTTTCAATCCTCATTTTATGAGTCTATCTATTGAAACACTTCCAATGCTTAAGCTCTCACCTGCAGACTTCCTACTTTCAATCCTCATTTTATGAGTCTATCTATTGAAACCAACGATAAGCGACTTGTTCGGGTGACGTGGTTGAACTTTCAATCCTCATTTTATGAGTCTATCTATTGAAACCTTGGATGCTACCAAAGAATTTAAGGTATGTATATTCTTTCAATCCTCATTTTATGAGTCTATCTATTGAAACTAGGCAATACTTTTGAAGTTAACGCTGTTGCTCAGATACTTTCAATCCTCATTTTATGAGTCTATCTATTGAAACTTCGGGTTTTACTACCACTGGATATGGACGGAAACCCTCTTTCAATCCTCATTTTATGAGTCTATCTATTGAAACAATTATGACGAAAAGATGGATAGGGAGAAGAAGAAAGACTTTCAATCCTCATTTTATGAGTCTATCTATTGAAACTCGAGTAGTAGAGGTAGTGCAATGAGTCAACAAGATCACTTTCAATCCTCATTTTATGAGTCTATCTATTGAAACAGCTTATGCTACCCCCAACGGCTCTAGCTATCTAACTTTCAATCCTCATTTTATGAGTCTATCTATTGAAACGATGGGGTCGAAGCGTAAATGGACTACTTGAACTTCCTTTCAATCCTCATTTTATGAGTCTATCTATTGAAACCCCCGTCTACAAAGACGGGGTTCTTGCTTTCATAGAGAACTTTCAATCCTCATTTTATGAGTCTATCTATTGAAACAACAAAAATAAAGCCAGATGAACATCAACGTATAACTTTCAATCCTCATTTTATGAGTCTATCTATTGAAACTAGTTGAGCATGAGCATGAAGCTGAAGACTGTCAATTCTTTCAATCCTCATTTTATGAGTCTATCTATTGAAACAACCCGTATGAGAGGCGCTCCCCAAAGGGGAGTCCTTGCTTTCAATCCTCATTTTATGAGTCTATCTATTGAAACTATCGAAAGGCTTCTGATGAAGCCGTTGCCTATGCCTTTATTCTTTCAATCCTCATTTTATGAGTCTATCTATTGAAACCTACCCCTTGCCATCCTCCTATAGGAAAAAGGGGTTTAAAAATTGTTCGTTTTTATCTGATTCTGTGAACATCAAAAAATCTAAGGGGGGTATATAAAGAAGTTCACAAAAATTTCAGATTAAAGGCAGTATCTAGCTACTTCACAGTAACCACATTTTGAAGAATCAACTCTTCTAGGAATCCTTTCAGAAATTATGCTCTCTCTTATTCTCTTTATATCCTTAATCAAATTCTTTTTTTCTTCATAGCTTATATCTAAAATTATATGCTTATTCTGAACTGGGTAGTAAAGGATTCCTTGCTTAACAGATCTTTTAAAGTTTTCTTCAAGAAGAATGGCATAGGCAATAAGCTGCTTTTTCCTTCCAATAAAAGTTTCCATATAATCTGAATATTTGATCTCTACAGGTACCATATCCCCATTGCTTAACTCTAAAACTAAATCAACTTGTCCTGCTAAGCCCAATTCTTCACTCTCTAATTGAAGCTTGTAATGAATTCCTTTAACTTCACTCTTAGGTAAAGAAAAAATATCTTTCCTCTCCTTCATTCTTTTAATCTCCTTCAAATGCTCCTCCTTACCTTCCTCCATCTTCCTCTTCAAAGTTACAGGAACCTTTAAAGTCCTTAGAAAATATAGCTTTCTTGGGCAATAATAGTATTGAGTTATATCCCATACATCTATTAGAAACTTACCATCGGAGCCAGAAGCCTTCATATTTTGTTATCTCGCCTCTTAAATAACTACCTACCTTCCTAGCCTGATTTAGGATTAAATCACACCATCTTACCTTCTCATCACCTAAAGATATATACTCCTCAAACTTCTCAAGAAGCTCCCTTAAAAGTATCCTTCGAGTATTATCCTTAAGGATGCATGAGCCTTCTTGAATGGTGAAATCTTCGGGCTTAACTTCCCTCTTTGTAAGTAGCTTAATAACAATCTTATCTACTATCTGCTGTCTAAACTCCTCCATCAAATCTAACACCATGCTAGGTTTCCCAGGCCTGTCAGCATGAAGAAAACCTCCATAAGGATCTAACCCTGAAAAATGAATAGCCCTCCAAACCTCCCCCTCCAATACGCCATAACCGTAATTGAGCAAAGCATTCACAGGGTCAGTGGCGTATCTACCAGACCTACCCTTAAAACCAAATTCATCAGATATAATGGCTGTTAAGGCTGACCAGTAAGATGCTGATGCAGCTCCCTCTAAGCCCATGATAACTTCTCTTACAGAATCTATATTATCACCTTTAATCTTCTCCAGCTCAAGCAATTTAGCATAGATCATATCCCTCTGATTCAAGATAAAATCAGAAGCCTCTGGATTTGTCTCTTTTCTCCTCTTTGCAAGGGTTCCAAGTGTAGCGTATTGGTTCTTCAACTTTGATAGAGCGAACTCCTTGGCAAGTATTACAGATCTCTTATCTCTATAAGCGTAATATTGTTCCCTCCTCGTTAAAACGGTTCTGAACTCTAGAGGAGATAAACGAGCAGTAAGCTCACCACTCTTATTCACAAAGACAATATCTACACCGTTTTTAGAGAGAATATTTATCGCATCGAAACTTATGGTACCTTTCCCAGTAATCAAGACCTGTCTAAGCTCACTTGGAAGAACCTGATAAATTACTGAGCTATTCTCTTTAACCACTATCCTTTCTCCCTTCACACCAACATACTTCCCAAATCCATCTATAACTAACCTCTTCACCTTACTCACCTCTACAGAACTTATAATAGATGCAATCTTCAGGGCATTGGTTAGGTATACCTGGATCCTTTCTTAAGGCTATTATTTGAAGCTTCTTATCTCTTTCTTCTAACCACCAGCTCCTAAGTTCATTGTTTGCAAAAAATAGATCCTTCTTGATTACAAGCTTATCTCTTATGAAACTTACGTATATGACACAGCATACATCTACAGGAACTTCATGAACACTCTCAAATACTATAGCGTAGCCTACTGGAAAGAGCCTATGCCAATCCTCTTGCTTATCATCCACCTTTAGATCGAACATTATGCATTTTAAATAATCATAACAATCTATACTTAGTAAGCCACTTAAACCAAGAAGCTCTCCTGAAATCTTATGCTCAATAAGGAAAGGTATGGATGAGGCATATAAGTCTCGCTCTGAAGAATAGGGCTGAATAGCTGAGTGAGTTATATAATGAGTTTTACATACTATTAAAACATAATCCCAAAGCTGCTTTGCCCTCTTCTTCAAAAGATCTCTATCACCATACATACCCTCCCACCTGATCTTGCTCCACCATTCTTCAAAATCTATTTCAGATCTATCTATGAAGCCTAGAAGTACATCGCTTACCACTCCATGAAGGATTTTGCCTAAAGTAACCTTCTCATTCAGTATTGGCTTTGCCTTCTCAACTTGATTTAAAAATACATCCCTGCTTGTAGGACAATACTTTGAGCAAACAGCGTACATGGGAACCTTCACATCATCATAGTAGGGCTTAAGAGGAGGTTGATGCCAATTCCAACCTCTTAACTCAGGGCTTACTCCTACCTGTCTAGCCTGAGGTAAAATCTTATTCAAGAGGAGTTTATGCTCAAGCTCAGATAGAAAATACATTAAATCACCCTAAAGGATCTTTACATCAGATTCATTCACTAAAACTATCTCCTTTTTTGAGATTATTTGGCATAAGCTTGCGCACTCTCTACACAACCTGATCAAATAGATGCTATCCCTATCGCCCTTCACAAATCTCTTAACCTCTTTAGCAAGCATTAAACGGTCATGGGTATTGAGCATCCCCTTAAAGCCACTATATTGAATTCGCTCTAACCCATAATTCATAAGAAGCTCAGCAAGTTTAGAGCGATCTCTATCATCTGAGATATCATAAATTACTAGCGTGAGCATACATAGGTTAAGATAGGTGTGCTTTATTTACCTTTCAGCATAAAATTTGAGATAAATTAATTGTATATGTTAAGAATTGGGATATGTGGCTTTTACCATCTCTATTAAGTTGTGATACTCTCAAACCCTTTACTGTTAAACACTTAAAATGATTTTAGCTCTGTGGTTAACCCTCTTTTATACTTGTTCCTATTTTCATTCCGCTACTTTAAGTTCTTTCCAAAACTTTATCTTAAAGGCTGAAATAGGATAAAGAGAGCAAAAATCGTAATTAATCCATAAAGCTAAGCCATAAAGCAAATTTTTTAACTTAACAATAGGAAGGTCTTTTTTATTACAAATGCTTCGCTTATCTTGGGGATAATAAGAAATAGCCTATCCTACCAACGTATATTGCCTTTAATCTGAAATTTTTGTGAACTTCTTTATATACCCCCCTTAGATTTTTTGATGTTCACAGAATCAGATAAAAACGAACAATTTTTAAACCCCTTTTTCCTATAGGAGGATGGCAAGGGGTAGGTTTCAATAGATAGACTCATAAAATGAGGATTGAAAGTGGAACAAGTACCCACAAAACGGGCTTGCCAAAAGTGTTTCAATAGATAGACTCATAAAATGAGGATTGAAAGTTTTCTCTACTTTTTGAACATTTTTTTGCACTTGTGGTTTCAATAGATAGACTCATAAAATGAGGATTGAAAGATTAAATAATTCCTTCATTAAACTTAGCATACCAGTTGTTTCAATAGATAGACTCATAAAATGAGGATTGAAAGACTTCCCCGTTTTGGGGAAGCCAAACACACCAATGAGTTTCAATAGATAGACTCATAAAATGAGGATTGAAAGTTTACTATTCCTCAAGTAGAGCCAGGAGCTTATGATGTTTCAATAGATAGACTCATAAAATGAGGATTGAAAGGCCAGGGCGGGGAAATAGGAGTATAGGAAAGAGGCCCCGTTTCAATAGATAGACTCATAAAATGAGGATTGAAAGACTAAAAGATATAAACTCAGATAACTATATACCTCTGTTTCAATAGATAGACTCATAAAATGAGGATTGAAAGTCAAACTCTTCTCGCTCGTACAAAATGCAGCCTTTAGTTTCAATAGATAGACTCATAAAATGAGGATTGAAAGCCCACAGCCACGTGGGGACTCTCTCCCTCTCTAACGTCTCCGTTTCAATAGATAGACTCATAAAATGAGGATTGAAAGATATAATTCAGTCTAATCTAAATAGCATAAGTTTAGTTTCAATAGATAGACTCATAAAATGAGGATTGAAAGGTGATAAATTACGCTCAAAGAAATCTGGGACAAAATTGTTTCAATAGATAGACTCATAAAATGAGGATTGAAAGGATATTTTGACAAAGACTATAGCCCCTTTTGCTTCTCTGTTTCAATAGATAGACTCATAAAATGAGGATTGAAAGCAAGATAAAATCTTATTGTTAGTGAAAGAGCCACAGGTTTCAATAGATAGACTCATAAAATGAGGATTGAAAGATTATGCATTTAATAAAGCCATATTATGAGGGGATTAAGTTTCAATAGATAGACTCATAAAATGAGGATTGAAAGCTGCTGAGAGAAGTATTCTTTAGCTCTCTCCAAAAGTTTCAATAGATAGACTCATAAAATGAGGATTGAAAGTATTTTGGTAAATTTTTTGGAGCATCGGCTCTTCTTTGTTTCAATAGATAGACTCATAAAATGAGGATTGAAAGGGTTATTAAATCAGCTGGTGGAGTGATATTTGTTCCTGCGGTTTCAATAGATAGACTCATAAAATGAGGATTGAAAGATATAAGCCTTTAGTAGGCATCTAGGTTCTATTAATGTTTCAATAGATAGACTCATAAAATGAGGATTGAAAGATGAATACTATGATTGGAGCCAAAGTCTCTATTAGTTGTTTCAATAGATAGACTCATAAAATGAGGATTGAAAGGGCCCGGGCGGGTGGAGTGAGCTGTCTATTCTCGGGAGTTTCAATAGATAGACTCATAAAATGAGGATTGAAAGTACTCATGCTCATGCCGAAGCACCCACATAGTGAACGTTTCAATAGATAGACTCATAAAATGAGGATTGAAAGAGGTTAACCCCCAGAAGACATCTATCCAATCGTATCCGTTTCAATAGATAGACTCATAAAATGAGGATTGAAAGAAGGTATCCTACAGGTTCAGATATTCCTGGTAAATTTGTTTCAATAGATAGACTCATAAAATGAGGATTGAAAGATTACTTTCTAATGTTGCCAAGCAACTATCAAGCACAGTTTCAATAGATAGACTCATAAAATGAGGATTGAAAGTATATCGCATTCTTTTCTCCAATAAAACTAGTATAGGGTTTCAATAGATAGACTCATAAAATGAGGATTGAAAGTTATCGTAAAGAGAACCATTCTAATTAACCCACCTCCGTTTCAATAGATAGACTCATAAAATGAGGATTGAAAGCTTAGCACGAGGGTTAGGTTATCGCCTCATTAGAAACTTCAAATTTTATCTTGAGTAAGACATAGAAATCTTTTAGGGCAGAGCGTTAAACTTTTAGGGATGTATAGCCTTTTATCAATAGTGTCATAGTTGGGCTTAGTTAGGCTCAGGTGTTCATTTGGTTCAGCAGATCAGAAGATGATTAAAGAGGTTGATTTTCTAACTGATACAGGAGCATTCTACACAAGGATACCGCCAGAACTGGCCAAGGAATTGGGCATCAAATCCGCAGTAAAGATGAAACTCATGTTAGCAGATAAACGTATGGTTGAAGCAAGCATCTCGTTGGCTTATATTAAGATTATGTAAAGGGAAGGAATATTTAATATAGCCATAATGGATATACCAGAACCATTACTCGGAGTTTCAACACTTGAAGGCCTAGGAATAAGAGTAGACCCAGTTACAGGGAAGGTAGAATACCCAGCTCCTATGGATTAGCTGTGCTTTAACTCTTTAACAATCTCTTATGATGTGAGGATTTCATCGCAAATTTACCGATAAAACTATCTACAACAAATTTTTGTTCTCATTTTTAGAAATTTGGAATTCATCGAGATATCTTGACCGTCTTTAATTGACCTACGTTTCCCTCTTTATTTACGGTATATAGACACTATTATAATATTTTGGCTGGTGTTTTAATCTACATGGCTTCCTTTTCTGCCCACTATTTCAAACTAGCTTTGGAAAGGCTTAATTACTTGGCAGTCTAATAGTGGGGAAGTTTTTGCATGTTTCGACGCTCACCGTTGTAGGAGAAGATTTTTAAATGTAAAATAAACTTTCTTATAAGGCTCAAGGCCTCTTTAAGGTTATTCAAGGCTTCTTCTAGTTTTTCCTTGACTTGAAGTGTCTAGACTTGGACACTAAGAAAAATCATTTCATCTTTTCCCCCATACTAAACTTGAAAAAGTTAATTTTTCACTCATAAAGGATTAAAAGAAAACCTTCTAAAAGATAAGGTTAAAAATGTTAATAAGCTATCTTTGATAGAAAACTTTGCTTAAAGTATCCATCATTACCCTTCACCTTCACTTCATCACCGAAGCTCTACTTCCCTACTGGATGGGCTCTATGTTTAGAGGTGGCTTAGGCCAAAGCCTAAAGATGATCACTCACCATGAACAAACCGATTCCCTATTTTACCACATGTATATGAGAGAGGTGAGGAAGAGGGGCTATTCAAAGCCTCCAAAACCTGTGCTCTTGGTTCCTCCCTTCTTCGGAAAAGCCTTGAAAGTGGAGAAAGATGCTACCTTAGATTTAGATGTCTTCTTCTTTGGCGAATACATAAAATTTTTACCAGAGCTGATCCTTGGAATTAATATACTTGGAAAGATGGGATTAGGAAGTGAGAGGCACTATAACAAAAGCAGATTCGAAATCAGTAGCATTAAATGTAAAATATCAAAGAGGTTAGTATACGATGGCTCAAATCTAATTCTAAACAATCTTTCGAGCATAGATGTGAAGGATATACCTCCCTATGATGAAGATAGATTAAAGATAGGATTCAGAACACCCTTAACAAGCAAGCCTTTCCCACCAAAAGCTGAAAGGCTCCTATTCCTTATTAGGAATAGGCTCCTAGGCTTCGTAAACGAATATGGGAGTGGTGAAGAGGTCCCTGAGTTTAAATGTAAAGGTGATATAATTAATTACTCATCACACAAACATAAATTAGAAAGAAGATCCATAAGAAGCGAGAAAACCCTCTTCAAAGGATACACAGGAATAGTGGAGTATAAGTTTACTGAGTTGGACGATTCAGCGAGATGGCTCATAAATGTAGGATTAACGATAGGTTGTGGTCCAGACTCTTCCTTTGGTTTTGGATTTCTTCAAAAGATGCCTTAGTATATGAATCTACCATATCCCTTAAACCCATGCTTGATGTAGATGGGATAATCTTTGTATCTTATAACGGTAACATTTTTCCAGGAGGAATTGCGTAAGGTTGTCATGAAAAAGTTGAAATGAGAAGGGGTAGAAGAGTGATTAACGATACTATTAGAATCAAGCTAATATAAGAGCAAAATTTTTGGAACGCTTTATTTTACTCTAATATTTACCAGGACAAGTTAAGAATTTTTTATGTAATCTTATCCACTAAATTTAGAGACTACTTTAGAATTTCTATATAAACTGCTGTTGTTCCAATAGCAATTTCTCCTTTGTTTTCAATACTCTTTCCTGTCACATCTGTAATAGAAACTCGCTCAAATTGATCTAAGCCTAAGTTTCTTCTTACCGTTCTTTTTTGGAACAGCACTCCATAACACATAAAGATCTCTGTCAGGCTTTATAAAGTGAAATGCAACGACCTCACTTCCGAGATTAATTTTTTCCATTTCTTGTGCGTCTTCAAGTTTGTTTATTAAGTGCTTGTAAGCATAAAATAAATTTGTTGGATTTAGATTTGGATCTATTAATGCAGTATACATTAAATGGTCTGTTTTCTCTCTTTGAAGCCAGAATTTGTGCCATGCCACTCTTTTCACCTCTTCCTTACCAAAAGATAAAGCCATAATTATTCTTTGCACTACTTCTCTCTCTCTCACCTTCATTAGCTGGAAAGTCTTGTGAATCGTCATCTTGATCTTTATCAAAATCAGGATCCCAGTATCTTAAGTCAGGGCCAGCTGTTTCGCCAATCCAGATAGGTTTTATTATTGAACTCATTGCAAAACCCTTAGGTATATTATTATGCATGCTATTTGTATGAATACTAGGAATTTTGATGCTAGTCTTTCATATCTTATGGATAATCTTCTGAATGCTTTTATCCATGCGAAGAATCTTTCAACAGCGCTCCTCATACTCTTATATGACTTCTTATCGAGTCTATATGGTCTTCCATGCTTGGGCTTACGCCTATTCCTTGGATCGACATCTATGTTTGCTTTCACTCCTCTACGCTTGAGGTAATCTCTAATCTCCTTAGCATCATATGCTGAATCAACCGTAACCTCTTTAGGTCTACTCCTAGACCTACCCCTACCATGCTTAACCTTCACACCTTCAAGGAGCTTTATGAAGTATTTTGAGTCATGCTCATCACCAGGTCCTACTTGAATACGTAGCGGTAGGGCTTCAGATGATACAACAGCATGAATCTTCGTACCCTTAATATGCTTATATCCATCATAGCCTACAAGCTCCCCCCTTTCCTAGCCTTTATAGTCGTGCTATCAAAGGCAACTTTATCAAGGCTTAGCTTACCAGTAGAATAACCCTTAGATATAAGGGCATTAAGTATCTGCTTCCAAACACCTAGCTCCATCCACCTCTTAAGCCTCCTAAAGGCTGCTAAGTAATGCCCATACCTACAAGGCATATCCATCCATCCATCCATCCATCTACAGCCAGTAACAAGCACATATAAAATACGTTCAAAACACGTCTATCATCTATCCTAGGCCTACCAACCCTAGCCCTAGGAGGAAGCAAAGACCTAATAAGCTCCCACTCACAATCACCAATCTCACGAAACTCCATAAAGAAAGTATAAAAGAAGAAGGCTTAAATAGTTTTGCAATGAGTTCACTGAATAGCCTGCTTCTTCCATTAATCGTTGAGCCAGCTCAATTTTTCCTCCTACATCATCAGGATTATGATAAAGATGTATATCTAGAATGTCATAAAAGTTTTTAGCAAGCTTAAAGAGATTAATGATCTTTTCACGAGCCTGCGGACCTTTTTTCTCAGAATAGAAAATCTGATCTAGCTTACTTGACCCAAAGCCAGAAAGAACCACCTTCGCAGAGGGATCTTCAGCTTTGATTGTTTTGTAAGCAGCTTGTAATATCTGAACAAACTCATTCATCTTATCAGGCCCAAAACCACTGTTTTCTGCAAGCACTTCATTTTCTATTTTCCACTAATCTACCCTATCCTTATAACGCTGCACAAATGCTCTTACAAAGTCATTATATTTTGTAGCTTTTTCACTTTCATTATAAAGTGCCATATCAGGATAGCCTTCGATGTCTACAAGTAAGCTTATACTTAAGTTTTCAGCTCGGCTAACAAAATCGTCTGTAATTTCCCAGTTGTAATCACCTTGTGATGTTTCTATTTTCGTCCAATCAAAATGGACTCTTATCCAGTTAATGCCCATATCATGGGCTCTTTGCATAATCGTTGGTATTTCATTTCTAAACTCCCAGATATAATCTTTTCTCCCAAGATGAACACCAAAAGGATCGGAAGCTAAGCTTACTCTTGTCCCACTAATAGGTGGAAATATATCTTCAGGATCCCAGATGGTGGGGGTCACAGGTTCCTTCTTTAGCGGAGGCTTCTCAACAGTCTGGATAACGGTCCTTTCTATAGGCTTCTCAACAGTCTGAACTGTTGTTTCCCTTAAAGTTTCAGTCCTTACTATAGTGGTAGGTGTACCAACTACTGTTGTTACTATGGTCTTCTCAACAGGTCTTTCTATAGTTTGAGTTATTATTCTTTCAACAGCTTCTCTACCGTTTGCACTTGTGTTTGTACTTGAGTTTGAACTACAGTTTCTACAACCTTTTCAGGAGGTCTAGTGGCAAAATATGCAGCTAATCCTCCTACAGCAACTATTACAGCACCTAATCCAGCATATACGAACTTTCTTCTATCTAACTTTTTTGGCTCAGACATATTCCATTCTTTCTTACTTTATATAGTAAGGTAATTAAGAAAACCTTTTACATGCATATCGAAAAGAAGATATCTTAATTTTGCTCTCTTAATTATACCAAGCTCCTTATCATATTTACCTAATAGGTAGTTCTTGATGTAATCGAAATCTTGATTGATAAGCCCCTTTAAAATTTCTCTCCACTCTTCAAACCTTTGTATATTCTTATCGGTAAATTCTGCTATGTTTTCAGAAACTTTCCCAAAATGGGGAAGGCAAAGGACCTTAGGATTTAAATCTTTCAGCTTTCTTAAAGTGGATAAAACTCTTTCAAGATCAAAGTGAGGGGGAGGGGATTGAGGGAGCAAACCCCCACTTTCTTGAAAGTATACACAGTAAGAATCGGCAGGAAATAAAACCTTTGAGTTTTCTTCGAAGATGCTCATATGGTGAGGAGCATGTCCAGGGGAAAAAAGAAATCTTAGCTGTAAGCTTCCTAAACTTAATTCTTCTTCATCTTTAACGGTAATTATTCTATCCTCATTTAGGGCTTCCATACCTCCCATATAATTATAGGCTTCTCCCAAAGCCAATTTAGCCGAATTTATCAAAGCTTCAGGATTAAGAAAGTGCTTTAAGCCCGTATAATAAATTATAGCCTTAGCCTTACCCATCTCTTTTAATAAAAGAGAAGAGGCACCAGCATGATCAAGATGAGGATGGGTAACTATAAGATATTCTATATCTTTAGGGCTTATACTTCTTTCATATAGGCTCTTAAGGACTTGAGAAGCTGTTGTAGAGGGTCCAGCATCTATTAAAGCAATTTTTTCTCCCTTTATTAAATATAGAGAGCATATGGGTTCAAAAAAGCTCAAATCAGCTAAGTGAACTATCATCTTAAACTCTTTGATCTATCTTTCCCCTCTCTTTTTTTGGCTTTCTCTTCTCTCCTTCAATAAACTTTGTGCTTAAGGGATGAGAAATAACTGGCTTTCCAAAGCAAAAGTTAACTATATTTAACTCACCAGCCTTTGCCTCTACTTGCTTTGTTACCGATATATTACCTAAAGTGCAAGTAATTCTTACTAATTCAGGCTTTACAATGGCTAAATATTGCCACAATAAATGATCTTTACCCTCTATAGGTCCATTCACAGCAGCTTGCATATAACCTACATCTACTCTAATAGCTACACCAAATTTAGGAGGAGGCTTAGGGCTTAAAGTGATCCCTCCATAAATATAGGATAACTCAGCACACTTTTCTTCCTCACTCATGCTCCAACACCTAACTCATAGATTCAAAAATTTGTATTAAGCAAGCAGGATCTAAATCCTTAAAACCCTTAGCCATGGCTGAATTATGCAAATTTGCTGCTAAGCTACTTAAAGGTAAAGGTATGTTATATTTCTCTCCAGCTTTAAGGGCTAACCATAAATCTTTATGGGTTAATCTAACTCTCCATCCTGTGTTATAATCTTTTTTTATTATCTGAGGTAAAGATTTATTAAAGATAAAGGAATTGCCTGCACTTTTTGAAACAACTTCAAAGATTATGTTAGGGTCTAATCCTAACTTAACTCCAAAGAATACAGCCTCAGCTGTAGCTGCAAAGTGAATTCCTACCAATATCTGATTTACCAACTTTATCTTCTGACCTGAGCCTATCTCCCCAATATAATGGATCTCTTTTCCTAAAGCTTTAAAAATTTCATAGCATCTTTCAAAAACCTCCCTCTTACCTCCCACCATTATAGTTAGGGTAGCAGCCTTAGCTCCTTCAGGACCACCACTAACAGGAGCATCTAGAAACTCTAAACCTTTTTCTCTACATTTTTTACCTAAATTTTCTGTTATGGCTATATCAGTAGTGCTCATATCTACGATTATACCTTTATTCATGTTTCTAACCAATCCATCATAGCCTAGGCAAACTTCCTCTACCACTTCAGAAGTAGGTAAAGATAAAAGTACAATCTCACAGTTTTCAGCTACTTCTTTAACAGAAGCTGCCTTTAGGGCACCTGCATTAACTGCTTCCCTTAAAGCTCTCTCATCTATATCGTAAGCTAAAAGGCTATAATTCTTCTTTAAGAGATTTTTAGACATAGGGCCTCCCATAGCTCCTAATCCAATGAAGCCTAATTGTTGCACACCTTAGTCTAAAGGTGTTAAATTTATATACTTATCCTTTTAAATAGAGGGTATGAGTGTAAAAGTCTTTAATGTAAAAGAGATAAAGATTCAGGAAATATTGGGGGGGCCTATAAAACCTGTTATTACTAACGATAAAGAAGGAACAAAAAATCAGGTAGTAGCTTTAGGAGTCTTTAAGCCTGGAGAGGGATTGTATCCTCACTTTCATCCCCAATCAGAGGAAATCTACTTTGTGCTAAAGGGAGAAGGTACAGTATTTGTTGGTGAGGAGAGAAAGCCTATGAAGATAAAGGGAGGGCAAGTAATTTATATACCGGCAAATACTCATCACTGTGTTACAAATACAGGTAGAAGGGAGCTTCAAATCGCCTTCTTTCTATCTCCAGGATTAAAAGAAGCTGGATATAGCATTGCCATGGATTATAAAACTTTAGAGGAAAAGATCATAAAGCCTTAAGGATCATTATTTCAGCTAAGATAGCTACTGGACTTCCCTCTAAAAGGTGACCAGCATAGGCTCTACCCTCTTTATCCCCAGCAGTAATATGCACATGAACTTGAGGCTTTTCATCCCTCCAAATTCTCCCAAAGGCTGTAGATATTTCTAAGGGTTTATCTACGATTATCTCTGTAAAGGTTTTATCAGGCTTAGCATGACCTATCCTTAATCTCTCGACAGTGCCTAAAGCTACCAAAAATCCAAAATTTACATCATTTTCTTCCACTAACTTAACTATAGCTCTATACATATCCTCCTTTGGCTCCAATTGAGCGTATATAACCTTCTTAATCTCTGCGGAATTTAATACCTTCACACTCATATCTTCTCTTTACAATTATTAAACTTTTTACCTTCTAATTCTTAGGCTTATTGTGCAAGGACTTATACCAGTATCAGAAATCTTTTACAGCATTCAGGGAGAAGGGATAAATATAGGAAAACCAGCTGTATTTCTTCGTACTTATTACTGTAACTTGAACTGTTGCTGGTGTGACTCAAAATACACCTGGGAGAATCAATCTAAAGCTAAAGAAGGTATTGATTACTTTAATTTAAGCCCAGAAGATTTGATTTATGAGATAGCAAAGTATCCATGTAAGCATCTGGTTATCACTGGAGGGGAGCCTTTGATACATCAAAACTCTTTATTGAAGCTCATAAGGAGACTTAAAGAAATGGACTATTATATCGAAGTAGAGAGTAATGGTACCATAAAACCATTAAAAGATTTTCTAGATTTGATAGATTGCTTTAACCTTTCTCCTAAGCTTAGTAATAGTGGGATTGAAGGGAGAAGAAGATTAAAAGAAGAGGTTTTGAAGCTTTTTACCTCAAAAGATAAAACCTACTTTAAGTTTGTTATATGTGAGAGAAAGGATTTAGATGAAGTAGGAGAGATCATCAAGCTCTTCTCTATAAAAAGGGAAAAAGTGATTTTGATGCCTGAAGGTACCAATACAGAAACCTTGAATAGGAGGAGTGAATGGCTAATTGAGGAATGCAAAAAAAGGGGTTTCAGATTCTCTCCTAGGCTACATATACTAATTTACGGAAATAGGAGAGGATTATAATGGATAGAGGTGCTATAGTTCTAACATCTGGAGGAGCCGATAGCATACCCTTACTTTACTATGTTACTAAAGTGATGAAGCCTAAGCATACGATTGCAATACATGTAGATTATGGTCAGAGAATGGTGGATATGGAGAGATTTGGGGTTGAGAAGAGTGTAGAGCATTTATTAAAGTTAGGCTATAGCTTAGAGCTTAAAACCTTTGATATAAGGTGGTTAGGAAAGCTATCAACTAGTAAATTAGTTAAAGAAGAACCAATACCAGAGACACCCATAGACAAATTAAACAATAAGGATGAAGCAAAGGATAGGATTCTTTGGTGGTGGGATGTGGTAAGAAATTTGCAATTAATAACTATAGCTTTAGCTGTAGCTGAGAGTATAGATTTAAATAAATATATCACATCTAAAGGCAGAGAAATTTATGATGTTTATATTGGTATTAGAAGGGAAACACCAGCTCCCATGAAGGATAATACCCCTGAATTTATAGAGGAAATGAATAGAGTATCAGCCATAGCTACTCACTTTGGTGATTATAAAATTTATGCTCCCTTTATAAATTTAGATAAACATGCAATTATAAGATTGGGGGATTTGTTGGGGGTTAAATGGATATACACCTTCTCTTGCTATACAAATGTGCATGAATGGGTAAAGCATCCTTTATACGAAGAAGAAATTTTACTTCACTGTGGTTATTGCTCCAATTGTAGAAGAAGGGCTTTAGCCTTTAAAGAAGCTGAAGTAATGGATGAGTCTTTGTATCAGAAGCGTGTTTTACCAAACTATGCTCTCTTTGATAACTACTTTATTGATGAGCTGCTATTAAAAAAGTTGAAGGGCTATAGATTTTAACCCTAACATCTATATAATTTTTAATAAAAACCATCTGTGTAAAAATTTAAAAGGTTAAAGATGAGTTTCTTTACTACTTCTTTTGAGAGGAAGCTATTTCCGATACCAAACCATGAAGCTTAACGGCATTGGCTATCGATGATACCCAGTAATCAAGATGCTTACATATTATCATTCTCTTCCTAACCTTATTTATCCATCTTACCAACTTGTCTAACTCTTCTTTAACACCAAGCTCTCTAACCAGGGATAAAATGGGTAATTGTATAGTTTTAGCCTTTTTATCTTGGGGTAATAAATAGCTCAATTGCTCAATAACTTTTAAAGTCTTTTTATCCTTTACAGTCTCAAACTTTACCTCATCCTCATAAAGGCTTAAAACCACACATATACTAATGGGGTCTATATCCTCAAACCTCCTCACAGGTTTTGGCAAAAGGTCCGCTAGGGGCTTAGAGGTTAAAATCCTAACTAAGGCATCTATAACCTTATCAGTAAGAATTTTATACCCTTCTTCCATGATCTTCTCATCTATTTCTTCTTCTCCCAAGAGAATTTTTATTTCCTTGAGAATCTTTTCCTTCTTAGATTGCTCAATCTCCTTTGCTATTCTTTGGGCCACTTCTTTACCTAAAGAAGTTAGAAGAACCTTATTCGTGCTTTTATCCTCAGCTTCTACTTTTATCAAATTTACCCTTTTTAGTAGATTTAGGTGGTATTGTACTGTTGGATAAAACTTGAGCCAATCCCCAAATACATCCTTTGCTATAGAGTAAGGAGTAGGTGCTTCAATTTTATGAAGATAAAGTAAAATCTGCTGCCTACTTCTACCTCCTCTACTTTTAGGGTTAAGTAAACTCGTAATCTTTTCAGATATTTGTTCCATGGCTCTTTTGCTCCTCTAACCTTTATCCTTCTTTCTTGCTAATAACTTTAATGATTCTTTATTTTCTTGACTTTCCTAAATGTAATTACATTTTCTTCCCTATCTGAGGATTAACAGAGAAATTAATATTTCTAGGAACCTTCTACTCAGAAACTTATCATTCTATCCTTATTTGCCCATTAACCTATATCTCTAAACTAAAGATAGTAAGAGAATTTAATTTAAAGAGGGTAAAAATTAAAAAAGTAAGCCCCGAGGGGGACTTGAACCCCCGATCTGCTCCTTACGAGGGAGCCGCATTAACCTCTATGCTATCGGGGCTAATCCATATCCCAATAAATTAAAAATTAATAGGGTTTAACCTTTTACCTTTATGATGAATGAAAGAGAAATAATAGATCTGATAACTAAAAGTTTAGGAAGCTTAAACAAAAATTTTTCTGAAAGAGGTAATGATGTAAATTGGTTTCTTTATGAAGGTAAAAGAATTGTAATTAGCTGTGATATGCTGGTGCAAAGCACAGATCTTCCAAAGGGCTTCCCTTTATTCCTAGCATCTAGAAAGAGTATAGTCTCATGTATTAGTGACTTCGCAGCTAAAGGGGTAAAACCTATGTTAGCTTTAACCTCCATAGCTTTACCAAGAGGTATAGAAAATAGAGATATAAGAGATATAGTTAAAGGGTATAAAATGGTTGAAAGAGAGTTTGGTATAAAGATCATTGGGGGAGACACGAATGAAGCTAAAGAATTCATCTTTGATACCTTTCTATTGGGTATTTCTGATAAAGTTGTAAGTAGAAAAGGAGCTAGAGAGGGGGATGTTATATTTGTATCTGATTACTTTGGTTATAGTAGCTCAGGCTTAAAAATTATGCTTTATAATTTAAAGGCTAAGGATAAGTTTAAAGAGAAGGCTTTAAAAGCCTTCACTAAGCCTAAGCCTAAGCTAAACTTTGGTATCCTTTTAAATCAGAGGGATTTGATGAGCTCTTCCATAGATTCTAGCGATGGATTAGCTATATCTTTATATCAATTAGCTGAGGCAAATAACGTTTCCATGGTTCTAAATTATTTCCCTGCTAACGAAGAGATTTACAGTTTTGCAGAGCTCAATAAAATAGATCCTAAAGAGCTGATCTTTTATGGAGGTGAGGAATATGAAATGGTAGCTACAGCCTCGAAGGAAAATTTTGAAGAGATAAGAAGAATTGGTAAGAAGCTAAAAGTTAAGGTTATACCTATAGGAAGAGTTGAAAAAGGTGAACCAAAGGTATTTTACTATGATGGTAAAACAAAATTTAAGATTGAGAGAAGAGGCTTCACGCATTTAGCTTAGTTAACCCTTACCAGATTAAGACTAACTTCTGAGATCTAGATTTTTCTTCAAATCATCTTCAAATCATATTCTTTGCTTGGCTCTAGAGCTGGAACTAAAGCTAAAATGTATTTCTAGTTAAGCTTAGCCACTAAAATTTGAGTTCTTAAAGGTTTATCTTGATTTGCCTAAGGTTTTCCTTGGTGATAAAACCCTCTTTAATGAGATAATTACTCATATGTGCTTCACTACAGGCATACCAGCATCCTTCTGGGGTTTCAGCATAAAAAGAGGCTGGATTTCTACATCCCTTATAAAAGCAATTTACTAGGCTATTTCCTGCTCTAAGCTTTTGAGTTATACTATCCATTACATGAGCAATCTTTCTTTTATTGCCAAGTAGGAAGAATTCGAAAGGAAAGAAAGTAGACCAAGATTGCTCATCGGGTAGCAAAACGATATTATCTATACTTTTAATTTTTATTTCATTTTTTTGCTCCTCAACATAAAACCTATAACCCTTTTCTTGGTGAACTTCTTTACCAAACCTTTCTAAACTTGACTTAGAAGCATAAATTACATAATTTCTGCCACCAGCTTTGACAAGCCTAGCATATATTTTCTCTTCTTTCATTTTATCTCACCACGATGAGCTTACCTATCATAAATGAGTGAAAGGAGCCACAGGGTATTCCACAGTAAATTTCATATATTCCCTCCTCTTCTGGAATAAATTCTATAACTTTTATATGACCTGGCTTTATAATCCCACTATCTATACCTAATTTCGGTATGGTAAGGCTATGAGCAACATCTGAACCATATATTATAAGCCTAATGGGTTCTCCCTTCTTTACAACTATCTTATCAGGGAACCAATTCCCATTTTCAAAGGTATTTGCAGCTATTTCAATTTCTTTCTCATAATTCATTATTTTTATCACACGGTTAACTTGATAGTAATATATAACCAAGGGAGTTCCTATTAGTATGGCACCAACCAAAATTATAGCTAATAATTCTGTCCTATCCAATTTTTCACCCCACAAACAACCATGCTAAGAGTATAGAAGTCCCTATCAAGAAGGCTAATTGAGGTATGAAGGCCCTTAGTGCTAAATTCTTTTCCAAGAAATGCTGGCTTGATAACTTAAAGCCCAATTTTATAGAATAGAATAACCCAATGGTTACTATAAGCACTTGAAGATACGGTATAAACTCTGGGGTAATGGGAGTCCAAGGAATTTCCTTTGTTCCAAAGAGGTTCCAACCCCAACCAAAAGGGTCTGACAATGTGTTCACTATATAGGACCAATTTACCATAATTATGGGTATGCTGAAGGCTATCCAAGCTCCCAAAGCTAAAGGTATTAGCTCATAAGAGAAATCTATGAAGAGCCTCCTTAAAGGGAGACTAGCCTTAGAAAAAGCTTTTGATAGGTAAGAGAATCCTAAAAAAGTTACAGGCGTTAATCCTAGGGAAGTACCCCAAAATAAACCTGCATATAGCAAAAAACCTTCTATCCCATTTAGAGCAAAGCCATAGGATGGTGAGTAGAATACATTAGCTAAATCTCTTATCCAACCCCAAGGTCCCTGCATAACCAATATGTAAAGGATAGCTAAAGTTAGCATGATAAAGGCTTTCCAAGCTTCATCTAAAGACCTTCCCACTTTTGCTAATATATCTTTGCCAAAGGACCTTAAGTTTAAAGCTATATTATTAAAGGGGCAAGCTTTAACACATTCAAAGCATAAACCACAGAAGTTATTTCTCTCCATACTTCCAGGATACTCGAACCAAGGACACCCATAACTTGTTTCACACCCTTTTATACATTCTTTACTAAAATGGTGTACACAGAGCTCTTTTTTCTTAACCCTTAGTTCTATAGATGAAAACATAGAGAAGAGTCCAAGGAATCCTCCCACGGGGCATATGTATCTACAGAAGACTCTCTTTGCATAAAATATAGCTAATACACTTGCTAAGATGATCAGTATAGCAAGGATAATTCCAGTTACTATAGGTCTAGTAACTAGTAAGACACTAAAGGTAGCGAGGATTAGGAAACCGAGATTTTGAAGCCATATATTTCTGAACCTTACAGGCCAACTTTTATTAAAGCCTAGAGGTTTATAATCTTCCTTTTTTCTTATAAATCCCTTTCTCTGCATCCATTCACCAAAGGATGGTATTGGGCAAATGGTACACCATAGCCTAGAGAAGAGGGGCACTAAAAGGGCTATTAGGGCAAACCACCAGAGCATCCACACAAAGGTTATGGAAAGGTTCATGTTACCTACTGGAGAGCCAAAGAAACCTGTTAATATGATAAGCCAGAAGAAGAAGAGATTTGGAAGTATAACAGCAAATTGAAAAGCTCTATGCTTAACTAAGCGTTTAATTAGGTCAATCTGAAGTAAATCAAAGGTTCCCTTATGTAATAGGAAGCTGTTGAGAAAGCCTTTAATTTGGCTAAGCTTGATACTCATAATCTCTCCTCCATATAAAGAGCAGTGTAGAGACTCCGACTAAAATTATTCCTACTGCTGAAGATAAGAAAACATAGTTTACTCCCCCTTGCTCTACTATAAATTCACCAATCATAAAGGGGTGAAGAGCTCCACAGGTTATGGAGCAACGTATCTTAAATTTACCAACTTTATCGGCTACAATAGTTACTGTGACCTCATCTCCTCGTCTTACCTCTTTATCTACATTATAACCATCAATATAGAAGCCATGTGTAACATCTGAGGTTTTTACTTTAAAAGTTACAGTATCCCCTTGGTTTACTATTATTCTTCCTGGTTCAAATTTAAATTGACTAGCTCTTATATCAATTACCCTACTTTGAGATGCATAAACATTCCCAATACCTATAATCAAAATAAGAGAAAACAGAATAGAAAAGAGAATATAATGTGATATCTTCTTCAAAATTTATTACCTCCTTCAAATTCTTTAGTCTTAATTTCAAATTTACAGTGAGTTTGAAAGGTTCCACAGCACTCTATTTCAACTATCTCATTTTTTAGTCCAAGTTTGTCCTCTAATATAGCCTTTAGAAAGCCCTCCTTAAAGGGACAAAGGGTAACACCAACTCCATACCTATTGCCTAAACAATCATAACAATCGTAAATATCCAAAATCAACGGTTTTAAGGAGAAAAGTTCTAATTGCCCTAAACTGTAGGAACTCCAAATTAAAGAAAGCTCATCTATCAGTTCTTCCATAGTAGTAGCTTTTAAGTACCTAGAAGCAGAATGACCGAGTTCGTACCCAAGCCTTTTTAAAGTAATTCTTTTTTCCTTTGGGTCAAGACCACACAATTCTTTAGCCGATTTCATAGCCAATCTAACCGCTGAAAAGAACAATTCTTCTGATTCTTCCCTTTCAGTCTCATCTTTTTCCTTAGCTATCATCTTCATTACCCTTATTTTTAAAAATAAAAAGTAATTTAAGGAATTTTGAGAATTAGAATTTTGAATAAAACAAAAAATTAAAGAAATAAAAATTTTTAGCGGAAATAAAATTTCTTTTCTATAGAAAATGCTCTTCTTTAAGGATAGTTGATTTGTTTATTGCTATTGCCTCTTCTACCTTTGCTTTTATTAAAAAGTCAAAGAATTTAATATATCCTAATTTGTAGTAGAAAAGAAAACCTAATAGCAAATCTAATGGTAAGAGGAAGACCTTTCCTAAATTCCTTATGGCTGAGTCCATGAGTGTTAAGCGTCTCTCTTCTATTTTTACAACTCTAATCCTCAAAAAGTATTTTCCAAGGGTTTGGCCTGAATGGGCTTCCAACAAGGTGAAGATAACGTACCCTAAAAAGAATAAGTGGGCATGATTATGATAAATATCGTATAAAAGGCTCAATATATCCATATAAGTTATACTCAGGGTAACCAGAGAATTAATAAAATGCCAAAAATGTTCATCTAGAAATACCATGGTAAAGAAGAACAAAATTATAAAGTCTATAAGAAAAGCCAATAACCTTTTTAAAAAAAGCTTCTTATAAATTGAAGGATCTTTAGATAAGCTTCTAAGAGGATATTCCCCTCTTAACTTATCCTCAGCAACACATAGCATAGAATAAGCAAGCTTACCTTTTTCTGATAAAGTATAAGTTCCTTCTCTAGTTAACTTTACCAAGGGCTTCATCTTCCTTAAATGAAAATTCAAAAGACCATCTTCTATATTTAATGTTGCTAAGATTTCTGAGTAGCTAACCTCAACCTTATCATGAATCAAGCATAGTATATCCTTTCTAAGATCGTGGGCAAGTATAAAGAATATTTCTGAAGATGAATACTTCCTTTTTATTTCTTTATTTTGACTCTCCTTCTTTTGTACCTGCTCATCTGTTACTGGCAAGGTCATGTTAAGGAACCTCCTCCATCCTTTCACTGTATTCTGTGAGCTTATGTAATCTCCTTTCTTCTTGTATTATTATTTTCTTTAATCTTTTAAGAGTAGCCCTTAGTTGGTCTATATTTCTTTCCCAATTTAAAGTTAGTATAGCTTGTAGAGAGTTATCTTTTGATTCATATTCGTTCCTCGATTTTTTATTTAGAGTATCTATTATTTTCTCTCCACTTTGAATTAGGCTCTCTAAATTTTCTATGGCATTATAAAAATAGCCTAGCAAAGATTCCTGAAGAGAAACCAATTCCTTTGAGTTCACTTAATTTATGCCTCCTTTATAAAAAGGAATGAATTTCATAACAGAAACCATGCTACCTATATATGTATTATTAATTCTCTTTTATACTATTTCTCCTCTATAACTATCTTTCCTTCCATACCAAGCTCTCTATGCCCAGGTATACTACAATAATAATAAAACTCTCCTTCCCTTTCAGCCTTAAAGATTACTGAGGTCTTTTCACCTTTCATGCTAATATGTTTACTATGAACATCTAGCCCCTCTATCACAAAATCGTGCTCTATACCATCACCATTTTCTATAACTATTTTAACTACAGCCCCATGAGTAACATAAAGTGTAGGGTTCTTTACTTCATTGATGTTACTTCCCATCCCTAGGAAGCTAAAACTTCCATCAGTAAAGGCTGTTTGGAGCATAAACTCTACTGTAGGCTGAAGTTGCTCACTTTCTTTACTTTCTTCATGTTCATGCTCAGGGGCAGGTATGGTAGTTACTTTCTCTTCTATAGACTTTGTTATTATATCAACTTTGTTTTTGTAAATGCCAAGTTCAGCTTCAAGGGCTTTTATATCGTTCTTTAATACGGCTAATTCTGCTTGAGAGCTAAAAGAGACCATAAGGGCTGAAAGGATAGCAATTATTATGGCTATAGCAGGAAGCAGATTTCCAGCCCCAATTTTACTTTTTCTAATTTTTTCACTTTTTAAAAGTGAGGAACCTTTTCTAGTGTTCATTACCTATCCTTCCAACACTATTAGATACCCTGTTATGCGTGCATGGTCCGGGTCACAGTTTCCTGCTTTATGATCAAAGGGTATACCACATATAAATGGGAATACACCCGCTTTGTCTGCTGTAAAGGTTACAGTTACTGTTCGCTTACCTTCATCGGGTTGCTCTGCTTTTCCTGGGATCCTACCAGTATCTACACCAAATGCTGGCAATACAAATGAATGGGCATGCTTCCTAGGGTTTTTTACAGTAAGCTCTACCTTATCTCCTTTCTTTACCACTAAAACATTTGGTTCCCATCGATGGTACTCACCTGTTAGTGTTTCTTCCCCACCTTTCTCCTCAGATACAAGTTTGATCTCTCCCGTAGCCTTATCCTCTATTGCTTCCTGTATAATCTCTCCTTCACCCACTATGATGGTAAACTTTTGGATCTTCTGAACTTGCCCTAAAGGTTGCATCATTGTAATTCCTACCAAGATAATAGCTATGATGGCTACTGCTAATGCTACGATAGAAAAAGAAGGCGATACCTTGCTTAAACCCACCTTTCTCACCCCCTCTTATTTAGGAAATTAGCTAATTTAAGGGTTTTTAACTATTAAAATCGTTAAAAAATAGCGTTTCCATTTGTAATTTTATAAATTGACACTATTTAAATTATACCTTTAACACAATTATAGTAGTCATATATGGCTAATTGCTTTTATAATACGTAACCTTTTCTAATCATAGAGATGGTAGAAGAATCAGAGGAAGATATAAAAGAAAAGAATTTTTTTGAAGCCCTAGACCATGATGTTAGGAGATGGATACTTCTTCAACTATATGATAAGATAGAGCTATCTTACACAGATATTCTTAACATCCTTAAGATAGGTGAGGGAACTCTAAATTTTCATTTAAAGAAGCTTTCTGGATTCCTTCAAAGAACCGAAAAGGGAACATACATTTTATCACCAAAGGGAAAGATAGCCGTAGAAATAATTTACAAAGTTAAAAAAGCTGAGCAAATCTCAAGCAGTTTATTGGTAAAGAAACCTCTCTTATCTAGAGAGTTAGTCATGAGAAGGATAGCAGCCTTTCTTATAGATGCGTTAATTTTCTTCATCTTCTCAGGAGTCTTCTTCGATCCTATTTTATTAAATACCTTACAAGAATCAATTCTTCATTTTAGCAAAATCTATGAATTTCATCCTTGGTTATTTCATCCTGAGCATATACCTATGATAGGTGAGATTATTTTCAGAATGGTAGAATTATATGCCCACATCTTCTTCGCAATATACATTTTTATTACCCTAATAGAAGCCTATAAAGGTCAGACTCCAGGTAAATATATCATGAAGATAAGGGTTATAAAAATAAGTGGTGAGAAGATAGGGATTCTTGAGTCTGGAATAAGAAATGCAGGAAAAATCTTTCTTTTACCTCTCGACCTTATAATAGGAATCTTTTACTATAGAAAGGGTTTTATTCGTTTCTTTGACTATTACATAGAAGCTATGATAGAGAGTATTAAAAGGGCATGATGAGATAGCTTAGGAATGATTTTTACATATTTACATAAAGAATCTCATGAGAAGCTAATAACCATAATGTATTATATTCTCCATAATTCCATTGGCTTACTTAAACTATCCTTTTACTTTCCTTTAGCTCTGCCTCATCAGCCATGGGAAGGTAAATCTTTAACTGCCTTTCCCAAGGGTTTAATTTGTAAAGGCTTGGAAAATTAGAACTTTTGCATAGATTTTTTATTCTAAATTGTTTATGATTTAACATTAACAAATGCATACAACTTAATGAATAAAGATAAAAATTAAATAATAAGGAGGAGGATAAGGTAAAGATGGGGGATAATAGAGTAGTCTTAGTTAACGATAGAAGCTTAATGAGTAATTTTAGGGGGAATTACGTCTTTGGTTTTTTATCCTGTGGTCCTTATGAGAAGATACCAAGATTTTTGTATAACATCTTTTGTCCCGTTGTTCCAGCAAACCCAAATACAGGGGAAGCCATAATGGCTGAATGCGGTGTAAGGAGAGTTGAAGCTTCCCTTTTAAGGGATGGTTATAAAAGGGAAGAAGTATTTGTGGCTCACCCTGAGTATATTGAGAAGGCTATAACCCCTGAAACAAAGATAGTAGGTGTAGGAACTATGGACCCTTTAGGGATAGGACCTGTTACTTCAGCTTTAAAATCAGGAAATAGTATAGCATATAACGCATATTTGTTTGCTGAGCTTATATATAAAATTAATAAAATTAGGGATGAGAAAGGATATAAATTTAAGTTGGTGCTTGGAGGCTCTGGGGCTTGGCAGTTTAAGAAATATAAAGATAAAAAATCGGAATATAGAATTGACCATGTAGTTGAAGGAGAAGTGGATTCTAAGGCTCCCCAAATTTTTAAGGCTATAGAGGATGGTAGTGCTCCAGAATTCATAAGGGCTTACACAAGAACCATCGAAGAGATTCCAGAAATTGTTGGTGCTACCGTAAATTCCCTTATAGAAGCTATGAGGGGTTGTGGAAGAGGTTGCCCCTTTTGTGATGTTAATAAGAGGATGAAGAGAGATTTTCCCATCGATAGATTAACGAGAGAAGCCCTGGTAAATAAGAAGGTAGGTTTTGATTACCTCTGGTTACACTCAGATGAGATGCTTTTATATGCTTGTGATAATAGTGATTACATACCCAACAGAGATGCCATAAAGGAGCTATTCTTTGCTATGAAAGCCTTAAATTTTAGAACCATTGGTACAACCCACTTTACCTTATCTTCAGTAGTAGCAGACCCTAAGGTAATAGAGTATATGGCTGAAGCTAACAATTTGAGCCCTAGCAAATGGTTAGGGGTTCAGCCAGGGGTTGAAACTGCATCACCAAAAATTGGGAAATACTGGTTAGCCTATAAGACCAAGCCTTTCTCTGTAGAAGAGTGGCCTTGGGTAGTTAAAGAGGGAATAAAAATACTTAACCAAAATTACATTTATCCTTGCTGCACTTTAATAATATTACCTAACCACGATATTAAAGGACCCTTTCCAAAGGAAGAGGATGATGATACAAAGGAAACTATACAATTGGTTGAAGATATAGCTAAAAATGAACTATCTTGCTTAATGGCTCCCCTATTATATGTGGATTACGATGAGCCAAGTAGAAATGTAACCTTTAAAAATATAAGCAAACTTCAATTAGAGTTATATTATAAATGTTGGCTTTACAATCTTAGACAGTTTGATAAAAGGCTTAGAGATGTTATAAAACCAAAGACCTTCAGTCCCTTAGCTAAGCTAATAACGGTAAGTATAGGAAAGTTAGGGGTTAGAGCCATACTAAGCTATCTAAAGGGATTAGTAAAACAGAGATTTGGAGATATTCCTGAAAATTTTTCTAAATCTTTACCAAAATAATGTTGAGTATATATGGGCTTCTTTACTCTTTTTAATAAGGGGTTAAGAGAGCCTACAAAAAACGGTAAGAAAATTGTATTAACAGCCTCTAGAGCTGAAATGGCTACCTTTGGTAACAGTAATATGAGAGCTATGATGTGCACTTTCCCCTATGCTATAGTTAAGCCTTTCCTCTACAATTATATAAAACCTGAGAGTAAAGAGGATGGTAGTGCTAAATATGCTCCCTATGGATTAAGAAAAATTGAGAGCTTACTTATGGATGAGTTTGGGGAGGATAATGTTGTAGTGGCCCATCCAGACAACTTAGAACTCTTCGTAGGTGATAAAACTGAGCTCATAGGAGTATCTACCATGGACCCCTTAGGTTTAGCCTACGTAAGCACTACCTACAATTCCCTTATCAGCTTTGGAGGGGAAAGTGTAAATAAAATAGAATTTTTAAGGCTCTTCAATCATCCAGCTTTAAGGAGAAGTAAAGCGAAGAAGATAGTAGGAGGCTTTGGAGTATGGCAAATTAGAGATTCTAAAATGCAGGATAAATTGGGTATAGATTTGCTTATAGCTGGAGAATGTGATTTAGAGCTAATTCCTATAATTAAAAGGCTTTTAAGAGGAGAAAAGCTTCCTAAATATATTAGAACAAAGAAAGTATATGATTACGAAAAGATACCCTTAATAAAAAATGCAGCAAGCTTTGGAACCGTTGAAATAATGAGAGGTTGTGGGAGAAGATGTCAATTCTGCTCTCCTGATTATAGAACAAAGTACGATTTTCCTATAGAGCATATCATGAAAGAAGTTGAAGTTAACCTGAGCTCTGGTAACGATATGGTTTTTTTAGTTAGTGAGGATGTATTATTATATGGAACTGATGCAAGAAACTTTTTTTATCCAAATAGAGAAAAGATAGCCCAACTCTTAAAAGCCATAGCTAAGCATGAGAAAGTAAAAAGAATTGGTATATCCCATGCATCTTTAGCTCCTGTAGTAGCTGATAAACAACTTTTAAAGGAGATAACACCCATAATAATTGAAAAATCCTTTTATAGAAAAAATGGTACGCCTTACATAGGAATCGATGTAGGTATAGAATCTGGAAGTGTAAGAATCATGAAGCGTTATATGAATGGAAAAGCCTTACCTTTTCCTATAGAGAGTTGGCCTGAGCTTGTTGTAGAGGGTACTGGAATAATGAACGATAATTTTTGGTACCCTATGTATACCTTTATAGTAGGATTGCCAGGAGAGAAGGATGAAGACGTTATAGCTACCTTAGAGCTTTTAGATAGGATAAAGGATTGTAAAGTCTTTTATGTTCCTTTACTTTTCATCCCTTTAGAAGAAGCCATATTAAAAAATAAGAAAAGGGCCACTTTAAATAATTTAACACCCCTTCAATGGGAATTCATTATGGAATGTTGGAAGAGAAATCTGAGTTTTTGGGCAGAGAATATAAAGCCCATAGTTCAGATGCTATCCTTTATTATGTATGGGATTTACCTTAAGAGAGTTCATGGGAGAAATTCCTTTTATTCTATAATGAATTTTGTAGGATTATCAAATTTTGTTAGTAGAAAGAGCAGCTGTGATTACAGCTATTGCTTCCCGAATCATAAACCTTCATCCTCAGACTTATATTTAACTAAGCTAAATACATCGTAATTCTTTAATTTATCTCTCCCTCTTAAAAACTCTAACTCTACTATAAAGGCTAAACCCACTACTTTTCCTTCTAGCGATTCAATGAGCTTTACAGAAGCTAAGGCTGTACCCCCAGTAGCCAACAAATCATCCACTATAACAACTCTCTGTCCTCTCTTTATTCCATCCTTATGAATCTCTATACCATCCTCTCCATACTCTAAAAGATATCTTTCTTGAATCTTCTCATAGGGCAATTTCCCTAACTTTCTTAAAGGTACAAAACCTATTCCCAATTTGTAAGCAATAGGAGCGCCTACTATAAATCCTCTAGCTTCTATACCCGCTATTACTTCAGCACCTTTAGCTTTGCAGTAACTTGTTAACTCATCGGTGGAAAACTTAAAGGCTTGAGGGTCCTTCCATAGGGTTGTTATATCCCTGAATACTACGCCCTTTTTTGGGAAGTCTGGTATGCTTCTTATCTTCTCCTTTAAGTTCATATAATAAGCTTCTTTAGCTCTTAATTTAAGCTTTAACATAAAGAGGTAACAAAGTGAAGCCTCCAGCCTCTTTTTAAAAAGTAGAAAAATCAATATATATTATAAATGTTTTATTATTTAATATGTAGGGATTGTCAAGATAACGTTCTCATTCTGTATATTCTATTTAACCTTAGGCTTTTTGTTCTATTTCCCTCTCTCCATACTCTATGGGTGGACTGGATTACCTTGTGAGGATGGTTAAGGAGGCTAAGATCTTTAAGAGGAATAAGGTGCTTTGCAAGATAAGATCCTCTAGCCCTCCTGCATTATTCAGGTTCATATCTAAGGAGTATAGCA
>JARVJX010000039.1 GCA_029775995.1 Nitrososphaeria archaeon | reverse complement strand
GGCTCCAAATACTCCCTTTGATAATTTAGAAGCGATAATGAAAGCCATAGAAGATTATGGTAAATATCCTTTGAGCTTTAGGGAAGAGAAGGAGTAAAAATTATAGATTTATTTTAACATAAGAACCCCTAGGAGCTATATCCTCAAATACATCTTTATGAAAGATTTCTGCAAGGATCTTTATCCCATCTACTAATCTAGGACCTGCCTTATTAAAGTAAGAGGAAGCCTCTGTGGCATAAATTTGGCTCCCAAGAGATTTTAATTTCTCCCTTACTTCACCTTTTAAACTTTTCAAAGTTTTTTCAACAGAGAAGCCACAGGGTATCAATATAACTACCTCTGGAGAATAGGCTCTAACTTCTTCCCAAGTTATCCTTCTTGAAGGTTCACCTTTTCTGGCTAACTCATCATAGCCTCCAGCATATTCGACCATTTCAGGAACCCAGTGACCAGAAGCCCAGGGAGGGTTTAACCATTCTAAGCAAAAGGCTTTAACTTTTCCCAATGTTTTTACCTTTTCATAAATCTCTTCTACCTCTGCTTTAATCTTATGGACTAAACTCTCAGCTTCTTTCAATCTATTGGTAGCTTTCCCAATTAGCAATATGGAAGATAGAACATCTTTAAAGCTTTCAGTTTTTAAATTCAATATTTGAGCATCTTTACAGGTTTCTTCAACAGCTTTGTAAGCTTGGATTTCAGGTAAAGAGCACACATCACATAAACCTTGGGTTATAATCAAATTGGGCTTAAGTTCTTTTAGAAGCTCTAGGTTAACTTGATATAAAGTCTCTCCTTCTTTAGCTGCTTTACTTATATAAGCATCTATTTCTTCAGGATTAAGGTTATCAAAATATTTTAGTCTTCTAACTATGATCGGTTTGCTCTTTACTTCAGGAGGATAATCACAAGCGTAGGTGATACCTACGAGATTATCGATAAGCCCTAAAGAATATATGATCTCTGTTGCTGTGGGGAAGAGGGAGCAAATTTTCATCTACAAACCTAGCTATAAACATATTTAAAAATTTTAATAGCATTGGTTCATACATTCAGTGATGAAGAAGTTAGAAGGAACAAAAGTGGTATTTTTAGTCGCCGATATGACTCATGATGAAGAGCTAAACTTTCCAAAGTATTATCTAGAATGGGAAGGAGCAAAGACCCTATTAGCTGGTACGAAGAAGGAGTTAACTTCAAGATTCGGTAGGCCTATTAAGGCTGATATACTTACATCTGAACTTGAAAATTTAGTTGAAGAAACCGATGGTGTGATCATACCAGGAGGTTTTGGACCTGATAAGCTTAGGATAGATAACGATGCTTTGAATTTTGTGAGAAAATGCCATAATAAAGGTAAGGTAATTGCGGCCATATGCCATGGGGCTCAAGTTTTAATTTCTGCAGAAATAGTTAAGGGTAAAAAAATTACTTGTGTTAAGAATGTAGCTATAGATGTTAAAAATGCAGGGGGAATATATGTTGATGAGCCTATAGTTAAAGATGGGAATCTTATTACATCAAGGAATCCTTCTGATCTTCCTCCCTTCACAGAGGCTATAATTGAGGAACTTCAAAAGCTAAAGATAAAGGTTAAAGCGAAAGCGTAAATTACTGCTCTAGCTCCTCTAATCTGCATATATCGTTTTGAAATTCCAAGCTCCTATTCATGGTAATTTGAGCCAACGTACCACATAATCTTACCACTTCTCCAAGGTTCCACATAACAGTTCTTAGAGGAATCAAAAGCCTATAATCATTTTGCTGAGCGAACTCACTTATTTGAATGAGTTTCTTTAAAGATTCTTTTACACTTTTTCTTACTTCTTCTATTTCTTCTAAAAGTTTATTGGCTAACTTCAAATCAAAAATAAGGAATGCACTAACAACTCTATCATATATATTCGCTATTTTGTTTGCTAACTCTGAAATTTCTTTCAGTAATGGAGGAGGAGGTTTAACATCAAGCTTAATTACGCTAAGGGCCTCTTCAGCCATATCTGCTAACAAATCCCCTATCTTCTCTAAGCTCATCAGTATAACTCTATTTCCTACAACATGGGCTGGGTCCTCTATCCCTATAATTTTACCTAACTCTCTATCCTTAGCAGCTAGAACTAGTTGTCTTATACCTAACCAGTAAATCCTATCCACCTCATCTTCCATGTTTAAAACTTCTACTAAAAGGTCTCTTCTCATCTCTTGTAGAGCCTTCAATATGGCAGAGAGCATAGATGAAGTTATTATGTAAAGTTTCTTTAATAAACCTTGGAAGGGAAAATTTTCAGGGTCTATGAAAGACTGTAAAACTATATGCTTTAGGCTCTGCTCAACTATACCTAACCCATTTAGTTTTTGAACCGTTTGTCTTATCTCATTTAAATGTTCTTGTTGAAGCTCCCTTTTAGAGGCTATTTCCACAATATCATGAGCTATGATATAGCTTCCTGTAATTATCCTTGATATTAATCCCTTTTCTTTACACTGATCAGCATCGATAAAACATTTTACCTGTTTTCTTTTACTACTCAGTATTCCAGCATAGAGCTTTAAACTTCCATCTTCCCCTTTAACAAAGGTTATAATATCTCCCGCCTTTAGTCCCTTTTCCTTAATCCAATCTCTTGGTAGAGAGATAGTTAAGGTAGAATAGCCTACTTTTTGAACCTTTCTTACTTCCATACAATTAATTTAAAGTATCAACCATAATAAATATATTTCTTTATATACAATCTCTTTTGAGTATTTACTAATATTTAATTTATTGTTTAAGCTTTTGCCCTTATTAAAATTAGAATTTCAAAAGAACTCCTAAAGATGGGAATAGAAGAGAGAATTTAAAGGGAGAAGTATGTTATCTACTTTGAATGAATAGATATTTAGTTAGGGTAAAGAAGCCCAATTGCATATCCTTTGAAGATGCAGAAAAGGTCTTAAAAGAAATTAGAAAAGTTCTAAAAGAAAAAGGAAAAGATGTTAAGGTAGGTAATCTTAGAGTTAGCACTTACGCCATCGAATTCGATATATTTATAATGGGTATTAAAGAATCGGAATTAGCAAACCTTTTGCCTAAACCTTATAACGAAATATTGACCTTGAGAAAGCTTAATGAAAGCCTAAATTTGAGTAAGAAGCAAGTCTTTATCCTTGCAAAGAATTTGTTTAACCAAGAAAGGTATTGGGAAGTTCATGAAGTGTTAGAAGAAGTATGGAAAAAGGAGAAAGGTAATAAAAAGGCACTTCTCCAAGGACTAATATTGGTTGCATCAGCTTTAGTTCACTATCAGAGAAATGAAAAGGAAGTTGGGATTTCAATGCTTAAAAGAGCTTTAGAAAAATTAAACAATTCTTCCTATGGAAAGGAATATGAATTTGATATAGAGAAAATTAGAGGTGAGATAAAAAAGATCGTTAGGGAAAAAAAGGTAAAGTTTTTTAGGATTTAATCTGCTTGGTTAAAGAAACTTCAATAAAAACATCTTCAGGTATCTTTAACCTCATTAATTGCCTCATGATCCTATCTTCAGCATCTAAATCTATGATTCTTCTATGTATTCTCATCTCCCACTTATCAAAAGTGTGAGTTCCTTGCCCACTAGGCGCTTTTCTTGTTACTACCTTTAATTTCTTTGTTGGGAGGGGTACAGGACCCTTTAACCTTACACCACTTTTCTCCACAATATCTTTAATATCCTTTACTGTTGATTCTAAGTTCTGCAGATTCGTGCTTGTAAGCTTTATCCTTGCCATGTGAGGCAAGCTTTATCCCTTTAGGCTTTAGCTGCTACCTTTTGAGTCTCCCAGACTTGGGTTATCTCTTTTACCACTCCTGCAGCTATAGTGGTACCCATATCCCTTAAAGCAAACCTTCCTAACTCCGGGAACTCTTGATAGGTTTCTATGCAAAGGGGTCTAAGAGGTTGAATCCTTACTAAGGCTGAATCTCCAGTCTTTAAGCTCTTTGGCTTTTCCTCAATTACTTGACCACTTCTTGGGTCTATCTTAGCTATTAGCTCCACTAAGCTAGCTGCAACTTGAGCTGTATGAGCATGTAGAACTGGTGTGTAACCTGCTGCTATAGCAGTAGGATGATAAATAACGATTATTTGAGCAATAAACTCCTTTGCTACAGTTGGAGGGTCGCTTGGTGGACCTACCACATCCCCTCTTTTAATGCTCTTTTTATCTACACCTCTAAGGTTAAAGCCTATATTATCTCCAGCTACAGCCTCTTCCATGGGTGTGTGATGAGTTTCAATGGATTTAACTTCAGTTGTTATCATGCTCGGTGCAATCACAACGGTATCATTAACTCTTAATCTTCCTGTTTCAATTCTCCCCACTGGTACTGTGCCAACACCAGTAATAGAGTACACATCTTGGATAGGTAGTCTTAAGGGTTTATCTATGGGCTTAGTAGGTTCCATAAATTTGTCTAAGGCCTCTAACAAAGTGGGACCCTTATACCAGGGCATATTTTTTGATCTCTTAATAAGGTTATCACCCAACCATCCTGAGGTTGGTATGAAATCTACTTTAGATATATCATAGCCCACAGACCTTAGAAGCTTTTCTAGTTGAACTCTACACTCTTTATACCTTTCTTCACTCCAATTTACTGTGATATCATCCATTTTATTAACACAAACACAGATCTGATTAACCCCTAAAGTTTTTAGTAAGAAGGTATGCTCTTTAGTTTGGCCACCAGCTTCTATTCCAGCTTCAAATTCTCCCTTCTTAGCTGAAGATACTAATATGGCACAATCAGCCTCAGAGGCTCCTGTAATCATGTTCTTAATGAAGTCTCTATGACCTGGTGCATCAATTAATGTATAGAAGTATTTAGGAGTTTCGAATTTTTGAAAGGCAAGATCGATAGTAACTCCTCTTTCTCTTTCATCCTTTAAGCTATCTAGGACCCAAGCGAATTTGAAGGTATCTCCTTTACCCGTCTTTTCGCTTTCCTTAGCATATTCTTCTATGGTTCTTGAATCCACTACTCCTAAATCGAATAAGAAATGACCCACTAAGGTTGACTTCCCATGGTCAACGTGACCTACTACTACCAAGTTAAGGTGAGGCTTTTTTGATACACTCATATGGTATCACTCTAGCACAAATAGAAGGTAAAGAACCTTATTTAAGGTTTAAGGCTTTATCGAGATGCCATGGCTATTCTTTCTTGCTCGTTTTTCTTCTTTATGGCGTAACTATTGGAATCATTATTAGCAGCCATTATAATCTCATTGGCTAAGGCTTCCTCAACACTTATTGGAGAAGAGAAAGAAGTTTCCCTAACACCTTCGGAAATAAATCTTAGGGCCAAATCTACCCTCCTTAGAGGAGAAACATCCACACTTACATGATAAACAATACCTCCATAAGCAATTCTAGTCGTATCCTCATTAGGGGAGGCATTTTCTATAGCCTTGATCAAAACTTGAACTGGATTTTGACCAGTTTTTAAATGAATTATTTCAAAAGCCGCTTTAATGATATTGATAGCCTTAGATTTCTTGCCACCCATCCTACCGGTATTTTTTGCATACTTTCTGCCAAAGTGCATTAATACATTGGCTAATCTCTCAACTATGTTAACTTCAGCCTTTCCAAATTTCTTATGCTCATGCCTTCCTAAACTTATAGGAATAATTGCTGGTTTAAGGCATATAACACTTTGTAAGCCCAAATCGTTAACTTTAACCTCACCCCAATCCCACTTTCTAAAAAGTAAGAGCTTTGGTTCCTCTAACTTACTCATTATATCACCTTCTAGGCTTCTCCTTTCTACCATAAACTAATTCTTTTAAGGATACACCATTCACCATGAAAACTTTCCACCTAACTCCAGGAATATCCCCCATGGCCCTCCCCATGGAGCCCCCGATACCCTCTACTAAAACTTCATCATGCTCATCCACATAATTTAAAGCTCCATCTAGGGGACAAAAGGCTGTTATAACTTTGCCATTCTTTACCAATTGAACTCTAACACATTTTCTTACAGCTGAGTTAGGCTGCTTCGACTCTACACTAACCTTCTCTAAAACAATCCCTTTAGCCTGAGGAGAACCTTCTAAGGGATCAGCCTTCCTATCTAATTGAAGTACTCTTCTCTTAAAGAATTTATCGGACCATCTGAACTTTAACCTTCTTCTACGTAAGGTTCTTGCAGCAAATTCCCCTCTTGGTGATTTTTTACCCAAGGCTAATCAGCTTACCTTTTTAGGTATAAAAGATTTATCATTGGGATGTAACTATTTGTATATTTTGTATATTAAAGTATCTCCTTGCCAATAATCTTGCCTTTTCAGCATTTTTACCCCCTTTACCCAATATGGCACCTTTTTTCTTCTGATCCACCACTACTACAGCAATTTTGCTCTTATCAAGCCTTTCACTCAATCTAACTTCAAGAACAAACTTTGGGTTTAAACAATTTTTTATAAATTCCTCAGGATTATCAGAGTACTCAACTAACTCTATGGACCTATCTAATAATTTCTCCACCTGCTTTATTACCATACCATCTTTACCAATGGCTAAACCCATCTCTCCTTTATTAACAACAAAGATTATTCTGTTCATTTTTGTATCTATGATACAGTCTCTAGCTGTTACATTAGTAACAGTTTGGAAGAGAGACATCATGTTTAATTCATCAGTGTTTAGTTTTATTTTGCCTTGCATACTCATCAGCCATTAAGTCATATGACCTTCTCCTACGACCGATTTAAGCTTTAACCTTAAAAATTGATTTATATCTATATCTCCTGAGCTCTTAATAGCTACTACAGATACTCTATAAGGTTTTTGTAAAGCCTTTCCTAAGGCTAGGGAATTATTTGGGTATAATATATGAGTAATAGAATTAGTATCGCAGATTTGCTTTAATTTGCTGAGCTTTTCTCTAGACAGGCTACTAGAGTAGATTAAAACCTTTGAACCCCTAATATCTTTTAAAACTTCTTTATAGCCCGTAATATACTTTGAATTTTTACCAATTTTTGCAAGAAATTTTTCTATCTCATCAGCCTTCAGTTTCCCTACCACCCATATAGAGCTCTATCATTCCTGTACCCACTGGTATAGGTAAACCTATAATAACATTTTCAGTTACACCCTTCAATCTATCTACTTCACCCTTTATTGCAGCTTCAGCTAAAGTAGGAACAGTAATTTCAAAGGCAGCTCTGGCTAAGGGGCTAGCCTTTGTAGCTGTAACCCCATGCCTACCTACTTGCATTAAAGTTCCTTTAGCTGTCATAAGATCGGCCACGAGTAAAACATGCCTAAGATCAACCTCTAATCCTTGCTCATCTAAAGTGCTCATGATCTCCTTTATTAGAGCATTTCTTGCAGCCTCGATACCAAGTACCGTTGCAATTTCGAATATGTTATTAGTTGAGGTCCTTGTAGGGTCTACACCATCCATCATCAAAACCTTCTGTAGATTTGATCCTCTAGTCTCTATCATCCATTCCTCCCCCCTTTTCCTTATGGTTACACTCTCTATTTCTGGAATTCCCTTTACCTTCTTACCCAAAATTTTATTCTTAAGGTTAAGTAAGCCCGTGACATCTAAGCCCTCTTGCATTACATAAATCTCATACCCTTTAAGCTCAACCTTTAATTTTCCAGATTCGATGGCTTTTTTTACAATTTCAGGAGTACATCCTCTACTCATAAGCTTTTGCTCATCTAGCTTTATTACTAAAGTTAGAGTTTCAAAATTAATGCCTACCTCATCTACAAGGTTTTCCACTCTAGTAAATAGGATCTCTTTAGCAACTTCTTCAGCTTTCTCCCTAGATACTTTATGTTCCTCATCTAAGAAGATCTCCATATAAGGAGTGGATGGTTTTCTTCTCGCATCAACCAACTCAATCAACCTTGGTAACCCTAAAGTTACATCCCTTTCCCTTACACCGGCAAAGTGAAAAGTTCTTAAAGTCATCTGAGTTCCTGGTTCTCCTATGGATTGGGCTGCAAGCATACCAATAGCTTCACCTGGCTCTACCTTAGCCTTCTCAACCAATTCTAAAGTTTTTTCACAAACTTTTTTAATGGACCCCTCACTTAAGGGAACTTTAATTAATTCATCTTTAAGCTCATCAATTATCTTCTTGTTAAGCTTAGACTCATAGTTCTCTAGAATCTTATTAACCTTTTTCTCACTTATCCTCTTAGCTTTACCAGCTATCATAGCTTCTATTTCTACAAGTCTTTTTATATTAACAGCTTTGCCATGATCACTTTTAGCAGGGTTTATTCCATCTTCTCCATACAGGAACTGTATTATGTTACCTTCTGGGTCTCTTACAGTTAGATCGTACTCAACCCTTAAGTGCTCCATGGCATTTACTAACCTTCTCTGCATGTATCCACTCTGCTGTGTTCTTACAGCTGTATCTACCAATCCTTCTCTTCCTCCCATGGCATGGAAGAAAAATTCTATTGGATTAAGACCATCCCTATAGTTAGACTTTATGAATCCTGCTGCATCTGGACTTTGGTCTCCCTTCTCAAAATGTGATAGTGCTCTCTTATAGTAGCCCTTCTTAATTCTTTTACCTCTTACCGATTGCTGTCCTAGGCAAGCGGTCATCTGGCCTATATTAAGGTTAGAACCTCTGGCTCCTGTCCTCGCCATTATTAACCCTGCATTATTTAAAGGAAGAGCATGATCAGCTAATCTACCAGAACCGTCTCTGGCTCTGGCTAATTCAGTAAGTATTCTATGCTCTAAGGATTCTTCTAAGGTTAAGCCCTTTATGGGTTCTAAAATACCTTTTTTATATTTGTCAACTAATTCCCCTACCTTAACATAATGTTGAACTATAGTTTCTCTTATTTTCTTTTTGATATCTTCTGGGAGATCTAACTCATCATAGCCATAGCTAAAACCCTTTCTACTCAAAAATTCCTTAACGATGGTAAGAAGGGAATTAAGAAATCTCCTCGCTTCCTCAGTACCGTAATCTTTTACTATTCTGTGTAAAACACTATCAGGCTCTTCAGCCCCTATACTGGCTTTATCTAGAACCCCACTTATTAACACACCATCTTTGATGATAAGATCGTTTTCTTCTTCCTTTAGGCTCTTGTTCCATTTAGAACTCATCACATAATTGAGGTCTCTTGGTAGGAACAAAGATACAAGTTGCTTTCCACTATATAAAGGCTTTGGCTCTTTTATAGCTGGCTCCGGTAGAGAACCTCTATACCCTCCTTTATAAGCCAAATCGGCAAATTCTTCTTTACTTAGCCAAGTATCATCTTTAGTTAAAAGGAAAGCCCCTGTTATAAAATCTCTAATAGCTCCTATTATTGGTCCTCCATATCTGGGAGATAGAATCTGATCGTGAACCTTCATTAGCATAAAGGCTTCGGACCTTGCCTCTTCACTCTGAGGAACATGAAGATTCATCTCATCTCCATCAAAGTCGGCATTATAGGGAGGACATACAGCTGGATGTAACCTAAAGGTTCTGTAAGGTAAAACTTTTACGAAGTGTCCCATTATGCTCATTCTGTGAAGAGAAGGCTGTCTATTGAAGATTACAATATCACCATCCATAAGATGTCTTTCTACAATATACCCCACATCAAGAGAATTAGCTAGGCTAGCTCTATCACTTACATAATCCAGCCTTATCTTTACTCCATCAGGTCTAATAACATAATTAGCACCTGGATGCTCCTTTGGACCTCTTATAACCAATTCTCTCAGAAGCTCTATATTCCAAGGGGAAACCCTTTCAGGAACAGTTAGCTTCTTAGCAACCTCTATAGGAATCCCTACTTCTGATATATCTAGGTTTGGATCTGGACTAATAACGGTTCTACTGGAAAAATCTACCCTTTTTCCAGATAGGCTGCCTCTAAACCTTCCTTCCTTTCCTTTCAATCTTTGGCTTAAAGTTACCAGAGGCCTCCCAGAACGATGATGAGCCTGAGGAATACCTGATACTTCATTATCAAAGTAAGTAGTAACATGATACTGAAGCAGATCTACTAAGTCTTGAACTATCAGAGGAGGAGTACCTGATTCCTTGCTTTCCTTTAACCTCTGATTAACCCTAAGAATATCCACTATTTTATGAGTTAAATCATCCTCAGACCTGATTCCAGATTCTAATATAATGGAGGGTCTAACAAATACAGGAGGAACTAATAGTGTAGTTAGCACCAACCATTCTGGTCTAGCTGCTTTTATGTTAAGACCCAAGATTTCAGCATCTTTATCAGGTATTCTAGCTAATCTTTCCCTTATTACCGATGGCAACAATCGGCTTGCTCCACCATCCTCAGTTATTTCATGGAATATAGTGGGGCTAGTAAATTCAATTTCATATTGAGGTTTTCCACAGTGAGGACATATTTTCACTTTTTTGCTCTTAGATATAATCTCTTTCCTAATTTTTTCTACTTTTAATCCTATAACAGAAGCTTTGTTCAATTCTTCCCTGTATCTATTGATCTCATCTTCATGTAACTTTAATCTTCCACAGGATCTACAAGTAGCAATCAAAAGTTTATGTATAACATCTACAAAGGAAACGTGCAAGATAGGTTCCGCTAACTCTATGTGCCCAAAATGTCCAGGACATCTAGCTGCTGTATTTCCACAAGTTGCACATTTTTGCCCAGGTTCTAAGGTTCCTAACCTATTGTCCATTAACCCTCCAGTAACAGGCATCCCATCTTCATCGTAAGTTTCAGGGGCAGTTATCTCCAATACTGAATATTTCCTTATTTCGTTAGGTGAGAATAGAGTGAACTTTATGTTATCTGGATTTTTAACACTTTCTACTATTTCCATGCTCACACCTTATCCCTTAACTTTAACCTAGGAGCTATATTCAAGCTCATCATCTCCTGTAGTAAAAGTTTAAAAGCATAGGCAACAACGATTTGAGAGATTTTAGCTGCATCTCCACAAAGTCTGCATATATGCCTTCTCTGCCTTACATCGTAGTAAGCTATCAGACCACAATTTTCGCAGATATAAATCTCGGTTCTATCGGATTCGTCTAACAGTCTATCCTTCAAAAGCATAGAAGCACCATAGGCTATTAGGCAATCCCTTTCCATCTCTCCAAATCTTAATCCTCCTCCCCTTGCTCTTCCTTCAGTAGGTTGCTTAGTGAGCATTTGAACTTGTCCTCTAGCCCTTGCATGCAATTTATCAGCCACCATGTGGTGAAGCTTCTGATAATAAACTAAACCTATAAATATTTCTACATTATATTTTTTTCCAGTTTTACCATCGTACATGACTTCCTTCCCACTCTTCTTAAATCCCAAGCTTTCCAATAAGTCAAATACATAGTTAATATCCTCTCCCTCAAAGGCTGTAGCATCTACTTCTTTCCCCCTTAAGGCAGCACACTTACCAGCTATGGATTCTAAAAATTGACCTACAGTCATCCTTGATGGAAAGGCATGAGGGTTAATGATTATATCTGGAACTATACCTTGCTCAGTATAAGGCATATCCTCTTGGCTTATCAGCATCCCAATCACACCCTTTTGACCATGCCTACTGGCAAATTTATCCCCAATCTCAGGAATTCTCATGTCTCTTACTCTAACCCTGTACATCTTTCCTCCTTCAATGCTTTGGGTTAAAAATACACCATCAACCACCCCTTGCTCAAGAGGTCTTGTAGCTACTGATGTGTCTCTTTTATAGGGACCTCTAACCTCAAATTCTTTATACTCCTCCATGAATCTTGGAGGGCTAGTCCTACCAATTAATACATCTCCATTACTAACCTTTGCCTCATGCATTACAGCTCCATCACCCTCCAAAAGGCGATAGTATCTTTCTCCTCTATACCCTCTAACATTTGCTTCAGCTGATGGAACCTCAAAGGAATCGCTCATTCCTCCCAAATATTGTTTTGCTTCAGCTTCATAGAGCCTATAAAAGAAGGATCTAGCTAAACCCCTTTCTACAGCTGATTTGTTTATAATTATGGCATCTTCTATATTGTATCCTTCAAAGGATAAAACGGCTACAATACAATTTTGTCCTAAACCCCTTTCATTTAATCCTAAAAGAGGAATGGCCTTAGTAGTTACTAGAGGCTTTTGAGAATAGACCAAAAATTGCTGTCTTGCTGAAAGGATAAAAGGTAATATGGGTGAAGGAAAGCCTACAGCTTGTTTAATCATAGCCGATTCATAAGTGTTTCTTGGGGATTGATTGTGCTCTGGATAAGGTATAGCTGAAGCAGAAACTCCTAAAATGGCTGAAGGAACTAACTCAAGATGAGTATGCTTATCATTTAAAGAGCTTTTATCTAATGCTATAAAACAGTTTTCCTCTTCACTGGCATCTATAAGCTCGATAACTCCCATTCTTAAGAGGTCTTCCCAACTTATTTCCCTATTCTTAACCTTCCTAACCATTTCTTCATTTAGTAATGGTTTACCATTTTTAACCACTACTAAGGGTCTTAACACTCTACCAGCTCCTAAACCAACATATAATCTCTTACTTGCCCTTTGATGCTCTACTGGCTGATAAGATATGGAAGCATGAGGATGAATCTTCCCTTGCCTTCTTAAAGCTCTAAAGAGCTTACATAACTCTTCACCATCCTCATGATAGCCTATAAATCTACCTTCAACAAAGACTTTACAACCTTTAATCTTCAAATCTTTTTCAGCTTCATTTATAGGAATTACTCCAAGCTCATAGAGCTTATCTATTATTTCTCCTTGAGATACGGCTACAGAAATTATAGCTGATAAAGCTAAATTTTTAACTAAACCACAGTTGGAACCTTCAGGAGTCTCATTAGGACAAATTCTTCCAAAATGGGTAGGGTGCAAGTCTCTAGCCTCAAAGTTAGGTTGGGTTCTACTTAGGGGACTTTGTATTCTTCTTAAATGGCTTATGGTAGATAGATGGTTTGTTCTATCTAATAGTTGAGTAACCCCAACTTTACCCTTCCCCCAATTCCCAGTAGCTAAAGCATTATTCAACTTATCAGTTATTATTCCTGGTCTAATGGCAGCACCAATTAAGCTTAGACTTCTCTTTTGGGTGCTTCTATCCAATTGATATTTTATATCTCTCATCAAATTTCTAAAGGCTGTTCTGAAAAGCTCAGCTAACATTTCGCCAGCAAATTTTATAACCTTATTACCATAATGATCCTTATCATCGGGCTCAATCCATCCTAACCTCAATTCAATTAACTTGCATACTGCATCAGCCAAAAACATAGCTTTATCAAACCTATCCTTAGGACTTCTCCCAAGATGAGGTAAAAGCTCCCAATCTAAGAGAATATTTGCCTTCTTTAACCTTAATTCATCTATCATGCCTGGAGCAGCTCTATTTCCTATATAGAGGATGGCTTCTTGAGTAGTTTGAGCTTCAGTAGCTTTGTCGAAGGCTACTTCTAGGAAATTTAGGATCTCTGTATCAAAAGATACAGCTTCAGCTATATCCTTATCTCTCTCTATACCTAGGGCTCTTATTACAATTACAAAGGGTAAATCTACTGGACACCCTGGAACCTTTATCAGGATGGAGCCATCCTGCTTTAAAGTTATCTCTAACTTAATTCTATATCCCACTATAGAGGAATAAACCTTAGCTTTATAGACTGTAACATCTCCTGTAACTTCTTTATCCACCAAGACTTTATTAGGTGTCAGATCTTCAAGCCCTACAATTACCCTTTCAGAGCCATTAATGATAAAGTATCCACCTGGGTCCTTAACATCTTCCCCTTCCTCTATGAGCTGCTGTTCAGTTAAACCGAATAGGGAACATTTCTCAGACCTGACCATTATAGGTAGGTCACCTATCCAGAAAAATTGGTTATCCTTCTCTACATCATTCTCTACAATAGTCATTTGAAGCTTTATAGGAGCAGAATAGCTTAGGTTTCTTAACCTAGCTTGCTGTGGGAAGATTCTAGATTTAGTGGAACCATCTATCTCCACCACGCTCGGTGTTTCAACGAAGACCTTTCCTAACTTAATCTTATAGGGTCCCATAGGGTTTTCTATTTCAACTGAACCTACTTCATCTATTATACTCTGCATACCCTTATTGATAAACTCATTATAGGAGCTTAGATGCTGCCTAGTTATGCCTTCTTTCTCAAGGAGACTTTCAAGAACAGGCCAATATTCTATATTTTCTCTCATTTTAATCCTCCACCACTATTCTGTAATAAATGGCTTCTTTTGCTACTGGGCTAATCCTTGTTATCTTTATGAGGTCTCCAGGTTTAGCATTTAACCTCTTAACTATAGGGTCAGAGCTAAGTATAAATGGAAAATTCTCAGGCTTTGCGTTAAACATTTTAAAGATCTCCTCAGCCTCCTCTTTGCTAAGAATCTCATGTTTAGGAACGTATTTATGCTTTAATATATCAAACTTTTTTTCAAGAATATTTTCACTCATATTCTTATCACTCAAAAGAGTCCTATACTCTGCTTAATAGTAATATTTAACTTTTATTTAACTTTTATGTGACCTTGAGGGGTGCTGTTACCTTAAGCCGATCACCTCCTTTGCTAACTCTAGGAGTTTAAGGTACTCTGGTTGCTTATGTAGGTGGAAGAGCCTTATCCAATTCCTTACGTGCTCTTGCCTGCATTCTTTCTTTAT
>JARVJX010000038.1 GCA_029775995.1 Nitrososphaeria archaeon | reverse complement strand
TTGCATCTTGGACTGGGATGACCTCACCATCTTTTTGTCTATACCATGGCTATGAACAGATTGTACATGTATGCCTTCATGGCCATCTCCTTGGCCATCTTCACGAACTTTCTTGCTGAGACATACTCTCCGAAGATGCGTTTTATGCATGAGAAAGCTCCTTCAACCCTCCAAATATAATTTTAAATATAATAAGTTTGTCTCAATTTATGATGAGCGTTTTAGAAGAAATAAAATGCGTATTTGGAGATATTCCAAAACCCTTTAAAGTCCTTTCAAAAGATTCCCAACTATTAAAAAGAAAGTAGGAGGAGTTTAAAATTCTTTTTGAGGATAGGAAAATCAGTAAAGAAGTTAAGGGTATGATTTCCTATGAGCTCGCCTTAGCTTACGAATGTAAATATTGTGTAGTTCATTATGGGGAGATATTAAGGATGATGGGGATGTCGGAGGAGAAGATTAGAGATTTAGAGAGGGACATTAAGAAGACCAATCTGGATGAGAAAACCAAGCGTATTCTAATCTTTAGCAGACATGCTTCAGAGAAGGTTATGTAATGGGGTGTTGTGGAGGAAAAGATCATAGATGCATTTTTAAAGATTGGTATAAGCAAAGAGGAGCTTATAGAGATAGCGAGTTGAATATCAGCAACAAACGATTTGATTACATTCACCCATGTTCTTAACCTTCACGAGTTAGAAATATGGAATTTTATCCAACTCAAATCTTTTTTCTTATATTAATACGTTAATCTTGTACCATGATGCAAAGGAGTAAATAAAGGAAAGTTCTCTTGCTTTTTCTCTGAATTTGCTTAAATTATTTAAATGAGTTTCTTTTTGAATCTTTAGATGAACAGCGAAAAGGTTAGAGCTCATATATATGTTAATGGTGTTGTTCAGGGTGTATTTTTTAGATCTCACACAAAGTCTTTAGCTAACAAATTAAATCTGAAAGGTTGGGTTAGAAACTTACCTGATGGAAGGGTTGAAATTTTAGCAGAAGGAGATAAAGATTCTGTGAATAAATTGATTCAATGGTGCTATAGGGGTCCCATAGGTGCTAGAGTGGATAACGTAGAATATAGGTTTGAGCCTTATAAAGGAGAATTTAAAAACTTTCTAATAATCTATTAAAGCCTTTCACTTTATTTAATAAATTTCTTTGCTTACTTTAGTTACTAACCACTAAACTTAATTAACCCTTAAAAAGTGCTAATGATGTAAGATGCCAAAAAAAGTTGCTTTGATAAAAGGAGATGGAGTAGGTCCTGAACTAATAGATGCTACTCTAAAGGTTTTGAGCATTGCAAATTTAAAGGATATAGAATTAATCCCTTGTGATGCTGGTTATGAATGGTGGGAAAAGCAGGGAGGAGATTCCTTCATACCTGAAAAAACTTGGCAGATTTTAATGGAAAGTAACGCTTGCTTAAAGGGTCCAACCACTACTGTGCCAAAGCCTGGATTACCTAGAAGCGTTGCAGTTAGCATAAGACAAGCCTTTGATTTATATGCTAACGTTAGGCCCATTAAGACCTTCCCTAATAGAGAAGGACCCTTAGGAAAAGTAGATTTTATCTGTGTTAGAGAGGCTACTGAAGGTTTATATTCAGGCTTAGATTTTAAAATATCTGAAGATTCTGCCATTAGCATAAGAAAGGTAACAAGGAAAGGCTGTGAAAGAATTTTAAGATTTGCCTTCAAATTGGCTGAGGAAAAGGGCTGGAAAAAAGTAATAGCTATTCATAAAGGAAATATATTGAGAGAAAGTGATGGGTTATTTTTGGAAAGTTTAAGAAAGATAGCTGATGAATATAAGGAAATACAGTATGAGGATTACATGATAGATAATATGGCCCAACAACTGATAAAGAACCCTCAGCGCTTCAACGAATGTATCTTAGTAAGCACTAATTTGTTCATGGATATAATCTCAGAGGAAGCTTCTGCCCTTATTGGGAGTATAGGTAACGTTTATTCAGCAAATATTGGTGATAATTACGCTATGTTTGAACCTGCCCATGGTAGTGCTCCAAAGTATAAAAATTTAAATAAGGTTAACCCTACAGCAACCATACTATCTGCTGCTTGGATGCTCGAATATTTAAAGGAGGAAAAAATTTCTAAGGCTATCTTTGATGCTACTTATGAGGTTATTAGTGAAGGAAAGTATTTAACTTATGATTTGGGAGGTAATGCGACAACTTTCCAGATGGCTGATGCTATAGCAGAAAAGGTAAAGGAAAGACTTACTTCTTGGTAAGAAAGCTTTTATAAAGGTTATATAGTTAAATATGTTCAAATTAAAGTGAATGAGCTTTAGTGATGAAGAATTAAAGAGGTTAGCGGAGATAAAGGTTTGGTTAGAGGAAAGGATAAAGGGGTTAGAGGCTGAATTGAATAGGACAAAAGATCTATTAGCCTTTATAGATTCTTCCCTTAAAAGGAAAAGCTTTGTTCAAGCTTCAGAGCTGGTTCAAGAAAAACCTCAAAGATTAGATTTAGAATATCAAGAGGCTATCCCCTTAAAGAGATCAAAGGATGGTAAATTAATGGCTCATATTTACGTTTCTCAGAAAAGGTTAGCTTTAGTCCCTGTTAGCGATCTTACTTTTCAAACAACCATTCCACCCTTTAAAAGTTTCTTCGTTAACAAAGTATTGGAGGGTATGAAGAGTAAGGATTTGGAGCTCTCTAAGAGCGGAAAATTAAAGGAAGATGAAGTTTTCTCTTATACTGTTGAAGAGGAAAATAATAAGCTTCTTAAGGTAATAATCGAAAATTATAGAGATAAGAGCAGGTTAAATGAAATCGTTAATACTGCTACTTGGACCTTCACGAGAGTTTTGGAAAAGATGGAAGGTTAAATGAAAGCAAAAAGCATCATAAAAGTTTTGGATTTTGGTGGTCAATACTCCCATTTAATCTGTAGAAGAGTTAGAGAGGTAGGAGTTTATGCTGAATTAGAACCCTTTGATACAAATATAGAAAATTTGATGAACGAAGATGTAAAGGGCATAATTTTGTCAGGAGGGCCTGCCAGTGTTTATCAAAGGGATGCTCCCATCTGTGATTTAAGGGTATTTAGGTTAGGGAAACCTATCCTTGGAATATGTTATGGATTACAGTTAATTGCCTATCTCTTTGATGGGAAAGTTTCGAGAAGCGAAAGAAGAGAATATGGCAAAGCTGCACTATATATAGATGATAAAAGTGAACTCTTTCAAGGTTTAGAAGATAAGATAGATTGCTGGATGAGTCATGGAGATAAAGTTGAAGAACTTCCTAGGAACTTTGAAGTTATAGCCCATACTGATAATTCTCCTTATGCAGCAATAAGAAGCAAAGATAGGTTGATCTTTGGTGTACAATTTCATCCTGAGGTAGCTCACACCCCTAGGGGAATAGATATAATTAGAAATTTTGTATACAGAATTTCAAAAGCTGAAAGATCTTGGGATATGAAGAACTTTGTAGAAGAAAAGGTAAAAGAAATTAGAGAGAAAGTTAAGGATGAGAAGGTTTTGTGTGCTATAAGTGGGGGAGTTGATTCCACTACAACTGCTGTATTAGTGGATAGAGCAATAGGGAAAAATTTGACCTGTATCTTTGTGGATCATGGATTGCTTAGGAAAAAGGAAGCTGAAAGGGTTTTAGAGATTTTGGAGCGAATGAAGCTTAATATAGTATTCGTAGATGCAAAGGAAGATTTTTTAGAGAAGTTAAAAGGGGTAAAAGACCCTGAGGAGAAGAGGAGAGTTATAGGAGAAGAGTTTGTTAGAGTCTTTACAAAAAAGAGTTTGGAGCTTGGAAGATTTGGATGGCTTGCCCAGGGAACTTTATATCCTGATGTTATAGAAAGTGCAAAAACGGGAAGTAAAGCTTCAAGAATTAAAACACATCATAACGTTGCTGGTCTCCCTGATTGGATAGAATTTAAGCTTCTTGAACCCCTAAAAGAACTTTATAAAGATGAGGTTAGAGAGGTTGCTAAACTATTAGGTCTTCCTGATGAGATAGTAAAAAGGCATCCTTTTCCAGGTCCTGGTTTAGCTGTTAGAATAATAGGAGAGGTAAATGAGGAAAAGTTAAGAATTTGTAGGGAAGCAAGCTATATCGTTGAAGAGGAATTGATTAAAGCCAATCTTTACGATAAGGTTTGGCAAGCCTTTGCCTTTGTAGGAGACGATAAGGTTGTTGGAGTTTTGGGAGATGAAAGAAAATTGGGCTATGTTGTTACTATTAGAATAGTGGAATCTACCGATGCTATGACGGCTGATTGGTTAAGAATCCCTTACGATTTACTTGCTAAAATAAGCTCCAGGATTACCAATGAAGTTGATGGAGTAACCTTAGTAACCTATGCCATTTCAAGTAAACCACCATCAACCATAGAACCCCAATAGCCTTAAAATTGTTAGGGATTTAATCAAACCATATTTAAATATAGGTAGTGAGAATTTCTAACATGTAAAGGAGGCTTTTTTGAGCTTAGGCCTTGGTTTAGATGTTGGGGCATCTTGGATAAAAGCCCTTATTGGAGATAAGAAGAAAATTATAGCAAGAGTGAAAAGACCCACCTATAAAGGGCCAAACCCTACTTTATTTGTGGAAAGGGTTTTAGAGACCATCTTTGATATCCCTCAAGAGCTCCTTAAATCTATTTCAGCGGTAGGTATTGGAACCATAGGTCCCTTAGATATAAAAACTGGAACAATAAACCCTGTAAATGTTAGGGCTAAAAATATACCTTTGGCAAAGATCCTAAATGCAACGTTAAAGATGCCCATATATTTTGCCAACGATTGCCTAGCTGCAGTCATAGGGGAATGGTTTTATGGTAAAGGGAAGGGCTTTGATAACGTTGTTTACATAACCATAAGCACAGGAATAGGTGGAGGAGTTATAGTTGATGGAAGGCCTCTTTTAGGAAAGGATGGAAATGCCCATGAGATAGGCCATATAGTTTTGGAACAAAAATCTAGGATTCGTTGTGGCTGTGGAGGTCATGGTCATTGGGAAGCCCTAGCCAGTGGGTCAGGAATTTGGAATACAGCTCTTGAAATATTTAAAGATTACAAAGGACCCTTTACCCCTCTTTCAGAGAGGCTTTCAAGGAAAGAAAGAGTTTCAGCCAAGGATATCTATGAGGCAAGAAATAAAGGGGATGCCTTAGCCTCTATGATAGTTGAGAAGTGTAATGGGATTCATGCTGCTGGTATAGCTTCTGTAATAAATTCCTATGACCCAGAAGTGGTAATTATAGGAGGTTCTATACCCATAAACAATCCCTATATGGTAGATAGAATAAAGGATTTAGTTGGAAAATATATTACCAATAGAATGCCAGAGATTGTTTTAACAGATTTTAAAGAGGATGTGGTAATGATGGGAGGTTTAGCTATAGTCTTTGAAGATTTCTGGGGAAAGGATAAAATGCTTTTTAAAGGTTAAGGTTATGGTTAATGAATAGTAAAAATGTATGTTAATAACTGAAGGTGGAGTTGTAAAGAAGTAATTCATTCTAACCTTTAACCTTTCTTCTTTATGTTGATTAAAATTATAACTGTACCTAATACACCAAGAGCTATTGCTATTAATACGAAGGCTAAGGTTAAGTCAGGATTTGAAACCAGTATGTTTACCAAGTTCAACCCCTTTGTTAAGAGTAAAGATATTTTTAAGCTATTCTAATGCTTTTACCTTTTTCAGGTATTATAACTTCAGTAACATCTTCAAAGAGCTCTTTAAAAGTATGAGGATGCTCTGTATGTATAGGAATTAATTTTTTTGGACCAATCTTCTTTACCATTTCAAACAATTCTAGAGGATACACATGCCCAGATGAATGAACCCTGTAGACTATTATACCATTTAAAAGGAGGGAGTTTAAAAACCTCTCCTGATCAAATTGCTCTTCCTCAAAGGTATGCTCAGATATGCTCAATATGTATAAAGTTAGTTTTGGTAGCTTTAACTCAAATGGGTCAACTCTGCTATTATCTATTAGCAAAGTGGGTTTCTTAGGGTTCTCCAAATCTTTACTATTTACTGTTTCATATTTTTGTATTAATTCCCTTTCCCATATATCAGGCTTCTCCTTCTTTGATAGAATTTTAATCCTATTTAAATCGGGTAGAGAGCTCATTAGCCTCCTATCCAAGCCCTCCTTTCTAATCTCATTTATTAGATAGGCTAACTTAGTGCTAATTAAGATTTCCAAGTCTTTGCTTCTAGCTATATCGTAAAGGATTCCAACCCTATCCAAATCTGTAGACCTTACTTCAGCTATTACAAGCCTATTCCTCAAAGAGTAATGTTTATCAAGAATTTCCTCGATCTCTCTCATCACATCTTTTTCACTTTCAACCCTTCCCATGCCTAAATTTGTCCCTTCACATATTAGTGCATCAACCTCTTGCTCTTCAGCAAATTCTATAAACTCTTTTGTTAAATTCTTAGCTGTTCCATGTATTCTGAAATCAGCTGTATAAGCTAAAGTTGAATTCCCAGTATTAAGGATGAAGGCATAAGTGCCTGGTATGCTGTGATCTACTCCCATGGGAAATACATTAAATTTTCCTAAATTTATTCTCTCCTTATTGCTGAAGAGACTGAGCTTTATCCTAGGCTCCTTTTTTTCTTCATTTTTTATCCAGAACATTTTATCCTCTATACTTATTTCTCTTTTTGTAGATTGTAAGCAATTTATAATAAGCTTACTCATTTTACCCATGTATACCTTTGCTGATGATTTTAATAGTGAATAAAGGCCACAGTGATCGTAGTGGGCATGAGAAATGAAAACACCATTTAAATCCACATCTCCTTCATCTAATATCTTATTATCCTCAAAGTTGGCTAAAATTCTTAATTCCTCACCACTATGAGATTTTATCTTCGGAACTATATTCGTTTTTATTAGTTCCTTTTCAAGAGAAGTAGTAGGGAGATTAAAGGGATATTCGAAATATTTAGCGTACTGTTCAAAATCTTTACCAAAATCCAAAAGTATCCTTTCCTCATTAGCCTCCAATAAAATTATATTTCCTCCAATTTTTCCTACCCCACCATATAAGGTTATGTAATCACTCATCTTTACTCTTTTTAAGCAAAAGGATTAAATAAATGTAACTATAAGCTAAAATAAAGAAGAAAAGTTAAAGAACTTTCTAAAAATATATTTACTTATAGTTTATAGGATAAATTGATGATTGAGTTACTCAATTTCGCTATAGATAAGGCTTTGAGCCTAGGTTCTGAATATGCTGAAGCTAGACTTCATACTATAACAGGAGAAGGCATGAATCTAAAAAATGGTCAAATAGAGCCTGGTATAAGCATAGATTCAAGGGGAATAGGATTAAGGATAATAAAGAAAGGGGCTTTAGCCTTTGGAAGCACAAACCTTCTAAAAAAAGAATCTATTAGTAGCATCATAGAAGAGTTGAGCAAGCAGGCTGAATCAAGCTTAAATACAATAAAGGAGAAAGTCGAACTTTCTGATTTTAAAGCAGAGAAGGCAAATTGGAGCTGTGAAGAAAAGGAGAAATTAGAAGATGTTGGTGTTGATAGAATGGTTACTCTTCTCAAAGACCTTGATAGTAATATAATAGAGGGGGCAAAGGGTTTCCCTTACCAAAGCAGAATCCTTTCAGTGAGTAAAAGTGTAGAAGAGAAAGAGTATTTGAATAGCGAAGGTTCCTATATAAGGTCAAGGGTTCCAAGGGTTGGCTTTACTAGCTATTTATCGGGGGTTTACGATGGTGAAAGCTTTACTGTTACCATACCTCCAGGTTACTCTAAGCTAGGTTGGAGTGGTGGATGGGAAAGAATAGAAAGGGGGCCTATATTTGAATTAACAAAAGAGAAAGCCTATCAGCTAACAAAGATTTTAGCCTCAAAGGTTAAGATGGATAGTGAATCTGTGGATGTAATTCTTGGACCTTTAATATCTGGATTGGCTGCTCACGAGTCGGTAGGTCATCCTCAAGAAGCGGACAGAATATTAGGTAGAGAAGCTGCTCAAGCTGGAGAATCTTACCTTAATCCTGAAGATTTGGGTAAAAGGGTGGGAAGTGAGCAAGCTACCGTTATAGATGATCCTACTTTAGAAGGCTCTTCAGGTTATTATCTCTACGATGATGAAGGGGTTAAAGCAAAAAAGAGAGTGCTCATGGATAAGGGTATAGTTAGAGAATTTCTTCATAATAGGGCTACATCCAAAAAATTTGGAACCCTTAGCAATGCAGCATCAAGGGCAAATTCCTTTAATAGAGAACCCATAGTAAGAATGGCAAATACTTACGTTGAAAAAGGAGACCATAGCTTAGATGAATTAATTAAAGGTGTTAGAAAGGGAATTTTAATGGAGAGCTTTATGGAGTGGAATATAGATGATAAAAGGTACAATCAAAGGTATGTGGGCTTAGAGTGCTATAAAATTGAGGGAGGAGAGCTTAAGGAGCCTTTAAAGCATGTAGTTTTGGAAATCACTACCCCTAAGTTTTGGAGTAGTATAGATGCTAAAGGTAAAAAATTGGAATTTGTAACAGGAATGTGTGGAAAGGGTGATCCCTTGCAAGGTATACCAGTATGGACTGGGGGACCTCACCTTAGACTTAGAGGTGTTAGAGTATGGCAGAGGTAATTGAAGGAGAAGATTTAAAGAGATTAGGTGAATTTACCTTTAAGGAAGTTAGCAAAAGGGTTGATGATGCTTCTGTAATAGCTTCTCTTATCCTAGAGAGGATGGTAAGATTCAGTAATAACTCAATAACCGTAACCAAGAAAAATGAGAACTTTGAAGTTTTTATTTACCTTTCTAAAGATAAAAAGAGATTTTTAGGCTCTACGTCCAATTTAAAGGAAGAATCTTTAAAGAACTTTATCGATAAGCTCATAAAAGCCTGTGAATCTTCAAAGGAAAGTGAGGATTACACTCCTTTAGAAAAGGCCCCCTTACCTTTTTCAGAGCATTATAACTTTGATGAAAGGATAGCCAAGGGTTATGTAGATTTGGTAGATTTGGCAAATTCAGGGATTAATAGTGCTTTAAAGTGGGCTAATAGGGTAGCTGGCTCCTTGTTAAGCCTAACCAATTACTCTTACATCCTTACTACATCAGGAGTTGAAAGGGATGATAAAGCTACACAAATTACTATAAATATCAGAGCCTTTACTGAGAAAGAAATTAGCGGCCATGGTTTATCCTGCTCATCAAATTCAAGGGGTTTAGATGTGGAAAAGGCTGGGAGGGAGGCTGGAGAGCATGCATTAAATAGCAAAAGGAGAGGAAATTGGGAAGAAGGAAAGTATGAAGTTCTTTATAGCCCTACTGTATCTGCTGATTTATTTCAGCATATAGGCTACTTTTCCTCTGCCTATGCCATTGAAATAGGCATATCTTTTCTTGTAGATAAATTGGATAGTAAAGTAGCTGTAGAAGATTTCTCTCTTTCTGATTCTGCTTTAGTTTATGGTGCATTAAATAGTAGAGTCTTTGATGATGAAGGCTATGTTAGTGGTAATACAAAGATAATTGAAAAAGGTTTATTGAAGGGTTATCTTCATAACTTAACCACAGCAAAGAAATTTAATACAAAAAGTACAGGAAACGCTGGAATTATAGAGCCTTCACCCTGGAACCTAATAGTTGAAGGGGGTAATAGTACCTATGATGATATGGTAAAGAGTATGAAAAAGGGCTTAATAGTAACTAATAACTGGTATACTAGATTTCAGAATTTGAGGGAAGGAGCCTTTTCAACTTTGCCTAGAGATGCCACATACCTTGTGGAAGATGGTGAAATAAAACATTCCATAGCAGGCTTAAGGATTACAGATTCTCTACCAAGGATGCTAAAAGAAATTGATGAAATGAGCAAGGAGAGAAGATGGATAAAATGGTGGGAAGTTGAGATACCTGTGTTATCTCCTTGGGTAAAGGTAAAGGATGTTTTAATAACTAAAGCTGAAGGATGAAGAGTATAATCTTCGATTTAGATGGTACACTAATCAAATTTAAGATTAAGTGGTTAGAGGTAAAAAGGGAAATAATAGAGAGCATAGGGAATATGGGAATAGAAAAAAAGCATTTTTCCATAAAGGATGGAACTCAACACATATTGGATAAAATTGAAATCTTTGCTGAGAGCTATAAATTAGATTCCATGAAAGCTAAGGAAAAAATTTATAGAATTATAGAAAAATATGAGGTAGAAGCTTCTTATAAAGCGGAGCTTTGTGATGGTGCCAAAGAAGTTCTAAAGCTATTAAAACCTAATTTAAAGCTAGGCTTAGTTACTAATAACGGTAGAAGAGCCGTTAGTATCGTATTGGATAAGCATAACTTGAGAGATTTTTTTGATGTTATATTAGTTAGAGAGAATGTAAAAAAGCTTAAACCCTATCCAGAAGGGTTAGAAAGGGCCTTAGGCCTCCTTAAAGCTGATCCCAAAGTTTCCTTCTATATAGGGGATAGTGTTTATGATGTGGAAGCCTGTAGAAGAGCAGGTTTAAAAGCTATAGCCATTTTGGGAGGTATAAGCAGTAAAGAGGATTTAATCAAAGCAAAGCCTGATTATCTTATAAGCTCTTTAAGAGAATTAACCTACATTATATAAAGCTAAGGGGATTCAAAGAATACATCCCCCATCACCAATTTTCTCTGTAATTCCACCAAGAGTTCATCGATCTCATCCTTACTAAACCTCTTCTTCATCTTTGCTAAGCTCATTTTACTCCACTGAGCCCCAAGGCTAGGTCCTCCGTGAGTATCTATGGCTAAAGCCTTGAAGTTATAATTCTCATCATAAATTTTAGCATAGCCTTTTATGAGTCTAGCTCTACCCTTTTCACCTTCAACCTTCTTAATGAATACTTCCAACTTACTCTATCTATTTCTCTTTAAAATTTACATATTAAGCTTCCTTTACACAAATGTGAGTAAAATAAAAATTTATACCAGAACAGGAGATAAAGGAGAAACGGGTTTGTTAGGAGGAATAAGGGTTCCAAAGAGCTCTCCAAGAATTGAAGCCTATGGTTCTATAGATGAGTTGAATTCCCTTTTGGGCTTAATTAGGTCTTTCTCAAAGCTTGAGGAAATTAATGATATTTTAACTAGAATACAAAGAGACCTCTTTATAATAAGTGCTGAATTAGCCTCTCCAAAAGGAACTGAAGGAGTAAAGATCCCAAAGATAGATAAGAGCCATATTGAAAATCTTGAAAGGAAAATAGATGAATTAGATAAAGACTTAGAACCTTTAACAAAGTTCATTTTCCCTTCTGGTGGTAATTTAGCAAGCTATCTTCACTTTGCTAGAGCTACTGCTAGAAGAGCTGAAAGGAATCTGGTAGCTCTATATCTTAAAGAAGGAGTAAGGGATGAGCTATTAGCCTATATGAATAGAATTTCAGATTTGCTCTTTGTCATGGCTAGATACGCAAATAAGAAGGAAAGTTTTAAAGAGGAAGTATGGGAACCAGAATCTTTATAATAAATTTAAGAAAAGGAACTTAGATGGAAGATTTTAAAATCTATTATAAAGATGAGTATGTAGACCATAAAGTATACAGAGAGTTAGCAAAGAGAGAGAAGAACGAGCATAGAAAAAAACTACTTCAATCTTTATCAGAAAAAGAATATGAGCACTATCAATTTTGGAGCAAGTATGTAGATGATAGCTATGTACCAAAGGTAAATAGATTCTTCCTTTTCTCTCTCATCATCTTAAAATTTTTATTTGGCTTGACCTTCACTTTAAAACTTCTTGAAAGGCATGAAAAGTATGTAATTACAAACTATAAGAATCTTTTACCTTTATTGAAAGAGAAAGATAGACCTATTTTAGAATCCATCATAAAGGATGAGCAAGAGCACGAGAATTTCTTTGTATCTCAATTGGATGAAAGGGTAGTTAGATATATGAGCTTTATAGTGCTAGGCTTAGCAGATGCTATAATCGAGATAACAGGGGTTCATGCAGGTTTTTTAGGTGTAACTAGTTCTACTTTGATAGCAGGTATAGCTGGATTGGTAGTGGGATTTGCAGCAGCTATTTCCATGGCTTCAGCATCTTATCTTCAGGCTAGGCATGACCCAACAAAAAAGCCTATTTTATCGGCTTTCTTTACAGGAATTGCTTATATAGCAGCAGTTACTCTATTAGCTTTACCTTACTTTTTAACTAAAGATATGCTATACGCTTTTACAGTTTCCCTTGCTTTTGCTATAATTATGATAGCTTCCTTTACCTTTTATGGGGCTGTAGTAGCTGAAAGGTCCTTTTCAAGAGAGTTTCTACTCAGTGTAGGCTTAACCTTTGGTACAGCTTTAGGTGCCTTTCTCTTTGGAGAATTTTTGGGAGGAATCTTTGGTATAAAACAGTATATCTCTTTTTAAACTAAGTTAATACAAGATTTCTTTAGGTCTTTCCTCAAAGTAAAAGAAGATGAAAGGAAAAGGGAGCCGCTATAAAAATATAGGATGTTGCTATAAGTATGCTCAACTTTTTATCTTCTCAAAAAAACTTTCCAAGTAAATAATCCCCTTGAAAATTTAAGGATTTTGAATCCTATACCCTTACATAAAGCCAGGATTTCTTCTGGATTTGTTCCATGGCCTAAAAGGCGTGAATTAATGGGCTCTACCATCATAACCCTTCCATTAGGCTTAACCTTATTCCAAATTTCTTTCAAGGCTCCAGATCTATTCTCTATGTGATGTAAGCTAAAAAATAATATAGCCTTATTCACATTACTGTTAGGAATTTGAGGTATATGTGTAGCATCAGTATTTACCATTACTATGTTCCTTAACCCAAATTTTATAGCCCGCTTTGAAAGCTTTTTCAGTCTCCTTAAATCTATATCAATGGCATAAACTATTCCCTTTTCCCCTACTAACTCGGCAGCTGGTATGGTAAGAAAGCCTGAACCACATCCCACATCTAATATCACATCTTCAGCACATACACCAAACTCTTTTAAGAGCCTATCCGGATTCTGTAATAGGCTTCTTAACCTACAGTCTAAGAATATTTCTTCACCAAAGGTCATATTTTACCATCAATTATTATAGTTATTTTTTTCTTAAAAATTAACTAACTTTAAGTACCAACTTACCAAAGTGCTTGCCCTCTTCCATAACCCTATGAGCCTCTGAAGCATCTCTTAAGGGAAATACTTGATGAATTACAGGCTTCAATTTACCTTCAGCAAAGAATTTAACAGCTTCTAAAAGCTCTCCCTTTGTTCCCATGGTGGAGCCTATTATTTTTAAATGGTTCCAGTATAACCTTCTAATTTCCACTTTCCCGTTGATGCCTGAAGTTCCACCACAATTTACTAATATGCCTCCCTTCTTTAGAGATAAAAGGCTTCTTTCCCATACTGCTTCTCCTACATGGTCTATAACAATGTCTACTCCTTCATCCTTAGTAATCTTCTTTACTTCACCAACTATATCGTCTTTATAGTGGTTTAAAACGTAATCTGCCCCTATTTCCTTAGCCTTAGGGGCTTTATCTTCTCTTCCAACAGTAGTTATAATTTTTGCATTGAAGAGCTTGGCAATTTGTATAGCTGCACTACCAACCCCAGAGCCTCCTCCCCATATTAAAAGGGTCTTTCCTGGACCAACTTTAGCATGGGTTACTAACATTCTCCAAGCAGTTAAGAAGGTTAGAGGAAAGGCTGCAGCTTCTTCAAAGCTCTTATTGCTTGGTAGGGAAATTAAATTTACTTCAGGAATTCTAAGATATTCAGCATAGCCCCCATGACATTTAGCACCCAATATGCTATACTCTGGACATAAGTTATCTTGCCCAGATAAGCAGTAATAGCATTTTCCACAGCTTAAATTTGGAGATACCATAACCTTATCTCCAATATTAAATTTGCTTACTGCTTTTCCTATCTCATAAACCTCTCCAGAAACGTCAGAACCTAATATGTGGGGAAGCTTTAATGTGCCTCTAGCCCCTTTCCTTATCCATAAATCCAATCTATTTAAGGCACAGGCTCTAACCCTAACTAAAACCTCATCTTCTTTAATCTTTGGCTCTTCAAATTCCTCGTATACTAACTTTTCAGGACCTCCAAACTCTTTAAGAAGAATAGCCTTCATAGCAATCGAATTAAAAGTGTAGGATTAATTAATTTTTCTTAAAGCTCTCAATTAAGAGTTTGTAAGAAGATTGTTAGCAAAGGTAATGGGGTTATAGGGGGAAAGAATTATTGAAAAAGATTATGAAGTGTTTATAGCTCCCGTAGATTTTAAGAAGTTAAAGGCTGTTGCTGAAGTGAAGTGGAGCAGAGAATTGAAAGATTTGAGGGAAATAGAGGAAAAGCTATGAAGGTTTTCTTGTAAAAATCCTTGTTATACCAGATAAAGAAAATCTAACGAGGCAATCAGAGGAGTTAGAGGTTTGGGATGTTAAAGATATAGTAAAGAGCTTGGTGAAACCAGCTTGAAAAAGTTATTGGTGCTTATTAATATAATAGGGATTGTCAAGATAACGTTCTCATTCTGTATATTCTATTTAACCTTAGGCTTTTTGTTCTATTTCCCTCTCTCCATACTCTATGAGTGGACTGGATTACCTTGTGAGGATGGTTAAGGAGGCTAAGATCTTTAAGAGGAATAAGGTGCCTTTGCAAGATAAGATCCTCTAGCCCTCCTGCATTATTCAGGTTCATATCTAAGGAGTATAGCA
>JARVJX010000037.1 GCA_029775995.1 Nitrososphaeria archaeon | reverse complement strand
CTTCTTTATCTCCCCCCACAGCTATGACCGCCAAAAAGCCCATTACCTGCCAAGTCTAAGATGCTTGACCAAATGATGAAACAAACTTTTGGGACACAACCCCACCAAGAGCTAAGTTTATATTCTTCTTTAAGAAACTTTGCAGTTAAAGTACGTCCCTTTTCTTTCACAACTAATTTATCCACAATTGAGTACCATTCTTTAGATGATTTGCCTGTTCTTTTCTTATTATCTCATCACCTTGAATTTTACCTGGATAAGGCAGACGTGTTATATAATCCTGTGGTCTTATTTCATCATTTGAAACAAAGTAATTAAGAGGTTCCTTTACCAATATGTCCACAAAGTTGCGAATCTCTTGAACATCTTTACCTATAGTATTCCCAACCTCCATCTAGCTAGTTGTAATTCAGAGTCATTCTGAATATTATGCTTACGTAAAAATAATGAATCCCTATTTTCTCACCTCTGTAATAATAATTATTCTATTAACCTTTTTAGAATTATATCTCTCATTCTTTTTACCTAATTCCTCAAGCATATCTTTGGTTTGTTTTTCTGTTTAATGGTTGTTATACTTGTGGGCATCATATAATACTGAATATATTTGGAGTATAAACCTAAAGTAAGTTCTGGAAAATGCCATGATAAAAAAGAAATGTTCCCAAGATCATACTTGGGCTTTAAAAATTTCAGTGTAAAACTACAAAAAATTTTCATGTTCAAACCTTATAAAATATTTAAGGAATTAAGAAGAAATAATGTGATAATATTGAAGTTCTCTGAAGAGCTTTGGGAAAGTGTGAAGGATATCTATAAAGCCATAATAGAGCATGAATTTCTAAAAGGTTTAGTAACTGGAAGCCTAGGAGAAGAGAAATTTAAGTTTTATGTAATACAGGATGCTTTATACTTAAGAGAATTTGCTAAAGCCTTAAGCTTAGCTGCATCAAAGGCTCCAAGGGAGGATTGGCTATTAACCCTTAATGAGCACTCAAAAAATACCCTTATAGTTGAGAGAGCCCTCCATGACTCTTTCTTTAAAGATTGGAGACTTAGTAAAGAAGAGGTTTACTCTAAGCCCATGAGCCCTACTAACTTAGCCTACACTAACTATTTAATTGCAATAGCCTACTCAAGACCCTTTCACGAGGTTTTAGGTTCCCTATTACCCTGCTATTGGATATATTGGGAAGTGGGGAAAGAGCTTAGCAAGAGAGGATCAAGAAAGGAACTTTACCAGAGGTGGATAGAAACTTATTCAGCAGAAGATTTCGGTAAGGTATGTTTATCTGTTATAGATATGATGGATAATGTATCTGAGAGTTTAACCTTAGAGAATAAAAATTCTGTTAAAGCCCATTTTACAATTACCAGTAAATACGAATACCTTTTCTTTGATAGTGCTTATAAATTAGAAGAATGGATAATTTAGCCTAGAGTTATTAAGGGCTTATCCTTTCCTATTACCATTATAGAATCCTTTCTTAAGTTAAATTGCTCTCCATCAATCTCTAAGCTCACTGTGGGAGGTGTAGAAAAGCTTCCTTTATTTACACTCACTATCTTTCCTAGGGCACCAACCCACTTTCCCTTTATAACTAAAGCCAAAGCTCCCTTCTCTAATCTTAAATGCTCAATTACCTTCTGGCTAGGAACCTCTAAAAGCAGAGAATCTCTAACCTTTACTCCTGAGTCATGAATTAAAGTTCTACCATCGTGTAAGCCCAATTGAATCTTATTACCTTTAATAGCTAACTTTCTCTTAACATAGCATAGTTTAAGCTCCCTTTCCTTAGGGTCTATCTCCAAGGGATATAAAGGTAAATTTTTTTGAGGTACCAATCTGTAAACCTTTTTTATAGAAGGAATCTCAATGATATCCATAAGTCCTAAAGGAAAACCTAAATCCTTTCTAATCACTCCATCTACAAGAACCTTTCCCTCTTTAATTAAAGCCTTCGTTTCCCTCATATTTGATGTTAAATTCAAAACATCTCTAATTAAAACCCCTAAAGAGTAGCATTCTTTCTTTGGATGTGGTCCAGGAGAAGGAGTAATAGTAAATTCTTTAACTTTCTTTTTTATTCTCCAAAAGGCTGGAGCTTCTTCCCTCTTTGTTACCCTACTTCCCCCCATTCCACCCATATTCTCACACTAAAGCTGGCAAATTTATCAGATTATCATTTATATTTTTTATAGCCCCTTCTGTCCAAAGGGTTAACCTCCCTCCCTTTCCTCCTGGAGCTAAATCTAATAGGCTTAAATCCTTAACCTTCACACAATCTACTCCTGGTAAAGAGCCACAGGCTTTGCTTATACCTTTATCTTTATTTACAATGATTAGCAAGCTTTTAGGAACCCTCTTTGCCCTTCCTCTCCTTCTAGCCTTTCCAGAGGTTCTCTTCATTCCTCTTTTAGCTCTATCCATTTCTTCCTTAAGCCCAAGCTTTTCTATTAAGGCTAATAGCTCCTTTGCCTTCTTTAACTCTTCTATATCAGAGGTAACGATTAGGGGTAAGCCCTTTAGGTTACCAACTTTATGCCCCCTCTTCTTTACCAATTCTATATTTGCTGTTGAAGCTATAGCGTGAGCTAGAGCTAATAACCTTTCCTTCTTATTTATTCTCTTTCTAATTACCTTCTCTGACTTTGGAGGGTGAGCCACTCTACCCTTTACCACTCCCGCTACCCCTGCAGCTTGTCCTGCCCTTTGATACCTTTCTCCCTTTACCCTTGCCATTCTTGCTATACCTAATCCAGTACCCCTTGATTCGGCACTTGTTCTTTCTCCAGCCAAAGGGTCTGTCCCTTTTCTCTGAAGCTTATGGGTAAAGATTATCCAAAAAGCTCTCTCTATTAAATCCTCTCTAACCTTTAAAGAAAATACTTTAGGCAATTCTATACTCTTTACTTCTTTTCCCTCCCTATCTAACACTTGAGCTTGCACTTCCTTTTAGCTAATTTTTAAGGTTTTAAACTTTGCTATAATTGTCCTCTACTATCTTTTAGAATTTACTGAGTGGAATAATAATTCTATACACAGATTCCTAAAGAAGTCAAGGATAAGGCATGGGATAGAAATGAAAGGACTTAAATAGCTGTAAGGAGTGAGCAACTTTATAAATTGAGCTTATGAGGAACTCTATGAGAGGACTCCTAGCTCGAATCCTAAGGGCTACGTATGTATGCAAAAGACTACAATTCAGAACCCTTCACTCACCAATAGCATGGTCTATATGGATTTCTGATTCTATCCAAAGGGGCATCTGAGAACCTTCATAACCCTCTCCTAGCGCTCAGGATAATTATCCTCAACTCTTCGATCAGTGCATCGCTCATGATAACCTCCCTCTCTACTGGTGAAATTAGTAGATCTGTCTCTACTACCTTAGACATTTTATCGCTTTCAGTAGCCTTACTTTACAGACCCTCAAATAAGCATACATAACTATTGGCACACCTGCGGTATCATACTCTATAGTTATTGGCTTCCTAATGGCTTCTAGATCTAAGCTGTTCTACATAAGGAATCCTCTTGAGACAAGAAGCTGAGAAGTATCTGTTTTATAACTGCTATTAGCTAAAGCTATAGTCTCAAGGATCTTATCAGATACTGCTACCATTACCTTTATCTAACACCTATATCTCCACCTATCAAGCACCTTACGTAAAGCTATGTGCCCAGCTCTATACCTTACTTCACTCATATAAGCACAAGAAAAAGTTATGAGTTCAAAAATATAAACATGTGTTAGTAATGGTGGAAAATTTGTAAAGATGCTTTAATAATTTTAGGCTGATTAGTTGTATTTAACAATGTTCTTAAGGTTTTGTGTGAGTAGACTAATTTATGCTGCTAAAGAATTAAGCGTAGAAACCAACCCTTTAAATAGGCTTATTCTGGTATTATCTTTATCCTATAGAATGTTTGAACTAAGATTAAAGATAAATTGAAGAAATATTATAATAAGCTATCAAAGGATAAGATGTTAGAATTTACTAAGTAGACAGCCGAGGGAAAATAAGAAGAGGTTGTGTCCCAAAAGTCATTCCTTGTAGAGTTGGTAGACTTGGTCTTTGATGGCTCTGTCGATATTGTAGATATGACCTTTATGAATAGTTCAATTCTTTGGGTGATCCATCTTAGGGATGTTAGGGTGTATCCGAATATCCTCTTTATGACTGAATAGGGCACCTCAGCTATGAGCGCTTGTGGTAATGTATATTGAACTCCTCTTTTTAAGCTCTATATATATAGATGGATCATACGCCTCCATCTCTGTGACCCTTTCGCCTTCACCTTCGTGCTACTCTTCGGCTTTATGTATGGCACTCTACCCTTCTCAGAGATGAGGTTGCAGTTCTCTCTCGATAGATACGCTCTATCGAGGCAGAAGTCTCCTTCACCCTTCGGTATACTCTTCAGCATCATCTTCAGGTAGGGTGAATCATTTCTCGATCCCTTCGTAACGTGTATGCTTAAGATGGCCTTGCTTTCTACATGAACTATGGCGTGAAGCTTTCTGAAGCCTTTACGCTTCTTCCTCTTCCTTCTCACATCATACCATCTCACATACCTCTTCGTGGAGAAGCCTGTAGCATCCCCAACCAAAGCCCCTTTTGAAGTCCTTCACTACCTCGTCATTAAGCCTCCTCAGATACGGTATTGGAAGCTTAGCCATGGCTCTATGGATGGAGCTCCTGCTTAGATCTCTTCAAGCCTATCAGCTTCAAAAGGTCTTTATGAGTTAAGATGGGATACCAAGCCTCGATAATCATACTTGAACTTATACTTGAAGAGGCAGCATAAAACCATGCACTTCACATCGATGGCCTAACAACCTCCTTTGCCTCCCAAGGAGGGTCCATCTTAAAGACTATATTTCTAGCCATTTTAAGAAAGGTTTGCTCTTCTACCTTCCTGAACCTATCATAAGCCCTCCAATTCCTCTTCTTTATCTCCCCCCACAGCTATGACCGCCAAAAAGCCCATTACCTGCCAAGTCTAAGATGCTTGACCAAATGATGAAACAAACTTTTGGGACACAACCTGTATGGAAGAAAGATTTATATAGGCTAGAAGCAAAAGCGAGAATTTAAATTATAACCCTTAAGTTAAAGAATATTCATCTTATTCTTACCTCAATAGAGATAGTAACTTCTTACCTTTATCATAATTTTAAAAGTATAGAAAGGAAGATAAAATCATGGAAGTTTTAAAGAGATTGTCAAGATAACATTCTCCCAATTAGAGTATAACATCATAGCAGATGAGTTCCTAGATGTATACATAAGGCTTTATAACTTGAGATAAAGCTGGGCTTATCTTGACAATTCCACTTTCTTACAATTTTTAGAAATACTTTATTACCTATTATGTGTTAGAATAAGAAGAATAAGTAGAAGAAGAAAGCAAAGGATTAATTTTCAACTGAGTTTACGTTCTTTGAGTAAAATGAAAAATGTTATTTAACTCTCACTATAAGCTTCTTCAGAATGAATAGCTATATCCAGTCCTATCTCCTCTTCTTCTGGCTTAACCCTTAACCCTATTGTTTTATTCAATACCTTCAGTATTAAGGTAGTAACGCTAAAGGAATAACCCCAAGTAGCAGCTACAGCTATAAGTTGAGGTATCATTTGGGCTAGATTTCCAAATACTAATCCATCAAAACCAGCAGGGTTAATTGCTGTGCTTGCAAATAAACCAGTAGCTATGGCTCCCCAGGTTCCTCCTATACCATGGACTCCCCATACATCCAAAGAATCATCAAAGCCTTTCTTATTCTTATATTGTACTGCAAGGTAGCAAAATATTCCAGCCCCAAAGCCTATAACTAAGGAAGCAAGGACATTTACAAAGCCTGAAGCGGGGGTTATGGCCACTAAGCCAGCAACAGCTCCTGTGCAAGCTCCAACTATACTAGGAGTTCCTTTATGTAACCAGCTTACCATTAGCCATGTTAGTGCAGCTACAGCTGTAGCTGTGTTAGTTACTACAAAGGCACTTGTAGCTAAAGATCCTGCAGCTATAGCACTTCCAGCGTTAAATCCAAACCATCCAAACCATAATAAAACTGCTCCTAAAACTACAAGGGGTACATTGTGAGGAAGCATCTGCTGTCTTCCAAAACCTTTTCTTTTTCCTATGATTAAAGCTGCTGCTAAGGCTGCTATTCCAGAGTTTATATGAACTACAGTGCCTCCTGCAAAATCCAAGGCTCCCAAATTCCTGATCCATCCTCCCACTCCCCATACCCAATGGGCAATAGGACTATAAACAAAGGTAGACCAGAGTATTATAAAAAGTATAAAGGTTGAAAATTTCATCCTTTCAGCGAAGGCTCCCACTATCAAAGCTGGAGTTATTATAGCAAACATGGCTTGAAAGATCATGTAGGCTTGATGAGGTACAGTAGATGAGTAAGCATCATAGGGCTCTAATCCAACGTTATTAAGCCCAATCCAATCAAGGGAGCCTATAACTCCTCCCACATCAGGTCCAAAAGCTAGAGAATAACCCCAGAGAACCCATATAACACTAACCAAAGCTAAGGTGGTAAAGGCATGCATTATTATGGAATTAGCATTCTTTTTCCTAACTAACCCCCCATAGAAGAACCCAACTCCAGGGGTCATTATCATAACTAAGGCAGCTGATGCAAGAATCCAGGCTGTATCTCCACTATCTATTGCCATTTTCCAATCCCTTAATCCAAGCTATATCTTTTGGACATATATAAATCTTTCTCTAAAATTTCTATACATTCATTCATAATTTTTTTCTTTTCGGAACATATGTCCATTATCCTAAGGGATAGGACTTTTCAAATAAACATTTATTCAAAAAAATTATAAATGTTTATTTAATTTTTCAAAAATAAAATTTATATATGCCCAAAAATATGGGTTAGATGATTAAAATTGTCTAGTGCAGTTCAAGGGGTTAAACTTGAGAAAAGATATGAAATTCCTAATGGTGAAGAGAATATAGTATGCTTTATAGCTAGAGATTATGAAAAAAAGGTTGGAGAAATTGTGGTGAAAATTAAAGAAAGGGAGAAGATGCTTTGGCTAGATGGATTATTTATAGAGAGGGAATTTAGGAATAGAGGTTTAGGAAAGATACTGATCGATTTCTTAGAAGAATATGCTTTAAGCAAAGGTCTTAATGCTATAGGATTGGGTGTCTACCCCTTAGATTATAACTACTCTTTGAAAGATTTAAAAGGATGGTATAGAGATAGAGGATTCTACGAGTTTATGGATAACGTTATGCTAAAGAGGTTAAGAGAGAATGCTTAAGGTTGAAGCTATTATAAGGCAGGAAAAGTTAGACGATGTTAAATTTGCTTTAGCAAAAGAAGGGATTATGGGCTTAACAGTATATCCAGTAAGAGGGAGAGGAAGGCAGAAAGGATACATATTGAATTTTAGAGGAAGAGAAGTAAGAGTGGATTTGCTTCCTAAATTGAAGGTTGAGCTAGTTATAAGGGATGGAGAGTTAGATAAAGTAATTAAAATAATAAGAGAAAGAGCCTTTACAGGGGAAGTGGGAGATGGAAAGATCTTTGTTTCTCCTATACAAGATATAATAAGGATTAGAACGGGTGAAAGAGGAGAAGAAGCCATATAAATTAAATTTCTTTTATCCATTTTGATGCATTTAAAGGCTAAGCCCTGCTTTGATGTATTTGGTACTCTCTTTGATTTGTATAATAGCTTATATAAGCTGTTATCTAAAGGAATCATTGGAGAGGATTTAGTAAAAGATTTCCTAAGGGATTGGAGAAACCTTCAACTTAAGCTTACCATGATAAACACTCTTTTAGGTAAAGAACATGGAAGTTTTGAAAGCATAGCCAAGCATTCCTGATAAACGTTCCAAAAAGATACAATTTAAAACTTAGAAAAAAAGGATATGGAGCCTCTTATTAGCCTGGGGCAAGCTTAAAGCTTTTCCTGATGTTAATCTAACCCTAAAGGTCTTTAGCAAGAAATATCTCATTTCCTTCCTATCCAACGGAGATAGAAAACAATTGGCTAAATTAGCGAGGAAATTGAAGGTTGAAGTTAAAAGCATCATATCGGCTCAAGATTCTCTTTGTTATAAACCTTCACTAAAGATTCACAAAAAGCAACAGAAAGTTTAAAGGCTAAGCCCCATAAAAAATCTACATATCTTCTCATCAATTTGATGTTTTAAGGGGAAGAGCTTTGATCTAAATTCGATCTTTGTTAATAGGCATAAGGAGATTTATAAAGCCCTATAAAGGCTGATCTAATTTTAGATAGTTTTGAAGATTTAGCTAAGGTAGTAGGATAAAGTTTATCTTTACTTAAATCCATGCTTTTATTATGAGCAAAGAGAAGTATCCAGTATCGGAAGGCTTAGAGGTAATAGATGGATTTGACCTTTACAGAAGCAGTAATTTAATTATGGCTTTAGTGGTAGTTAAAAGTGAAAGGGGAAAGGATTTAAGGTTTTATCGCTGGCAGAATAGAAAGGGTTCTTGGAAAGTAGATTTAGCTAGGTTTAGCGTTTTAAGATGGAATTTTGATGAAATAGCGAGTAAGGTAAAGGAGTTAAAGGAAAAGCATAATCTAATTTAAAGACAAACGGCTCTATAACTTATTTAAAATTATTTTACTGTGTAGAGTCAAAAGGATTATTGAACCTATTTCAAAACTATCTTGAGCAACCATCAAAACTTTTTGTCTTTGATTTCTTTCAATAATTTATCTTTCAGTTAGCTTGATGAAATTTAAAGGATTGGGTGGTCAGCAATAGTATATCAAGCCTCTACTACCAAAGCAAGCTAAGAAAGGAAGATATAGAGCTGATGATGGAAGGAATATGAATGCTATCCTTTTCTTGCTAAAAACAGGGATTCCTTGGAAAGATTTACCATAAGAATATGGAGATATTTAAAAGCTTGGAGGAGAATAAAGAGATGGGAAAAGAGGGTTTGTAGAAGAGCATAATGGATTCATTGATGATGGATGGATATTCATCTAGAAATTTAGATCTTTAAACCCTTTCCCTAGATAGAACAACCATACTTAAAAAGGGGAAGGGAAGGGAAGGGAAGGGAAGGGAAGGGAAGGGAAGGGAAGGGAAGGGGGAGAAGCCATAGGCTATGATGCTAAAAAAGATCAAAGGGGAAAAGTTGCATTTAATAGCTACGAAGGAATCTATACCAATTGCTATAGCTTTAGGAGCAATTGATAGATGAGGGAAAGGAGCTCATTACCTTGATGGAGGTTATAAGGATAGAGCATTGAAGGGAAGAAAGGAAGAATAAGGAAGAGACCAAAGAGAGCTTATGAAGATAAAAAGTATGGCATGCATATCAAAAGGTTCTATCTCGAAGCAAAGAGGATCGGCTCCCACATACTTATCAGAGAAAGGAAGAAACATAAAGGAAGACCAAGAACCCTAGATAAAGCTGGCTAAAAGAAGGTTAGATCTATGATATGATAGAAAAGAAAGATCCTTCGGATGGATGAAGAACTTCAGGAAGATCATCGTAAGGTATGAGAGACTGGCAATAACATTTCTCGGTTTATTAAGTGCTTCAATCATGATATTATGGAGGGTTTTGAAATAGGTTCTATGAGGGGAAACTTATTAAGATAAAGGGTAAAGGTATTAAGTTTTGTTTAATTTCTAAAGATTTAACTGAATGTATAATAAAAGTTTAAACCAAAAAATTAAAAAAGAAAGCATCAAAAAATAATGAGATGACGAAGATAGTGCTAACGGCTGATAGAACGTTAATGAGTGAGTTCAGAGAGATACCAAATCTAGGCTTTTTGGCTTGTGCAAGCTCAAACATGATGCCTGAGTTTCTATTTAAAATGGTCGCAAAGCCTATTCCTAATGATAGAGGAAGGGCCTTAAAGGCTCCCTATGGGTTGAGAAAGGTCGAAGCTGCTCTTTTAAAGGATTATAAGCCTGAAGAAGTTGTTGTTGCAGATCCTGATTACCTTGAGAACTTTATCAAGGAAGATACAAAGATAGTGGGTGTAAACGTTATGGAAGCCTTTGGTTTAGGACCTTTAACCATGTTAGCTACATGGCATGGAGGGGCTCCTTCCTTTTGCACCACTTTTTTCACAAGGCTCATAAAAAGGATCGACAGTATAAGAAAGAGTAAGAATCTAAAATTTAGGATAGTGGTTGGAGGTTCTGGAGCATGGCAATTTGAATTTCAGCCCTTCAGGGTTAATGAGCTTAATATAGACCATGTAATAATTGGAGAAGTTGAACATGTTATAGCTCAAATGTTCAAAGAGTTAGAGGAAAATTCTCAGGATTATAAGCCTATAATTAGGGTTAAGGGCTTTCCCAAAGTATCGGAAATACCCCTAATAGTCAATCCTAGCTGTCATGATCTGGTTGAAGTTATGAGAGGTTGTGGAAGGAACTGTGAGTTCTGTGAACCAAATTTGAGAGCTTCCAGATACTATCCCTATGAAGCCATTTCAGAGGAGATAAAGTTAAACATTAAGCATGGAGGTGACAAAGCTTGGCTACAGACTGAAGATATCTTCCTTTACTCCTTGGAGGATAGAAGGAACTTCTTGCCTAATAAAGATGCCCTAAAGGATCTATTCAGAATGGCCATTACCATAAAAGGGGTAAATCATAGCAACGCAACCCATGGAACCGTTGCTCCTGCCGCTGCAGATCCAGATCTTATAAGAGAGCTATCCGAAATTATAAGGGCGGGACCAGATAATTGGATAGGAATACAGACAGGTATTGAGACAGGCTCTAGCTTCTTAATTAAAAAATGGATGCCCCTTAAATGTAAGCCTTTTAGCCCTGAGGAATGGGAGGATGTTGTATTTGAAGGAACCAGAGTTTTTAACGAGAATTATTGGTTCCCTGTTTATACTATGATCACTGGCTTACCAGGAGAAACAGAGGAAGATGTTTGGGAAAGTATAAGATTGATAGATAGAATGGAAAAAGAGCTTCCAAAATTGGTTGGTAAAGAAAAGACTCACTTCTGGATAGGAGTTTTCCCCTTCATACCAATAGGAGTTATGAGGGGAGAGGAAGCCTTTGATTTCAACAAGAGAATGACTGAAGCCAGATTTCTACTTTTCTATAGAGTTTATAAGCACATGATATACGAACTTACCAATCCTCATCCTGGAACCTTAAAGGGGCCTTGGATAAATCTAACCTACAGACTCTTTGGACCTATAGGTTCTTGGATGCTTTCAAAGTTTCTTAAGGACTTTTCAAAAACCTATGGATACGATTTGAGCAAAGCTGAGAATCCATGAAATCTTATAAATTCTTTCTAATAGCCTCTAAATTAGATGAGGCAAGTATGACCCTCTTCAGAAATTTATTTAACTTTGAAGAGCTTAAGGAGATAGAAGAGGGGAAAATTTATGAATCAAAGCTCTTTTCTTTGGAATTAATAGATAAAGAATTGATCTTTTCCGATGATCTTCCTTATAAGGAAGATTTTTGCTATATATTTCTTTCAAAGCATAGATCTGAAAGTAAAATACCCACTCTAACCTCCCATTTTCCAGGTAACCTTTGTTACGATAATTCTTTAGGAGGGAATAAAAGGGAAGTAGCCTATTGTTGGCCAAGCCTATTAAAGAGCTACATAACTCATATCTATAACTTAAGAGATAAAGTAAGCCATTATCAGATAACTTTAGAACCCACTCATCATGGTCCTACATCATCAAAGAGTCCCTTTCTCTTTGTTGAATTGGGCTCAAAGGAAGAGAATTGGAGAGATGATAAGGCTGCTAAAGTTGTATGTGAAGCCCTAGTGAATACTTTAAAAGAAGAAGTAAAGCTCTGTGATGCTGCTCTAGCTTTAGGAGGGCCCCACTACTCAGAAAAGTTTACAAATTACCTTATTAAAGGGGATATACCCATAGCCCATATGGTTCCTAAATACTCTTTAAGCTGTTTAGATGAATTTATGATGGATCATATAATGAGGAAATCTATTCAACCTATAAAATATGCCCTATTAAATGGTAAAGGTTTGGGAAAAGAGAAAGAAAGAATAATAAAGTTAATACAGGATTTTGGATTAGAGGTGATTAAACTTTAATTTTGATCTTAAGGTCTATGAAATTGTTTCAAAAATACCTAAAGGAAAAGTTTCCACCTATAAAAGGATAGCTAAGGCTTTAGGTAATGAAAAAGGAAGCAGAAGGGTTGCAAGGGCTTTAGCAAGGAACCCAAATCCCATAATTGTCCCTTGCCATAGGGTCATTAAATCTGACGGTAAGTTAGGAGGTTATTCTTTAGGAGTTAAGATGAAACTTAAGCTTTTAGAAGAAGAGGGTATTGAGATAAAAGGAGGTAAAGTGGATCTATCAAGATACCTTTTTAAAGAGATTATCTAATTTCTTTTTCTTTAGAAAGATATAGCATAAAAAAGCTTTAAAGGTATGTAATCTATTTTCTGCTTGCCTCCATACTTCTGATTTATCTCCATCGATAACTTCACCAGTAACCTCTCTACCTCTGAAGGCTGGTAAACAGTGAAGAAAACTCACATTCTTCTTAGCTAGGCTAAGAAGCTCAGAATTCACCTGATACTTAGGTAGAAAAGCCTTTAACCTTTCTTCAGCTTCTCTCTCCATTCCCATGGATATGAAAGAGTCTGTATAAATTATATCTGCATTTTTTACAGCTTCCTTTGGCTCATCTATTAGTTTTATGGAGCCTAAAGACCTCTTTGAGTAAGTTATAGCCTTTTCAATTATCTCTTTACTAGGTTCATAGCCCTTAGGAGATGAGATTATTAAATGACTTCCTAACTTTGAAGCCCCAAGTATTAAGGAATTACAAACATTATTTCCATCTCCTATCCAAGCTATTTTAATGCCTTTAATTTTCCCCTTTAATTCTTTTATGGTAAATAAATCGGCTAGCATTTGTAAGGGATGATATCTGTTAGATAAGGCATTTATCACAGGGACCTTTGCATTCTCAGCTAAATCTTCTAGATCTTTATGCTCTATAACTCTTGCCCCAATGGCATCAAAGAAAAGAGATAAAGTTTTAGCTGTATCAGCCATACTCTCACCTCTACTCCATTGGGTTTCACTCTGACTTAGGTAAATAGAATATCCTCCTAATTCATTGATGCCTACTTCCATACTTACCCTTGTTCTTGTTGATGGTTTCTGGAAGAGTAAGACTATCTTCTTACCTTTTAAAGGTTTAAAATCAAATTTTTTAAGTTTAAAAAGCTCAGCTAACTCTAAAAGATAATTTAGTTCTTTTCCATCTAATTCATCACCGGTTAAGAAAGCCTTTAACATATTACCTTAATAAAGATTCTCTATTACCTAAGATTACATCTATAAAGCTATCTTTACTAAAGGGTATTAGGTCTTCATATCTTTGCCCAATTCCCAAGAATAGGATAGGCTTCTTAGTTATATAGGCTATACTTAAGGCTGCACCTCCTTTAACATCGGCATCTACTTTTGTTAATATGGCTCCATCAAAATCTGTATATTCTAAAAACTCCCTTGCCTGATTTATAGCATCGTTCCCAGCTAAGGAATCACCCACAAAGATCTTTAAATCGGGCTTAACAACCCTAACTATCTTACTCATCTCATCCATTAAATTCTTATTCGTCTGCATCCTACCTGCTGTATCTATTAAAACAACATTTATCTTTTGGGCCCTAGCATGGTTTAAAGCATCTCTACCTACTGCAGCTGGATCAGCCCCATATTTTTGGGTTAAAAATTTTAAGCCTAACTTGTAGGCATGCTCCTGTAATTGCTCTATGGCTCCAGCCCTATAAGTATCTGCGCAAGTAATAAGAATTGAAAAACCTTGATTCTTTAAAAAGTTAGCAAGCTTTGCTAAAGTGGTAGTCTTTCCAGTACCATTTATCCCCAAGAACAGTATGATATAAGGCTCTCCTTTCCCTACTTTTTCTTTAATGGTCTTAATTAAATCGAAATTCTCATTAGGAAATATATGCTTGAGCTTTTGAACTAAACCCTCTCTTATTTTCTCTTCGATCTTTCCTTCTACCTTTTTACCTAAAAATTCAGCTTTAAGGTTTTTCTTTAGCTCCTCAATTACTTCAAGGGCTACATCTCCTTCCATTAATTCTATCTCAAACTTGGCTAGGGCTTCATTTAAAGTCCTTTCATCTAAAGTTCTTTGAGAAAGATTTATTAAAGATTTAAAGGCCCCTTTGAGCTTAGTAAACATTCTTTACTCGGCACCTCGGGGTTCTTGAGCTTGAGATAGCTCAGCTACCAAGTTATTCACCATGGCTTTTTTTAAATTCAATCTATTCACAAATTCAGCTTTTGTAGAATTTAGTTTGACGAAATTTTCTTCAAGTTCCTTTAACCTCTTTTCCAAATAGGCTATGGCATCTTCTTTGCTCTTCTCTATTATCACATCAGCTCCAACCCCTATTACTACTTTCTCAACCTTTGATAAGTTTGTGTAAATGAAGGCCCCAGCTCCTATAGGCACTAAAGCCTCCACCTCTTTTTCTCCTAAGTTGTTTATAACTTCTAAAGCTGCTCTACTCTCTAATAGGATCCTAGTTACTAAAGCCTCCCTCTCACTTATCTCATTTATATGGCTCTCTAACAATTTTACTTCCATTATCAAAGCTTGTAATTGCTCTTCTTTGCTCATACCAAACTTACCTAAGCTCTAACGTAAAAGGTTAATATAACTTTAAAGTTTTAAGGTATGAAATAAGGATAACTTTATTATGGTTTCCTCTTTAACCCAAGCCTATTGGGGCAGGTAATAAGCTCTACCCTTCTTTTTTGTTTGAACTCATTGCAAAACCCTTAGGTATATTATTATGCATGCTATTTGTATGAATACTAGGAATTTTGATGCTAGTCTTTCATATCTTATGGATAATCTT
>JARVJX010000036.1 GCA_029775995.1 Nitrososphaeria archaeon | reverse complement strand
ATTCCATTCATCCATGATAGAGAAGTCAAGAAGGATCTCTCCCCTCCTCACCAATTCTTCGTTGTACTTGCTACAATCTCTTTCATCAGAAGCCATAGAGCATATTCAACATATATATTAAGAAGGCTTGAAACAAAATTCTTAGATAACATGCTCAAATCATGCAACACAGCAGTCTTAAATTTGACTTTAATTGTAAGGTTTTTATAAATTCTGTAAGATGAAAAATATAGAGCTTGATTAGGTGCTTTTAGGCCGAGTCCATTCTTCGGGCTCAGCACATATATACACCCTAGAATACTTCCTCTTAAATAGGATAGAGGAATTAGAATGAGTTTTAGAAATTGAGAAAGGAATACTCTAATAAAATAGACTAATTTGTATGATTAGCCTTAGCTCTAATCTTCATATTTTTCTATAGGATGTTTACAGCCCCTTTTATTAAGTTAAAAGATAAGTACTTAAAATCCTTAAGATGAGTGGTAATGCCGGATTTTAAGAAGCTCTTAGAAGAGGTATTAAAGAAGGCTAACTTAGAGGATGAGGAGCTTAAAAGGCTTATTGAAGATAAGAAGCAAAAGGTAGGTTCTGGATACTTAACGGATCAAGGGGCCTTATTTTTAGTAGCCTCAGATTTGGGCATAGATTTAGAGCCTATAGAAACTTCCTTGAGCTTAAAGGATATATATGTTGGAGCTGATGAGGTAAGCTTACCAGCTAGAATTCTATCTATAAATGATGTTAAGGTTTTTCAGAGAAGTTATGGAGGGGAAGGGAAGTATAGAAGGGTTATGCTCTTTGATAAGGATAGCATTGTTCCTCTTAATCTTTGGGACGATAAGGTGGATTTAATAGAAAGTTTAGGGTTAAGAAAGGGCTCTGCGGTGATGGTGAGTAAAGCCTACGTTAGGGCAGATTTGAATGGTAAGCCTGTTTTGAATTTAGGTAAGAGAGGCAATTTAGAGCCTTTAAGTGAAGAAAAAGCTGGATCTTTACCCAAAATTGAAGATATAGCTAAGGATGTTAGTGAGATTTCAGAAGCCAAAAGGTATTTAGTATTAAGAGGAATAGTATCTTCTAAGCCTCATCTATCAAGGTTTACAAGGAAAGATGGTTTTGAAGGTAGCTTTATAGAGTTTCATTTTAAGAGCATAAAAAGTGATAAGGAGATAAGGGTAATTATATGGAATCCGAAGAATGAAGAAGAATTTCTCAACCTTGAATCTGATTCAGAAATTTTAATGGTGAATCTGAGGTCTAAAGAAAGCTCTTACGGAGTTTTAGAGATTCATGGAGATGATAAAACCTGGTTTGAAATTTTGGGCAAATATGAAGATAAAAGGAACCTAAGGATATTTAAGGTATTATCTAAAGGGATAATAAGAGAGGGTAAAACTGGATTGTCCCTATCTTTCTTGGTAAGGGACCCTGAAAATTATCATAATTTGATAGTTAAGGATAAGGCTTTGGATTTAGCTAAAAATATTAAGGAGGGAGATTGTATAAAGTGTAAAATTTATGAATTGAGAGATGCTTATATATGCTATGATTATTTAGAAAGGATAGAAGAAACCGATGAGCTAAAGAATTTAGATGCTTCTAAACTTATAAGAAAAATTAAGAGCCTAAATGTTGGAGAAGATAAAGTTTTTGCTGAAGTTATTGCCCTATCTAAAAGTCGTGTAGAAGAATTTACAGCAAAAGATGGTAGTACTTTCAGAAAGGCAGAGCTAGTAGTAGGTGATGATACAGGAGAGAGCAAGTTAATAGGATGGAGGGATTTAGCAGATTTGATCTTAAATATAAACCCTGGAGAAAGGCTTTTCCTAAAGGGGGTAGCGGTAAGAGAGGGTAAAGATAAATCCATATTTTTACAGCTTACCTCTTACTCAAATGTTGAGAAAAGGTAAAAACAAACTTTAGGATATCCCTTTTTACAAATTGTTATTTTTATATATTAAAGTTTATATTATCAAGAACCATAAATCTTCTTATGTTCTCTTTTATAGAGAAGAAAGCCAACCTAAAAATAAAGGGAGAAATCTTCAAAGATATTTATCAGCTAGGGGATGATGGTATTCCACAATTTAAAACCTACCTGGCTGGAGAATGGGTATTTAGTGATGAGTGGAGCCCTATCAGATCACCCATAGATCTTTCCATCATTGCAAAGATTCCTAAACTGGATAAGAACCATATTGAGAAAGCTTTAGATACCATTTATCGATATGGAAGGTGGGATATAAGAAACACCCCAGGCTTTAAGAGGTTAAATATTCTTGAGAAAGCTGCAGAGCTTCTTGAAAGGTATGCTGAGGATATATCAAATACCCTTGTATTGGATGCAGGGAAAACTTTTTTAAGTGCTAAAGCTGAAGTGCAGGCTTCCATAGATAGGCTTAAGGCAGCAGAGTTGGATGTAAAAAATATTCAAGGAGAATACATACCTGGAGATTGGAGTGAGGAAACTACGGAAACAGAAGCCATAATTAGAAGAGAACCAGTAGGCATCGTTCTTTTAATAACGCCTTTTAACTATCCTCTCTTTGATACTATTAACAAACTAACCTATTCAATCTTAGCTGGAAATGCTATAATTGTTAAACCAGCATCAGCCGATCCAATATCCGTTTTATTATTGGCAAGAATCTTAGAGTTAGCTGGAATGCCAAAGAGGTCCTTTGCTCTATTTACCCTTCCAGGAAGTATGATGAATGCTATAGTATCAGATAGGAGAATTTCAGCCATAAGCCTTACTGGAAGCACCGATACAGGTTATAAGGTTCTTAAATCTGCAGGTATAAAGCAATTCATCATGGAGCTTGGAGGAGGAGATCCAGCAATAGTCCTTTCAGATGCCGATATAAAATGGGCAGCCCAAAGAATTGCCAGAGGCATATATAGCTATAGTGGTCAAAGGTGTGATGCCATTAAACTTATAATTTCTGAAGAGCAGGTCTATGAAAGAATAAAGGGAGAATTGGTAGAAGAGTTAAAGAAGGTAAAGGTTGGAGATCCTAGAGAGAAAGGAGTTGATTTAGGACCCTTAATAGACCCTTCTTCTGCTGATGAAATGATGAATGCCCTTAATGAAGCTTTATCTAAGGGAGGAAAGATATTAGCAGGAGGTAACAGATTTAACAAAACCTATGTGGAGCCAACTTTAATAGAAATTCCAAAGGATAGAATAAAAGAAATTCTGCTTTATAATAGGGAGATATTTGCCCCCATTGCTTTAATTACTTCAGCTAAAAGTGTAGAAGAAGCGGTAGATTTAGCTAATGGTAGAGTTTATGGTCTTGATGCAGCAATCTTTGGAAGAGATCTAGTGAAGATAAGATACGCTATAAGGCATTTAGAGGTTGGAGCCATTTACATAAACGACTATCCTCGCCATGGTATAGGATATTATCCTTTTGGAGGGAGAAAAGATTCTGGAATTGGAAGAGAAGGAATAGGATACTCCATAGAATATATAACCTCATCAAAATCCATAATATACAATTATAAAGGAACGGGAGTTTGGGAGTATCTATAATCCTTATTAGTTTTATTTGTCTTAAGCTTTAAAGTTCTTTTATAAGCTTTAAAGCCTCATCCACCACCTTTTCTCCAGTTCCAGGAGCTACATAGCATGTATAAGTGGCTCCATAGGCCCACCAAGCCTTAGGGTCTATAAATTCCCTAAGGCTCATATTAGAAACCTCTTCGTAGGCTTCTCTTGGAGGAATGTAACCATGGGTAGTAGTTTCCGATAGAACTATAGTATTTCTATAGGGGCTTTCCTCCTTTATTTTCCTGCTAAGTTTATCAAAGAGTTCTCCTGGAGTGAAGACTAACACTATATCATTTATTTTAAAGACTTGAATCTCTGCTTCCAAATCAGGCATAGCTTCTCCCTTTCTCGCTAATTCTGCTATATATTTCATGAAGGGTATAAGTCCATACCTATAACCTTCTGGATATCTGTTATATATATCTGATACAGTAACCCCTTTAGGCCATACAGCTTTCTTCCAGGGTTTATCTCTCTTAAGAACCTCGTTTATAACCTCTTCTACTTCATTTTGAGACCAAGGAAATTTTCTTCCCTTGAGGATTATTTTCTTAGAAGCAGCTTTAATTTCTACATTAGAAGTTGTGTTATTTATAGCTTCTAAGACCCTACAAGCTTCGCTCCCAATTATTCTTCCTAGCTTCTCAGCTTCTTCATAAGTGGCTTGATGCTTAGGGTTTAAGTTTCCGAGCCACCAATCCCAAGGATGTATATCTCCAGCTGCTCCTTGTAAAAAGAAGCAAGAAGAATTAGGGTAAACTTTTTCTACAAATTCTCTCATAAAGCCTGGGAAATCTGCGGTCCAAAGAAGATATTGCCCTCCAACAGCTAAAGCATGACATTGGAAGTTCACTAAGGAGGCTAATAGAGTATCATTAGGTTTACATACCTTAATCACATTTAGCTGAGTATCTATAGGTTGTTCAGGGTGCCTTCTATTTATAGTTACCCCATCTACTCTCCCCTTACCAATACCAATCTCAGCTTTCTCCATATTTTTGTAGGCTTGAAAAACCGTTCCAGCTACATAATCATCAAAGGCCATATATTCATCGTAGTTCAAAAAGGGCCAAGGACCTTTGGTTATCTTCTCTTTAGCTTTCTCCATAGGAGGAGTTGGAGTTGTATGATTATGAGAGCAATTAAACATAACATTCTTACTAGGAATTCCTGTGAGCTTGTTAACCTTTCTCCTAATTTTCTCCATTGTGTTAGGGGAAATCATCACTATATCTATTGTGAGTAAAGCGATTTCTTCTGAACCATCACTTAAGAATATGGTTTTAGCAAGGAGATGGTCATGTATCCCTACAGCTTTGCCTCTTCGGTAACGCCATAAAGGTATACTCTTTCCAACAGGAGGGGTTATAACCGAAGCTCCTATACCAACTTTAAGTTGCCTCAATTACTTGCACCCCACCATTCATCTCTTACAAGGTTATATATTTAAAGAAATTAAGCTTTCTTAATTTTGGACTTTTAAGTAGAACATCATTAGAATATGTAAAGTGTTAAGGGGTTATTAGACTCTATAAAGCAAAGAAGCTCTAAATAAAATACATCTAAAGAGCCCTTAAAGAACTTATCTAAAATTTTATGTTGTGCATATTAATAAGATCCTTCTTAAAGATTTCTAAATCTCTATCTATCTCTACACTTATAGCATCTCTCAAAGATAGACCCCTTTCCTTTTTTAAATTCCAAACCTTAGAATTGAACTCAATTATCTTCTTAGTATAAGCGCAGTACTTTTTACTCCATTTTGCCCTTGGGAACCTTTGCTTATGAATGCTCTCCTTAGAATAAATTTCCCTCCATATCTTTTCAGTTATAAAAGGAGTAATAGGGGCTAATAGGAGTAATAGAGCCCTTAAGCATGTATGTAAGGTAAACCAAGCAGCCTCTCTATCCTTTTTATCAGATCCATAAGCTCTAGCCTTAATCATCTCTACATAGTGAGAAGCAAAGATATTCCATATAAATTCTCTTAGTTTATTGGCTGGTATAAAAAAGTTAAAAGCTTCGTAACCTTCCTTAGCTTCAGCAATTAGCTTTGATAACTCAGCCAATATCCACCTATCAGTAGGGGTTAATCTCGCCCTTTCAGGGAAAGGAAATTGAGATATGAATCTTGCTACATTCCAGAGTTTATTTATGAATTTTCTTGTTCCAGCTATCCTTGATTCTGAAACCTGAAAATCGTAACCTAGATTAGTTTCAGCAGCACCCCAAAATCTAAAGGTATCTGCTCCAAACTTCTCTATTAGAGGTAAGGGATCTATCACATTCCCTTTACTTTTGCTCATCCTCTCTCCTCTTTCATCAAGGCCATAACCCATGATCCAAGCATGTTTGAAGGGAGCTTTACCTGTTAGCTGATAGCATCTTAATATGGTGTAATAAAGCCAAGTTCTAACTATGTCTTTAGCCTGAGGTCTTAGTTGAATTGGATAGCTCTTCTTAAAGAAATTAAAATCTTTCATATATTTGGTTATGTAAAGGGGAGTGATGCTTGAGTCCATCCAGGTATCGAAGGTTTTATCTTCACCTACAAATTCCTTTGAACCACACCTTTTACATCTTTCAAAGGGAGCTTTATCCTTCCAAGGCTGATAATACTTTCCCTCTTCAGGTAAGTGAGGCTCTTTACAATCTTTACAGTACCATATAGGTATCTCCGTTCCATAATACCTTCTCCTAGAAATAGCCCAATCTAAGGTTATAGAGTTAAGCCAATTAATCAAAATCTGTCTATGATTTTCAGGATGGAAAATAATCTTTTCAGCTATTTTTTTTAGCTTAGGCAAAAACTCTAACTGCTTTAGATAATACTCTCTCATAGGTATTATTTCAATGGGATTCTTGCTTCTCTCACAGATAGGGGTTCTGTGCTCTATGCTCTCCACTTTAACAACCAAATTTTCCTCTATTAAATCCTGAATTATTTTTTCTCTTGCTTCTCTAACCTTTAATCCCTTATATTTTCCGCTAACCTCTGTAAGCTTACCTTCTTCATTAATGGCAATTATTTCCTTCAAACCCAATTCTCTAAAGAGTAAAACATCGGTATAATCTCCATAGCTGCAAACCATAACAACTCCTGTCCCAAACTCAGGTTTTGCTGATGAGTGAGGAATTATAGGAACTTCTCTATTATAAATTGGAATTATAGCCATACGGTGATGATAGCTTATATATCTCTCATCTTCAGGGTTAACAAGGATAGCTTGACAAGAGCATAATAGTTCAGGTCTAGTTGTAGCCACTGTTATTTCATCTCTCTCCTTTACCTTAAACTTTATGTATACTAATTTAGCTGGCAAGCTTTCATAGATTACTTCAGCATCAGCTATGGTAGTTCCGCAAACATCACAGTAATTGTTAGGCCTAGTTGCCTCATAGATTAATCTTTTTTTCCAAAGCTTAATGAAAGTTTGTTGGGTTAAGGTTCTATATTCTTCTGAATCGGTTCTATAATAATTTTGATAATCTCCACTTAAGCCTGCTTTCTTCATTATATCTATCATTTCTTGCTCTAAATCATCTAAGGCTATCCTACATAGCTCCAGAAACTTTTCCCTTTTTATTTCCTTCATTCTAACTTTATACTTTCTCTCTGTATAAATCTCTACAGGCAAACCGTTTCTATCTATCCCTAGGGGAAATAAAGTGCTATAGCCTAGCATTCTTGCTGTTCTCGCAATCATGTCAATTTGAGTATAGTGAACTACAGCCCCAGCATGCCAAGGTCTACCTGATGGATAAGGAGGAGGTGTATCTATGACGAAGAGCTTTTTAGAGTTAGTATCAAAGCTATAGATTCCTTCCCTATACCAAGCATCAAAGATATCTCTTTCTTCTTTATGGTTCCACTCTTTATCCTTAAGCCTTGGTTCTAAGCCTTGCATCCTCATCCTTTAGAAAAAGGATTATAAAATAAAATTATTTTCCTTTCCCTAAAAGATAGATTACCCTTCACCATGAAGATAGAAGTTATGCAAACAAAACAAGAATTATTATAATCAAGGTGAATATAGCAGCTACTATAAGTATTGGTAGAAAGGTGGTTTCTAATAGGGCTATAAACATGGCAAAGTAATCCTTCCACTCAGGTTCTTCACTTTTTCTTTTCTTTTTACCTGATTCTTTATCTTTCATTACTAATCTATCCTAAGTCTAGGATCTAAGATATCTCTTAATCCATCTCCAAACATGTTGAAGGCTAATACAGTTAAAAAGATAGCAAAACCAGGAAACATGGTCATCCAGGGAGCAATCTCCATGTAACCTCTTGCATCATAAAGCATACTTCCCCAAGCAGGATGGGGAGGTGGAACACCTAATCCTAAAAAGCTCAAAGCAGCTTCTGTAAGTATGGCAAAGGCAAAGGTAATACTGCTCTGTACAATAAGAGGAGCTAAAGTATTTGGTAATATTTCTACTATCATTATTCTTAAATCTCCATCTCCAGCAGCTATAGCAGCTTGAACGAAATCCTTTTCCCTTACCGATAATGCCCCTGCCCTTACAATTCTTGCGAACTGAGGCATATATATTATTCCAACGGTTAAAGCAATATTTGGTATACTTGGCCCTAATACTGTAACTATTAAAAGGGCTAAGAGTATGGCTGGAAAGGATAAGAGAATATCAACGATCCTACTGATAAATTCATCAACGTATCTTCTATAATAACCTGCTAAAAGCCCAAGAATTAATCCTCCTCCTAAAGCTATGGTAACGGAAATTAAGCCTACAAATAAGGAAATCCTAGCTCCCCAAACTATTCTACTAAATATATCTCTTCCTAATTCATCGGTCCCAAAAAAATGGGTTAGGTTAGGAGGGTTCAATCTCTCCTCTGAACTAATTTTGTTAGGATCGTAAGGGGCGATTATAGGTGCTAAAAGGGCTACTAAAATCACAATGAAAAGTAATATTCCTCCAAAGAGACCCTTAGCATTCTTGGATAAACGTTTTAAGAAGACCCTTAAGGAACCCTCTTTCTCTAATTTTAGAGTAGCTGTTATTTTCTCTAAACTCATTATCCTAATCTAACCCTTGGGTCCAAATACATGTAAACTAAGTCCACAACTAGATTTATGAGTATAAAGGTTAGAACCATGGTTATTGCTACTCCCTCCACTACTGGAAAATCTCTATCTATGATCCCTGAATATATCAGTTTTCCTATACCTGACATGGTAAAAATGGTTTCAGCTATTACAGCACCACCTAACAATGCACCAAATTGAAAACCTACTACTGTAACTACAGGTATTAAGGCATTTTTAAGGGCATGCTTATAAATTATAATTCTTTCTGGAAGGCCTTTGGCCCTTGCTGTTAGTATATAATCCTGGAGCATTACTTCAATTAGGGAGGATCTTGTAATTCTTGAGATAAATCCTGCTAATATTAGTCCCAACATTAGGGAGGGCATTATAAGATGCTTTATACCTTCTATAGGATCTAAAAAAGGGTTAACAAATCCCGCCCCTGGCAAAACCTTTAAGTAAACGGCGAAAAACAATAGCATAAGCATACCTAACCAGAATCCAGGGACAGAAATACCTACTAAAGCTCCAAAGGATACAAAAAGATCAGTCCTTGTATTTCTTTTTATGGCTGATATTATTCCACTAGGTATTCCTATCAATAGGGCTATTAGCATGGATGAAACAGCAAGGGTAAGGGTAACAGGCAAAGCTTCCATTATGAGCTTATTTACACTTCTAGATGTTGCAAGGCTTATCCCAAAATCTCCCTTAACTACATTAACAAGAAAATCTAGATACCTTTCATGGGGGGGTAGATCTAAACCTAACATCTTTCTTAGGAATTCAATATCCTGCTGATTTGCTCCAGGCCCCAGTAAAACATCAGCGGTATCTCCTGGAACAATCTCTAGAAGGAAAAAGATTATGGTTAAACTTATAAAAGCGGTAGGTAAAACAGTAGCTAACCTTGTGTATATAAATCGGTATTTAGAAACCATAATTTAATACCATAAAAAAGAAGGGGAGAAGGTATTATTTTTACTTTTCCTTCCAAATACTTTCCCAGTTGTAGTTTATGGTTTGGGGTTCTACAATCATGTTCTTAATTTTTTCATTTACAGCCCAATAGTTGGCTCTAAACCATAAAGGAATGGATACAACTTCTTCTACCCATATTCTTTGTAGGTCTTCAGTTAATTTTGCTCTCTTTGCTGGATCTAGCTCTGTAGCCAATCCATCTCTTATAGCTCCTAAACCTGTAGCTTCAAGGTCAGGATTTATACCTTCTGCAAAGGCTGTTCCACCAGGAGAGTAAAGACGCTGACCTAGACTGGTCCAAGGTTCCACTTTATCTACCCATATATGCATCGTTATGGTATGCTTCTGGAAATCTCTATTTCTAAGTTCAGCTACATAAGTTCCTATATCTACAGTTCTAATTTCAAGATTAATATTCACATCGGCTAAATGACGCTGTACTACCTTCATAGTATCTGGAGCAGGGCTTATGGTAAATCCATAGAGAGTTCCAGTTATTTCTGTTACACCTACTTCCTTCATAAGTGCCTTTGCCTTTTCTGGATTATATTCGTAGGTTTTGAATGCCTTATAATCTTTGTTCCAGCTAGGTAAGGGTGACCACGCTACCTCTCCACCACCAGCTAAAGCGAGCTTTAATACTTCCTCCTTATTTATGGCATGAGCCACAGCCTGTCTCATCCTCTTATCACTAAAGGGCTTCTCTTTCCAATTCATCCCTATATGACCAAAGTAAGTTCCAATCTGTCCGATGGTTCTAAGTCCTTTAGTAGCCTGAATAATTGGCAAATCCTTCGCATCAATTCCTAAGGCCATATCTACAGTACCTGCCCTTACTAATTGGGCTCTTATTGAAGCATCAGGTTGAGGTATAAACTCTAAACCATCCAAATAGGGTAGTTGCCTACCTTTCTCATCTTTAGCCCAATATTTTGTATTTTTCTTGAACCTCTCAAATTCCCCTCTCTTAAATTCAGTTATCATGAAGGGTCCTGTACCAACCATATTTGTTGCAAACCCTCTCTTTGTGAAGTCTTCACGAGTAAGACCTACCTTTCCAAGCTCTTCATCTGATAACTTTGGAACTACCATGTTACCTCGGGCTCCTGGATTCGCTAAAACGAAGAGGAAGGGAGCAAAGGGTTGCTTAAATCTAACCTTTACAGTATATTTATCTACAGCTTCAGCTTTATCAAAGTTAGGGAAGAAGCTTCTTGAAATTCCAAACTCTTGAGTTCTATTTAAACTATAGGCTACATCTTCTGCCGTTAGCTCCCTATCTATTATTTGCCATAAAACTCCTCTTTTTAGGAAGAGAGTATATTCCAGTTTGTCCCCAGAAACCTCATATCTCTCAGCCAAGCAAGGAACTAGATTAAAAGCCTGGTCGTATCTGAATAGGTATTCATATCCAGTTTCAGCAACCATTAGAGATGGATGGTCAGGAGCTACATGAGGGTCAAAGTTGCTTGGAGAAGCAAAAGTTGCAATTTTAAATATATCACCATAAATAGGCTGTATCTCTTTAGGTACTTCTACAGTTTTTTCCACGACTTCTTTAACAGTCTGTACTTGAGTCTGAACTTGTGTTTGAGTAACAGTTTCAACAAATGTGGTAGGAGTTCCAGCTATAGTAGTTACTACGGTTCTTTCCACAGGCCTCTCAATAGTTTGAGTTATTACCTTTTCCACAGGCTTCTCTACTGTTTGTACTTGAGTCTGAACTTGTGTTTGAACTACAGTCTTCTCAACAACTTCTGGAGGTCTAGTAGCAAAGTATGCAGCTAATCCACCAACTACTACAATTGCAGCACCTAATCCAGCATATAGGAACTTTCTTCTATCTAACTTTTTAGGAGCAGTAGACATATATTAGTTAAACATAAAGCAGTATATATACTTTAGGTTGTAGCATATACTTACTTATTTTTATTGAATTAAGGCAAAGATCAGGTATCCATATGTGTAAGGGATATAGATAGCAAAGAGATATTAGCAGTAAGATGCTCTTATACAAGAAGTGTGTTAGATGCTGAGATAATATTAAAAGAAGCGTTATAATATTGTATGAAAAACTTAGTGCTGGTAGATAAAGTTCCATATAAGCAAGCATTAGAATCATTACAATTGCAGCATAAAAATAAGATCTGGAAAGAAATGCAATAGAGAGATGGTTTAATACTGAAGGGTAAATTAAAGCAGTTTTACAACCGATTCCCACATAATGCTAATATAGAATCTGTGAAGAGGTTACTGGAAGTATCCATGCTATTATATAACTTTATAAGGGTGAGAATAGTAATTTCTCACCATAAGATATGGAAACCATAACTCCTGATGAGATGAGAATTCTTGAAGAAAGGGCTGAAAATCTAGGAATACCAAGGTTACTTTTAATGGAGAATGCTGGTAGTAGTATAGCTAGAATTTTAAGAACAAGGTTTCCCAATTTAAAAGAAAAGAAAATCGTAGTTTTAGCTGGGAGTGGAAACAATGGGGGAGATGGATTTGTAGCTGCTAGGCATCTTGTAAGGTATTGTGATAAGGTTTATGTTATCCTGCTTAGTGAAGAAGAGAAGGTAAGGACCCTTGAAGCTCAAACCAATTTAAAGATAATTAAAAATATGAATAGTTTAACCTTTATAGTTTGTGAAAAAAGGGATAAATTGGAAGAGAATAAAGAGCTTATACTAAAGGCTGATATAATTCTTGATGCCATCTTTGGAACTGGAATTAAAGGGAGCATTAAGGAACCTTACTCATCGACTATAGAGCTGATAAATAACTCTAAAGCCTTTAAAGTGGCAGTGGATATACCTTCAGGCTTGGACCCCTTAGATGGTAAAGTTCATGATAAGGCTGTTAAAGCTGATCTTACAGTAAGTTTTCATAGGGCTAAGAAAGGTTTGCTCCTTAGAAAAGATTTGGTTGGGGAGTTGATAGTTGAAGATATTGGTATACCTCCTGATGTAGAATAAAGTAAGACCGTTAAGCTTTTCTAAAAGCTATAAGTAAATCTCTGGATTGGGTAAAAAGGTATTTTTTAAAATAAAGGTTATCAAAAGCCTTCTTAATTACTTTAAGGCCTGCCATCCAAACGAAGGAATACTATTACTCAGAGGGAAGGTAAAGAAGGATAAGATAGTAGTTGAAGAAGTTATTATACCTCCCTTCTCTGAAGGAGCTGAAGATTTTTCTACTTTTAATCCTTACCATTTACCCTTAGATTTTAGTATCATAGGTTCTGCTCACTCTCATCCTAATGGAGTATTGAAACCCTCTTTAACCGATTTAACTCACTTCTATGGTTTCTTGATGGTTATAGGAGCCTATCCTTATGAAGATGAAAAGGATTTAGCTCTTTATGATAAGGAAGGTAAAAGGATAATCTTTGGTATAGAAGAGGATTAAGCTTATCTACTTCTTGCTTTTTCTTCTTAGAAAGCTAATGATAGCTATGGATTATTCTTCAGAATTCTTAACTCTTCTATTATTATGAACTTTTATGAATTCTTCTATGTTTATTTCAGCATCCTTAAGCATTTAGCGTCTTCTATCTAACTCTGCATCATTATAGCAATTCCTCTATGATTATATAGCCTCATTCTGTGAACAAATCATTATACAGAAGATTTACCAAAAATAGATTTGGCTGTGAGAGGTAGTGTAGCTGTGAATAAGCATATAGATAGAATTGGGAAAAGTGGATGAGCATACCCCTGTTATAACAACTGTTCATGGCATTCAAATTGTTGGATAGGAGCTTCAAACCATGCCCTATGAGTTACCTATCGATCTTATAGTAACTCCAACTAAATCATTAAAACCTATAGGAGAAGGGAAAAGCCAAAGGGAATTTATTGGGATTTACTTTCAGGGGATAAAATAAATGAGATACCTCTTTTGAGGGAATATAAAAAAGTTAGGTGAGTAGTTAGCCTGGACAGGTTTCTTCCCTTATCTTTCGGTATTTTTCCTCCATTTCATAAGCTTTCCTTTTCACCTCATTATAATCCTTTTCTTTTGAGTAATACCATCTTACTGTTACCCAATAACCCTTTCCTTGAGAATCATAAATTCTTCCCTTTTCCTCTTTAATACCTTCATACTCCTCAACCTTTATTATAGGTAAACCTCGTTTGGTTTTATCCTCTAAAATCCAATGCTCTCCATCATCTTTAAGGGTAAAAAAGGAGCCTTGCTCAAGCACTATTTCTTCTTTTATCATTTTACTTTTCTACGGGCATCCTGATCATGTTTCCCCATTCAGTCCAAGAGCCATCGTAATTTCTAACCTTTGGATAGCCTAACAGATATTTTAAAACGAACCAGGTGTGGGAAGACCTTTCTCCAATTCTGCAGTAGGTTATGATCTCTTTATCAGGGGTTATCCCTTTATCCTTATAAAGCTTCTCTAAATCTTCCCTACTCTTAAAGGTCCCATCCTCATTTACGGCTTGAGCCCAAGGTATATTCTTAGCTCCAGGTATATGCCCTCCCCTTTGGGCATGCTCAGTAGGATACTCAGGAGGTGCTAAAATCTCTCCTGAAAATTCTTTTGGAGACCTAACATCCACTAAGGCAACTTTTTTCTTTCCCAAATTCTTTCTAACATAATCTAAGTAAGCCCTTATATTCTCATCAGGCTCTTTAGCCTTATAATTTGCTGGTGAATAGCTAGGTTCCTCTTTAATAAGTTCTCTCTTTTCCTCAATCCACTTTTTTCTACCTCCATTCATTAATCTAACATCTTCATGGCCATAGTACTTGAAGATCCAAAGGGCAAAGGCTGCAAACCAATTGTTAAAATCTCCATAAAGAATAACTGTAGTGTCATTACTTATGCCAGCTTTACTCAATAATTTCTCAAAACCTTCTTTGCTTACGATATCTCTTTTTATAGGATCGTTCATGTCCTTCTTCCATTCAAAGAGCACTGCTCCTCTAATATGGCCTTGTCTATAGGCTTGTTCAGCATCATAATCTACCTCTACAATTCTAACTTTAGCATCACCTTTATGTTCCTCTACCCACTGGGTTGATACCAATACTTCGGGATGCGCGTATTCACTCATACCCTCTATCCTTCTCTATTATTTATAAATATTACCTATGTTATATTTGGTGCTGTTACCTTAAGCCGATCACCTCCTTTGCTAACTCTAGGAGTTTAAGGTACTCTGGTTGCTTATGTAGGTGGAAGAGCCTTATCCAATTCCTTACGTGCTCTTGCAAGCATTCTTTCTTTATGCATGGAAAGTAGTCATCGAAAGATTCGTTCGAGTTCGATCCTTCACATATTGTATAGCTCTCTCCATCACCTCATACAACCACTCACCCCTCTGGTATATGCAGTGCTTTA
>JARVJX010000035.1 GCA_029775995.1 Nitrososphaeria archaeon | reverse complement strand
AGCCTCCTCCAAGCATTGGAGCCTCAGCTTACGCTAGAACATAGTGGAAAAATCTAGATCAGCATACAAATGGTTAATAACGATAACCATTCACTAAGGAGACAAGAGCGAATTTTTATCAACCATAGACTATCCTTTGGTTATACTTCTAGAAAAGTACTTCTATAAAAGAACTACGAAATAATTTTAGGGTTAGAAGAATAGAAAGTCATCTAGCTTAAATATCTCTAAGCCGTAGTCTATTAGACTTTGGATTTAAAAGTTCTGATGAATGAAAAGCTAATAAAGGAATTAAAGGAGAGAACATCAAAATATTTGAATAAAATAGAAGAGAAAATTAAAGGTGAGTTAGAAAATTATTCATCCTCTAACTTCTATAAGCCCTTAAAATATGCTTTAGAGGGAGGAAAAAGGATGAGGCCTCTGATACTTCTCTTATCAACAGAAGCTGTTGGAGGTAAAATTGAAGATAGTTTAGATGCGGCCTTTGCTGTAGAACTATTACATACGGAATCGGTCATACACGATGATATAATAGATAATGAGGAATTTAGAAGGGATAAGCTTTCCTTTCACACAAAATATGGCTATAACCTATCCATTCTTACAGCTGATTTTGTTCTAGGCTTGATCTTAAATATTCTTTCCAGATACGATGATAAAAGAATCATGGGGGAAATCTCATCGGCAGCCATTAGGATGTGTGAAGGAGAGCTTTTAGAAATAAAATTTGCCTCCAAAAATGCTGAAGTAAGCTGGGATAAGTATATCGAGATAGTTAGGAATAAAACAGCCTCTCTCTTTGAGGTTTCTTCAACTTTAGGAGCCATCATAGGTAAAGGTTCTCCCCATCATGTGCATCTATTAGGTAGATATGGGTTGAATTTAGGAATAGCCTACCAATTAAAGGATGATCTTTTAGACTTTAAAAAGAAGGATAAGGTAGTTTCTCTTTTAAAAGTAGATGGTGATAAGGAGGAGCTTTTGAGAAAGGAAACTTTAAATTACTCTTTACAAGCTAAGAAGGAATTGGAAGCATTAAAGGATAGTAAGGCTAAAGAGCTTTTAAGTATATTGGCCGATTTTGCCATAAAGAGAGCCCTTTAGGGAATTAAAGCCTTTGCAGCTTCTTGAGTATAACTTATAACTATATCAGGAAAAAGACCAAAGAACATTATCAGTATAGTGCTAAGGGTTAAAATAAAGGTATAGGCTAAGGGTTGAGGCATTTTTACATTATCTTGAGGCTCATCAATATACATTCTTTTTATTATCAAAGCGTAATAGGCTAAAGAGAGAGCAGTGTTTACTATACCAGCTAAAGCTAACCAAATCATATTGGCTTCAATGGCTGCTGTGAAAAGTAGAAACTTGCTCCAAAATCCACTTAAGGGAGGAACTCCAGCTAAGGCCAGTAAAGCTATGGTAAAGTTGAAGGCTGTTAGAGGAGCTCTGTTAGAAAAACCATTGTAGTAATCCAAATCTGCTCTTCCTGAATGCTGAATAACTAGAGCCGCTACCAGAAAGGCTGCCGATTTCATTATAGCATGGTTTAAAACATGAAAGAGAGCCCCTGAAACTCCCAATTCTAAAGCCTTTGTACCACCATTAGCAATGGCAAATACGATAAGAATATACCCAGCTTGGGCTATGCTAGAATAGGCTAACAATCTCAGTATATTACCTTGAGTTAAGGCTGCTATATTTCCTAAAGTCATAGTAATTATGGCTAGAAAGGCGAAGGTAAGGGACCATTCATTTAATAGGCCCTTTAGAGGTAAGGCTATTAAAAATACTCTTAAAGCTGCTGCAAAGCCTGCTTTCTTTGTACCTGCTGCTAAAAAGGTGCTAACTGTAGTTGGAGCACCCTCATAAGTATCAGGAATCCACATGTGAAAAGGCACTATAGCCATCTTTAAACCGAAGCCAGCTATAAGTAATGAAGAGGCTAAAAGAGATAAGGGATCAACTAAAGCCCTTTGGCTTAAAATTTTAAATATTTCGTTTAATTGAAGGGTTCCTGTTAAACCATAGACTAAAGATATACCATAAAGTAAAATGCCTGTAGATAAAGTTCCTAAAACAAAGTATTTTACAGCTGCTTCATTGGATTCAAAGGCTTTCTTATTGAAACCTGCTAAAACAAAGGTTGGTATGGTCATTAGCTCCCAAGCTATAAAGAGTAAAAGCAGATCCATTGAAAAGGCAATTAATACCATGCCAGCCGATGAGAAAAGGATTAGGGAATAGTATTGAGCAATATTTCCTTCTTTTTTCATGAATTCATAAGAGGAGAAAACTACGAATACAGAAACCATGAGCATGGCAATAGAGAAGAAGATTCCTAGGCTATCAAAGGTTAATGAAGGTGTAAAGCTTATAGTTTGATCTTGAATCAGGGAATAGGCAGGAGGGGTTAAGAGTAAAGCTAAAGAGGCTAAAAGGGCAATTAGGCTAAGAATCCACCCATGGGTATTTTTAAAGCCCTTATAAAAGAAGCCTATTCCTGGCAAAATTAAAGCAAAGGAAGCTAAAATTCCAACAATTAAAAAGGGTAAGACCATGGCTCTAACCTCCTATTATAAGCTTTGCACTTATAGGATTTATTATGTTAAGCATTAACCAAGGCATAGCCAAGAATAATATTAAGGGGAGCATATAGGCAGCTAAATGTAAAAAGGAGTGAGATGGTAAGTCGTGGTAATGGTTAGATAAAGAAGGAGTGAATATAGCCCTCTTCATCATCCACATGAAATAGCCTACTGTTATTAGAGGTACAGCAATAGCTATGGCATAAAAAGAGTTAAGGGATATAGCCCCATAAATTACCATAAATTCACTTAAGAAGCTACTGAAGGTTGGGAAGCCCATGGCAGCCATGGAACCAACTATCAAAAGTAAAGAAGTTTTTGGCATTAATTGCTTCATACCCCTCAATATCGTTAAATCTCTTGTACCAGCTTGCTCATGAATATAGCCTGATAGCATGAAGAGTAAGCCTATAAGGGCCGCATGGTTAAACATCTGAAACATAGCTCCTGATAAACCTAGTAAATTTCCTGTGAAGGCCCCTAAAAGCACATAGCCCATATGGTTTATACTTGTTAGGGCTATCATTCTCTTCAGATCCTTTTGAATCATAGCTACTATAGCTCCATAAAACATGGTTACCAAACCAATGGTTATAAAAATCCAAGATAATTCTCTACTTGCTTCAGGTAAGAGACCAATGTTTACCCTTACAAATCCATAACCACCCATCTTTAGAAGCAGTCCAGCTAAAAATACACTAATAGGTGCAGGAGCCTCTACATGGGCATCAGGAAGCCAAGTATGTAAAGGGACGATGGGTAACTTAACACCAAAACCAATTAGTGTGGCAAAAGAAGCCCATACTTGAAGCCAAAAGGGAATCTTTCCATATAATTCAGGTATGTTAAGGGTATTTGGTGAAAAGATCCATAAAGCCATAAAAGCCAAGAGTAAAAAAGCACTACCAGCAGAAGTAAAGATCAGAAATTTTATAGCTGCGTATTTTCTTTTAGGCCCTCCCCATATACCTATAAAAAGAAACATAGGGATCAATACCAATTCGTAGAAGATGAAGAAAAGGAAAAGATTTTGAGCCGTAAAGACCCCAAATATAACTCCTTCAAAAAAGAGAATTAGAGAATAGTAAAGGGGCTCCCTAAAAGTGATTAAGTCATAAGATCCTAATACTACAAGAACGGTTAATATTCCCGTTATAAGAACTAAAGGACCACTTAACCCATCCATGGCTATATAGTAAGATAATCCTTTGAAAGTTTCAATCCAAGGGTAAGGACCTTCTACAAAGTTAAGCTCTGCTCCTTTATTTTCTGTCAAAATGCTTCCATAGGCTAAAATAGATAAAGCTAAGGCGAAGAGGGAGAAGGCTAAGGCTAAAGCTCTAACAACCTTTGTTCCAGCTTTTCCTGTAAAATAGGTTACTAAGGCTCCAAGGATGGGTGTTAAAATCATTAAGGAGAGTAATCCTAACATTTTTTATCACCTAAATCAGCATGAATAGTATAACTATAAGTATTCCTATAGCGAAGAAAAGAACGTATTGCTCTGTAATACCCGTTTGAAGCTTTCTAACTATTCTGGAGAATAGAGAGCTCAAAGAGGCAGTACCATTTATGGCTCTATCTATAACATGAATATCGAAAAGGTCTCCAGCCCTTGAAAAGCTTACTATTATAAGGGCAAGAGCATCATTACTTTTATCAAAGATAGATTCCAAAAATCTATATAACCCGTTGGCTATCTTTAGTATACCATACATAAAGATTATGTAGTAAATTGAATTGATATACCACCTATTATCAAAGAATTTATGAAAGGTTCTAACAAAGGAGCTTCTCTCAAAGATTTTATCAACCTTTATTCTTCTTACCATATAGGCTTGGTATCCTAGGAAGGAACCTATTGCGATTAGAGGTAGGGAGCTTGCCATAACTATAAAACTTAAATCAACCACCTCTAAAGCCTCAATTTTAAAGCTTTCCTTCAAATATCCACCAAATAAGTGCTCTAGATTGGATTCTATAAGGGGTCCTACTAAACCTAAAATTAAGCTTGAAACACCTAAAACAAGGTAAGGAATCCACATCATAGGTCTTACTTCACGAACTTTGTGACCTTTTTCTTCAACCTTCTCTAAGCTATTATTTTTTTCCCCAAAAAATATCATACCAAGCATTCTAAAAGTGTAAAAGGCTGTTATGAGAGCAGTAATTAAGCCTAAACTAAAGAGAGCGTAAGAAGAAGGGCTATTAGCATAAAGGGTAGCCTTCAATACACTATCTTTGCTCCAGAACCCACTAAAGGGAGGTATCCCAGCAAGAGAAAAACTAGCTAAAAGCATGGTTAAGAAAGTAAACCTCATATACCTCCTTAAGCCTCCCATCTCATCCATAAATTTGCTTTCTGTAACATGTATCAAAGCTCCAGCCCCCATAAACATAGGAGCCTTAAATACAGCATGGCTCATAAGATGGAAAAATCCTGCAGTGTAGCCTATAATAAAGTTTGCCGATAATCCAGCAACTCCAAGGGCCAACATCATATATCCAATCTGAGATACCGTTGAATAGGCTAAGACCTTCTTTACTTCTTTAGAAACCATGCCTTGAGTAGCGGCTAAGAAAGCAGTAAAGGCACCTATCCAAGCTACCGTTTCAAAGAAGGGAGAAACATTGGCTGTTTGAGAAGCTAAATAAAAGATGGGTCCTAACCTTGCAATTAAGAATACACCAGCCTTTACCATGGTAGCTGCATGAATTAGAGCACTTACAGCAGTGGGACCAGCCATGGCATCAGCCAACCACTCATGTAAAGGGAATTGAGCAGATTTTCCTATGGCCCCTCCAAAAATTAGTATAGCTACTAATGGTAGTAAACCTCTATCCGATAATTCTTTAACCCAGCTTGTATCCTCTGCAAGTTTTAGAAACTCAAAGGTTCCAGAAAAGGAGAATAAAATTAATAAACCGATTAGAAAGCTAATATCTCCTAGCTTAGTATATATAAAAGCCTTCATCCCTGCATGAGATGGAGAATAGGCTAAATCTATTCCTAAAGCTCTCTGCCCTATCTTTCCTACCCAATACTTCTGCTCATCAGTATGCCAAAAGCCTATTAAAGCATAGGAAGCTAAACCTACCCCTTCCCAACCAAAGAAGAGCTGTAAAAGATTATCCGATAAAACTATCAGCTGCATGTTTCCTATGAAGAAATTCATAAAGAACCAGTACCTGGTTAAATCCCTTTCACCATGCATATACTCTAAGCTATAAAACATGATTAGAAAGCTAATCCAGGCTACTACGTTTGCCATTATTATGCTTAAAGGATCAGCAAGAATACCCGCTTTGATAGATAGAGGAGGAGCAGAAATCCATTCTACCTGTTCATGTATAACCTTTCCCTCTATAGCTGAGGGTATGAGTAACGTAGCAAAGATTGCAGAGATAAAGGAAAATAAAACAGCTAAATAATCTCTAGGCTTTTCAAATTTTCCTAGAATAGTGGTAACTATCGCTCCTATTAAGGGCAGTATCCATATTAACCATGCATAAAGGGCTTCACTCATAGAATCACCTCAATATCTGATAGGTTAGTGGTATTAGCCTATCTATCAAAAGGTTTGGATATATACCAAAGAGTATGGTTAAAAGTGCTAAGATTAGTAAGGGAAGGGTAATTATTAAAGGAGCCTCTTTAACATCCTTTAACTCTTGAGGTCTAATTCCAAAGAAGACCCTTCTCATCATATACAAAGAGTAACCAGCTGTGAATATTGTTGCCGTTAAGGCTATATAGGCTAAAATCAATCTATCAAAGGCATTTACCTCTAAAGCCCCTCTAAAGGCTCCTGTGAAAAGAAGCCATTCAGCCTGAAAGCCTATAGTTGGAGGAATTCCCATTAAGGCTAAGAAACCTATCATAGAAGCTATAGCCGTTATAGGCAAATTCTTTGCTAAACCTCCTAGGCTATTGATATCTCGAGTATTAGTTTGAAGGATTATAGCTCCAACAGCCATGAATAGCAAAGCCTTACCAAAGCCTCCACTCACATAGAAAATAACGGAGCCAGCTATACCAAAGTACTGACCTGAAGCTATACCAAAAATAATGTAGCCCATCTGGCTTATGCTTGAGTAAGCCAATAGCCTTTTAAGATCAGTTTGTCTTAAAGCTAATAGTGCTCCATAAATCATGGTTATTACAGCCCATACTCCTAAGACTAAAAGGCTTAAGAAATAGGCTGAAGGCAATAGAAAGGTAAGGATTCTTATTAAGGCGTATCCCCCAATTCCTGTCATAACTGAAGAGATCAACGCACTTATAGGAGTGGGAGCTTCAGAATAGGTGTAAGGAACCCAAATATGCAAACCAAAGGCTGAAAGCTTAAATAAAAGTCCCAATATGGCTGAACCAGCTAAAAAGACCCTTATATTTTCAGGAATATTAGCCTTACTAACTGCATGGTAATCAAAACCTCCAGCGTAAATACCAGAAACTATCAAAGCTATAAGAAGGATTAGGGCTCCAGCATGGGTCCATATAAAGAACATTAACCCAACCCTCTCTCTATCCTTATAACCAAACTCAGAAACTAGGAAGAAAGCAGGCAATAGCATAAGCTCAAAGAATACGTAAAATTGAATTAAATTTGTGGCCAAAACCGTTCCAAGCATACCAGCTATAGAAAGTAGATATAGAGCATAATATATTCCAAGCCTTCTATTTAACCTTCGAATTCTATTTTCAGAGGTTTCAATCTCAATGCTTATTTTTCTCACCATATAAGGAATGGAGTAGATGGATAGGATTGTGCCTATTAGGGTTATCATTAGGCTAAAGGGTAAGCTTAGACCATCTAACTTTAAGCCAAATTCTCCAAAGGGTCTCCAATCAAATCTTTCCGAGTAAGAATCTGAACTAGAAAATTTTGAAGCAGATAAGATTATTTGAACTGTAGAGTATAGTAAGATTATAAAGGTTAGCCATCCAGCCCTTTTACCTCCAGCTTTTCCAAAGTAGTAGGCTAAAGGGGAAAGTATTAAGGGAATAAAAACAGCTTGAGCTAATTCAAGGGCCAATTTTATCCCTTTAACTTCTTTAAGTCTAATACATCTATCTCACTTCTTAACCTGAAGGCTACCATGATTATAGCTAATCCCACAGCTACTTCAGCAGCAGCAACGGCTATGGCAAATAAAGCGAAGGTTTGCCCGCTTACTGTAGGAGGCTGAGAATAAGTAGAGAAGGTTACCAAATTTAGTATAGCTGCATTTATTATTATCTCAACAGAAAAGATTAATCTTAAAGCATTTCTCTTTGAAACTAAACCATAAACTCCAATACCAAATAGTATAGCTGACAAGGTTATATAATTTATAAGAGGCTCCATTTTAACCCTCCTTCTCCAATTTAGCAAGGGTTAAAGCACCTAGCACTGATGCTGTTAATAGTAAAGCTAGTATTTCTAAGGCAAACCAGTAATCTTTGATTAGAATAGTTCCAATTACGGTAAAGCTTATCTGCTCCTTTGGAGGAAACTGAAAGGCCATTTGGGAGCTAATGGTAAAAATTAAGATTATAGCTACTATGGTAAAGCCTCCAAATATACCTACTATCCTACCTTTATCCTCAGCTAATTTTAGCCATACCTCTCTCCTAACTAGCATTACAGTAAAGATTATCAAAACGGCTATGGCTCCAACATAAATTAGTATCTGAAAGGCAGCAAGAAAAGGAGAATTTAATAGAATAAAGAATCCAGCTATACCAAGGAAGGATAATCCTAGGGCTACAGCACCATAAACTATTTCTTTTGCCTCTAGGGCTATTAGGGAAGTAGCAACAGTAAAAGCAGCTAAAGCTAGGAAAGCTATATCGACCAACTCTTCATCAAAATGCCCATAAATTACAATTAAATAAATCTTATCTTATAAATTTCATCAACCAAAGTTCAAAAATTTTTTATTTAAGGGCTGTGGCAGAAAAGCTACTTCACAATCCCCTTTATGGATTTCATGTTGTCTATTCCAATGTTATAGCTAATAACCCTTACTTAGAGCTCTTTTCTATGTCTCCTCCTTCTTTATGATAAAGCATTACCAAATAACCTCTTCAATACTGAATATAGGGCTTTAACTCTTTACCTTTTATGGTCTTGCTTATCAAACTCCTTTCTATCCTCTCCATAGAGTCTGAGCATGCTCCTCCCTACTTGACAGCCTTCAGCCTAAAGTTCTTTTTAGGCTTAATTTATGGTGCTTTACCCTTCTCTTCTATTAGCTCATATTTTTTCCTTGATAGATAGGCTTAGTATGCAAAGAATTCTCCTAGCCTTTCAGTAATGCTTGAGGAGCCTCTTCAGAATAGGTGATACATGCTTTTTGCCTTTACACCTTGATGTTTAGGATTGCCATTGATGGTAGATCTATGATGATTTTAATGTACGATCTTCTCTTTCCTTTTCTTGGGTGAATCAGCTCTAATATCTCTTGGTGGAGAAGCCTTTTGCATCTATAGCAAGGCTACCTCTTTTGAAGGCTTTAAGAGCTGATGGTTCAAAATCTTCAGGTAATTCTTAGGGATTGATGCTACTTCTCTTATGGTTCTACTTGGAGCTTTATCCAGCTATGATCTTCAAGAGGTCTCTGTAAATTTTAAGGTAGGATGACAGGCTTCTATAATCCATCTTAATCTTCACCTTTAACCATGAGCATAGGAACATGCTTCTAGCTTTGTAGGCTTCTACCACCCTTTAGCTTCCCACGGTTGATTCATGCTCCATAATATATCCCTAGCCTTCTTTAAGAAGAGCTCCACTCCATCCTTCCTGACCCTCTCATAATCCCTCCAGTTCGGCTCACACCTCTTCCAGTCCCTCTTCTTGGCCAATAATCACCTCCTACTGCATCTCTATGATGAGAGATCATAGGCTATTGAGCTAACATGACAGGAAGTTTAGACTATGGGACAAACTTTTCTGCCACAGCCTTCTTTAAGAGGTAAAGGAGAGGCCATTTAGAGGAGTCTTATTATTCTCTTCTCAAAGCCACTACTGGGTCTAACTTAGAAGCCCTCCAAGCAGGATAGATCCCAGCTAAAACACTAAATAGGATGGCTAAAAGGAAGACTAATAAAAGGCTTTCTGGCAAAAATACTGGTTCAATGGGAGGAGCATTAAGAGAACGCATAACACTCTCTGTCAAAATTTGCCCAGCTACCATTCCAGCTCCTAAACCTATAATTCCTCCTAGAATTCCAATGCTGATAGATTCACTAAGATATAACAACAAAATCCCACCCCTAGAGAATCCAATAGCCTTCATTATTCCAATCTCTCTAGTACGCTCTAAGACTGAAGTATAAAGGGCAGCTAATATTCCTATGGAACCCACTATCATTGATACACCACCTATGCTTGCTACAAAGGCTTCCCAACCACTTAAAAGCTCTTGAACAGTTTTTATGATTGATTGAGGAGAAGTAACACTTACCAAATCTCCATAAAGCTGCTTTATACCTGATTCAACGAACCCATTGTCTTTAATATCTTCCGTTAAAATATAAATTCTATCGTAAGAGCTCTCTTTTTTTAGCAAGGTTTTAGCTACATCCATATTTACAACTATCATATTATCCGTTATTTGGTCCGTAGGCTTAAATATACCTATAACAAAGAAGCTTCTTCTATCTTTAACCATTTTTTGCACACCAGCTTGTTCTACAACTTTACTATGTTCGATGGTTATGGTATCACCAACCTTAGCAAAGGGTCCATCAGGAGGGAAGGCTACATTATAGCCCAACATGACCCCATTACTTTGCCCAGTATTTAACATGCTTCCTGAATGAATTTCAATGGATGGAACGATCTTTTTAATAACATAGGGCTCTAAACCTAAGAGATTTTTATCTAAGCTTTTACCTTTAGAAGAGACTTTAACACCTCCTATATACGCTGGATAAACTTCTTTTACCTTTGGTAAGCTCTTTAAAATGGATAAGCTTGCATCTGTGAGGACTATACTTGGTCCTTGAGGAGATCCAAACCTTTCTCCTATAAAGGGTTCAGGAGAAAGAATAAGAAGGTTAGGAGCCAGATTGCTTATCTGTTTATTTAAAAAAACATCAAATCCACTAGCCATACCATTAAGAGCCGTCATTAAAGCTACACCTATTACAACCATCATAATAGTTAGAGCTGAACGAACTTTACGCTCCTTTAACCCTTTTAAAGCAAGAGGAAGTGCCTCATAAGCTTTCATTTATTCACCCTTTCCTCAACGATTAAACCATCTCTAAGATATATAGTTCTATCAGTTGCCTTTGCTACTTCAGGATTATGAGTTACAACGATTATAGTTTGACTATATTCCTCACAAATTTTCTTGAAGAACTTAGTTATCTCTCCCCCTGCCTTTGAGTCCAAATTACCAGTAGGCTCATCAGCCAAAATAATAGAAGGTTCGTTCATTAAAGCTCTAGCAATGGCTACTCTCTGCTGTTCCCCTCCACTAAGCTGGTTAGGCTTTCTATCGGTTTTATCTCCCAATCCAACTAAAGAGAGAAGCTCTTGAGCCCTTCTTTTCCTTTTTTCCCTTGAAACTCCTTTAACTATGGCTGGAAGCTCAACATTCTCTAAAGCACTCATTCTATTTATTAAATTGTAAGCCTGAAACACAAAGCCTAAGTATTCATTTCTAAGTCTAGCAGCTTCCCTTTCTTTTAGAAGAGAAGCTTCCTTCCCTTCTATTATGACTTTCCCTTTAGAAGGTCTATCCAAAAGCCCCATTATATGTAGAAGGGTAGATTTACCACTTCCTGATGGACCTGCTATAGATAGAAACTCACCCTTCCTTACCTTTAAAGTTACACCTTGTAAAGCTGGTACTATTATTTCGCCTATCCTATAAACTTTATGAACATCCTCCAATATGAGAGGGTAATGGTTTGTTAAGCTCATTTTGAAGATTTCTTTCTCTTACCTAAGAAATATCCAACCGATAAAGCTACACCTACTAAAACCATATACTGTAAAAGGGGTTCAAAGCTTAAGGTAGGGCTGCTTCTCTCTGGGGTTTCTGTGATAGTTTTCTCTTTTATCTCCACATTTAGAGTTAAAAGTTGAGAAAGCTCGTTCCTTAAATTATCCATGTAAGAAACCTCTAAAGGTATTTTATATATTCCTGGTTTAAGGCTTTTCGATGATGTGAGAGTTATGGTGAAGGTATCAAGGGCATTTATAGGAAGATCACCTATGAAAGCTGAAGGGGAACCAAGAACGGAAAAACCTTCAGGTAGTTTTGGATAAACTGTTATACCTGAAGCTGGAATGGTTCCCAGGTTTGTTATGGTTCCAACTAGGGAAAAGGGTTCTCCAACAGAAGGATTTTCTGGTACTAAGGAATATTCTGTTAACCTTATATCCACTATTCCCTTTATGAGAAGACCAAAGTTTCTCACCTCTTGATTCAAAATATCATTTTCATCATAAAACTTTACATTTACTTGAAGATTAGATGTAGTTAGAATAGGAGCGTAAGCCTTTGCTTGAATATTTATGCTCTCTTTAGGCTTTAAAATATCTAACTGAATAAACTCAGGCTCTAACCAGGTAAGTTGAAGCCCTGAGAAGGTGAGGGAAAGGCTCCTTAAAGCATAGGAACCATTATTAGAAAGAGTGAAGGTCATGTTATTAACTTTTCCAGCTATTAAAGTTGTTGGTTTAAGGGTTAGAGAGATAGGAGATAGTTTTGTCTTTATACTTACAAGAAAGCTCATCATCCTACTTTCACTTTTTGACATTTCTGATTCATCGGTATATGTGAAGCTTAAAGTAATGGAAGCAACCTTCAAAGATGTAGGGGCTATATAAAGCTTAACTGGAAATTCAAGCTCATGCCCAGCTTCTAAATCCCCTAAAAAGAACTTTCCATCACTATCTAGGAGGCTTAAGGGTATTTGGGTGCTTAAAAAAACTTGTAAATCCTTAATTTTAAAGGGTGTAATATTTTTCACTTTAAGCTTAACCTGATTTATTTCCTCAGAATTTAGGGTGTTAGTAGAAGAAGATATTTGAAAGGTAGTGGGCTTTATGCTTTTTACTTGAAAGCCTAAAGTTTCTGAGATGGTTTTAGAATTACCATAAGCATCCTTGTATGTAACTGTAAAGCTAAGAGAAAAAGGAATTAAAGCAGTATTAGGGGCTACATAAAGTTGAAGAGAAATACTTTCCTTTGAATTGGATTCTAGCTTGGAAATCTTTGGTAAAGTATTTAGCAAGCTTAGCTGGGGAGGTAAAACTAGGGATAGGGATAAATCATAGGCGGTAGCAGTACCAATATTGTTAAGTTGAACCTGAACTTCATTTATCTGACCTGGAGTTAATACCCTATTTTCAGAGGTTAAAGATAGCTTAACCTTTCCCTTTAAGGGAACTAATAGACTTTTCACATCTTTTATCCCTTTTGTTAAGGATGTGTTCCAGTTTAGAATTAGAGGTATTTGGTAAATCCCTATCTGAGCATTATCATCTAAATTTAGATGAAAGGTTAGTTGAAAGATAGAATTTGAAGGTATATTGCTAATATAAGCTGAAGTCTTTTTTAAACCCTTCACATCTTTAAAGCCCTCTGGAAGGCTTAAAGTGGCATTTAAGCTTTCAAGATTTGTATTTCCAAAGTACTGAAGGCTAACTATAAGAGGAGCATTAATATCCCCAGGACCAGCTTCATAAGAATTGTTTATCCCCCAGCTCGTATCAAGAACTGAAAAATTTCCTTCGGAGGATAAGAAGAAGCTTAAACTCCTCGTTTCTACCCTCTTTAGGTTAGAGCTATCGGTAAAGCTAATAGTTATAGATATAGATGCTGTAGATAATATGGTAGGGCTAACGTAGATTTTAAGTGGAATAGTAATGCTTTTTCCAGGCCTTAAATCCCCTAAATTAAAACGCCCATCACTATTCATTAAAGTTAAAGGAGGTTGAAAGTTTATGGTTAAAAATATCTCTCTCATCTCAATAAAACCTTTATTTTCTATTAAGAGGGATAACTGGTTAAATTCTCCAGCTATCAAGCTCTGAAGAGAGGATGAGATGTTGAAAAAGGGTTCTTCTATCTCCTTTACAAAGAAACCTAGAGTTTGAGTAACGCTTCTTGTATTAAAGTAGGCATCCTTATAGGTTGATGATAAGGAGAGGGTAAGGGGAGAATTGGAAGCTGCGCTACTAACATAAAGTTTTAGTTCTAAGCTGGTAGAGGAAGAGGCTTTTAAAGTAGGAATATTAGAGAAAGTATTTAGCAAGCTTAGCTGGGGAGGTGTTGAAAGGGTTATTGAAATGTCGTGGGCATCTCCACTCCCTTGATTTAGGATTATTAAGCGTAAGCTATTAATCTGCCCTGGGATAAGATACTCCTGAGATGCCTCAAAAACTAGCCTTACTTTACCCTTAAGCTGTATGGTTACTTCTATATTCTCAGAAAGGTTCTTAGAGATAGTGGTATTGTATTTTAAAGTTAGAGGTAAAGTGTAGCTTTTGTTCTTAGCATTAGGATCTATATTTAGTTTAAAGGTTAAACGAAAGATCGAATTGGAAGTCAAACCTGTTACTTGAGCTTTGGCTTCATCCTTTCCATCAACGTCTTTGAATTCTTGAGGTAAAATTAAGGTAGCATGCAAACTTGTTATAGTAGAAGTACCAAAGTATTGTAAGGTTACAGTAAGTGGAACATTTTGAACCCCAGGTCCAGCTTCTGAAGGATTTTCAGGTGTGCCCCAAATCGCTTCTAATATAGTGAAGTTTTCTGCCTTAGCTTCAAAGCTAGGAAAAGAGCTTATAAGAAGAACAAAAAGTAGAAGGAATATAACAAATTTTCTCAAGATGGTATCACTTCTCTTCCACAACCCTTTCTTTCCACTAAGCGATTCTATTTATCTTTAACTACATAGTGAGTTAGTCTATTCATGAATATGCTTAAAATAAAATTTTAATAATACTTAAATAATTAGATAGATTTCTCATTCTAACGAGATTGATAAATATAAACACAATTGGTGAGAAGGCAAAAAGCTTGCTAAAAATATTGTATAGATTACGCGATGATTTTTGGTTCATTAGCAGAGAATAGATACATTAAGGAAGAAAGGGATGGATTTAGCCATAAAAATAAGGAGCTTAATGAAAAAAGAAGTTTCAAATTTTTAAGGAACCTTTTAAGAGAGTAAAATATCGATGAATTAGATGTAATTATACTCAATTTCTCTACCTTTAGCTTAGCCTATAATGTTTTAACTAAGGGCAAGGTAATCTATAGTAGAGACCAAGACCAACTTTTTAATGATGGGCTTAAAGTGATGAGGTTATATTGTGATTGGGTTCATCTATCTAAAGTTTTTGAGGAGAGGGGGATTAAAAAAGTGATGATATGAGCTAGCACTTTAAAAAGATTAGAAAGGTTTAAAAAAGGATTGAAATTTTAGGAAATAAATAAAAAGAAAAGGGTAGTTTTTAAAAGAGATTTGGAGATATATCTATAACTGAAAGAAACCTTCAAGTTTGTATAAAATTTTTAATAGATCTATCAAGTTAAATACTCTCTAAACTTGATTTTGAAATTCCAGAAACCTATAGAGAGGCAGCTGAAAGTATATATAAAGTGCTTTGTGGCTTAATTCTTTAAGTTTCTTATGTCTTGCTTTAATCTATGTATTGGTCTGTTGTTGATGAGAGGCTTATTAGGCGTGGTGAGCTTCTTCTTAGCTTGGACTTTCTTGAAGTCTATGA
>JARVJX010000034.1 GCA_029775995.1 Nitrososphaeria archaeon | reverse complement strand
AACAGCGTTCTCAACATTCAAGCGTATCTTCGGCGATTACTGCTTGGCTAAGGAGCTGCCAAACATAGCCAAAGAGCTAAAAATAAAAGCATTCATATACAACACAATCATAAACCTATAAACACAATCCAACACTAAAAACAAAGAGCAAACACACAACAATAATTAAGCCACAAAGCTTAAATAGTTACTATCCTAGTATAGAAAGTTATAGATTAGGTTGATTTAAATGAATATAAAGATAAAGAGGGTTTATGATGAGCCCATGGAAGAGGATGGTATAAGAATATTGGTTGATAGAATATGGCCCAGGGGTGTTAGTAAGAGTTCTGCAAGGATAGATCTTTGGTTAAAAGATATAGCACCAAGTCACGAGCTTAGAAGATGGTTCAATCATGATCCAAATAAATGGATAGAATTTAGGCAAAGATACTTTAATGAGTTAGATAGTAAGAGGGAACTAGTTGAGTTAATTATAGCAAAATGTAAGGGGAGTGGGAAGAATTTGACATTGCTATATGGTGCCCGGGATAAAGAGCATAATAATGCAGTAGTGCTCAAGGAATATATTGATAGATTAATTTTATATACGTTCTAGTTTATATAATACCTATAACTTAAAAATTATTTCATAAATGAAGGTTTTTAAAGTAATCTAAAGAAAGATAAAGGAGTTGAAGGAAAAGCTAACCTAATCTAAAGATAAGAATTATTATAATGGATATAAGAGGAGTAAAGGCTAAGAGCTGATAAGTGAAGAAAAATCCAAAGATGTCTATGCTTAGACCAATAAAAGGTAAAGTAAAGGAGGCAAAGGCCCAGGCTAAACCTTGATTTAAAGAGGAGGCAAAGCCTTTATGCTCTGGTAATATTTCGTGACCCATAACAATAGTAATGGGAAGAGAGGATAGTAAGAAGAAGCCTATCAAAGCTGCATATATCCACAGGATTATACTATTAGAGTTTATAAAGACATATAGCAAAGGAAAGGTAAGTGAAAAGGATAAGATCAATGTTACCTTTCTACCAAACTTATCAGCTAAGTTTCCTCCTACTAAGTTTCCAACCCCACCACTTATGAGCATTACGAAGAGAAGGGTGCTTGCTGAGTCTATCTTCATTCCCAAATATACTCCATAGGAAGGTAGAAAAGATACGAGGGATATAAAGAGTAAAGCCCTAATAACATCTAGTGAAATTATTGGAAATAGTTTATCAACCCTACCTCTAACTAAGATTAAAAGATGCCTAAAGCTTAGAAAATTATTCTTAAGCTCAATCCTTCTCCAATTTTTTATCATAAAGATGGATAATAGGCTCAGTGATGCTAATAGTAAAGTTCCCTTTAACCCAAAGAGCTTGTAAAGATACACCATTATCAAGGGACCTAAAGCAACGCCTATGCTACCTAAGCTTGAAAAGAAGCCTAGCGCAGTAACTCTTCTTTTACTTTTATTAAAGCTTATGCTTGATGTGGCATGAGGATGAAACATAGCTGAACCTAAACCTGCTATGGAAGATAGAAGGACCAAAAGAGAATAATTATCCATCAATCCTATAAAGCTGACCGTTAGAGAACTCAATATAACTCCCATAGGGGCTAAAGGAATTTCTGGCTTTTTATCTGTTAAAAGTCCAAAGAAAGGTTGCAGTAAAGTGCTTAAAAGGTTATAAGCTCCTATTAACAATCCAGCTAAAGCGTAAGTTATCCCTAAAGTAGTTGAGAATATAGGGATTAAAGGGGGGATTATGTTTCCATTTATCTCAATGCTAAAATGCCCTAAAGAGGCTGCTAAAGCCTGTCTACCTTCACTTATTTCTTTATTCTTCTTTTTATACATTAATAGGCTATCCCACTTCTAATTGAATTTTTAAGGATTAAAACTTTCAACAATTTTAATACATTCTTTCAAGCTTTCAGCCTTCAAATTGTAGTTAGAATTTTCTCTCTTCACCTTTCTTGCTTCCTCAAATTTATCCCACAAGCCCATATAAAGAATGGCTTTAATCCCACTGTTTAAGGCCCCCAATATATCATGTTCATAGGAATCTCCTATATGAATTACTTCATAATCATTAACTTTAAGCTCCTTTAGAGAATAATCAAAGATTAGCCTATCAGGCTTAGCTGATCCTACATCAGAAGAGAAAATTAAAGAATCAAAATAGTTTATTAGCTTTAACTCAGTAAGAAGTTTTCTGTAGGCTAATCCATATCTATTTACATTGCTTATCAAACCCAATTTATAGCCCTTCTCTTTAAAATAGCCTAACACTTCTCTAGCTTCACTATTCAGATAGGGATGTCTATCAAATCCAGCAAAGGAAATCTTCATAGCAAGCTCTTTTACAAAATTACCATCAGCTTCATAGCCTAAATTTAAAAGGATAAGCCTTACCCACTCATTAAGGTTAGATAGAGCTATGTATTCTCCCCTTTCTTCTTTAACTCTTTTCATAGCTGAATCTATCTCATTTATGCTAAAATTCTTTAAGCTTCTATAAATTACATTTAATTTACTAGCTCTGTAATACTCTTCTAATACTGAATCATCCCATATTAAAGTAAACCATAAATCGAAGGTTAAGGCTTTTATCATATCAAAGGGAAGGTTAAGGCACCTATTTTATCTTTACGAGGGTTCTTTAGATAGTGTCCAGACAAGCCTTATCTGGACACCATCTCCTTAAGGCTAACCTTTAATATTATAAAAGGAATAAGAAAATTGATGAGCTTTCCCTCTTTAAGGTTAAGAAGGCTAAGAAGAAAGGAGAGCCTTAGAAAGCTCTTTGAAGAAGTTAAATTACATCCTTCTAATTTAATTTATCCCTTATTTGTTGATGAGAGAATAGAAGAAAAGGAAGAGATAGTTAGCATGCCTGGACAATTCCGTTTATCTTTAAAGAGCCTTGTTAAAGAAGTAAACGATTGTAAAAAGCTTGGGATAAATTCCTTTCTTTTCTTTGGTATACCTAAATTAAAGGATGAACATGGTTCAGAAGCCTATAATCCAAAGGGAATAATACAGAGAGCTATAGAAGTATTGAGAAAGGAATTTGGAGAAGATATAAACATTATAACCGATGTTTGCTTATGCGAATACACTTCTCATGGACACTGTGGCTTAATAAAAGATGGATATTTAGATAATGATTCGAGTTTGGAGCTTTTAAAAAAGATAGCCATAACTCATGCCCAAGCTGGGGCAGATATGGTGGCTCCCTCAGCTATGCTAGATGGTCAAGTGAAAGCCTTGAGAGAAGCTTTAGATGATAATAACTTTCATGATACTTTAATTATGGGATACTCAGCTAAACATGCTTCCTGCTTTTACTCTCCCTTTAGAGATGCTGCTTTGTCAGCGCCAAAGTTTGGGGATAGAAAGAGTTACCAAATGAGTTATAAGAATAAAAGAGAAGCTTTAAGAGAAATAGAGCTTGATATAAGGGAAGGGGCTGATGTTATAATGGTGAAGCCAGCCTTAGCCTATTTAGACATAATTCATCTAACAAAAAATAAATTTAACTTACCTTTAGCAGCCTTCAATGTTAGTGGAGAATATAGCATGATAAAAGCAGCCTCCAAATTAGGATGGTTAGATGAGAAAGAAGCTATAATAGAAATTTTAACATCTATAAAGAGGGCAGGAGCCGATATGATCATAACCTACTTTGCTAAAGATTTGGCTGAGATGGTGCTTAAAGATGAGCTTTGAGCTTTATAAAAGGGCTTTAAAGTCCTTTCCAGGGGGGGTTAATAGCCCTGCAAGGCTATTAAAGCCTTACCCTCTCTACGTTAAAGGGGCAAAGGGTTCAAGGCTAAAGACCCTAGATGAAAAGGAGCTCATAGATTACTGCTTAGCCTTTGGCCCCTTAATCTTAGGAAGCGCTAACGATTATGTTACTGAAGAAATAAAGGAGAGGTTAGAATTAGGCTGGATTTATGGATTATGCACCGAAGAAGAAATACTTCTTGCTGAGAAGATAAAGAAGTATTTCAATATGGATCTCTTAAGGTTTGTAAATTCTGGGGCAGAAGCGAGTATGAATGCCATAAGAGCTATTAGAGGCTATAAAGGTAAAAGGAAGATTATAATGTTTGAAGGAAATTATCATGGCTCCTATGATGACCTTTTAGTTAAAGCTGGCTCAAGTATGGTAGGTTTGCCCTCTTCCTTAGGAGTTTTAGAAGATTCAACCAAGAATACCTTGGTTCTGATTTATAATGATGTAGAGGGCTTGATTAAAGCTGTAAGAGAGAATAAAGAGGATTTAGCTGGAATAATTGTAGAGCCCATAGCCTGTAATATGGGTTTAGTTATACCTGATTTTGAATTTATAAAAGCCTTAAGAGAAGTATGTGATTCCTATGATGCTTTACTCATCTTTGATGAGATAGTTACAGGTTTTAGGATGAGGGAATACTCAGCCCAGAACTTTTTTAAGGTTTATCCAGATTTAACTACACTAGGAAAGGTAATAGGAGGAGGCTTTCCCATCGGAGTTTTTGGAGGGAAAGAGGAAATTATGAAGAAGATTTCACCTCAAGGTAATGTGCATAATGCTGGAACCTTTAATGCCCATCCCATTTCCATTTATGCTGGATTGAAGACTTTAGAATATATTGAGAAGTTTAATGCAATAGATAAAGCCTGCAACTTTGCCTATAATATAGGGAGAAATTTAGTTAAAATGGTCCAAGATTTTGGTTTAGAAGCGAGGGTAAATCATATAGCAAGCATGTTCCAAATCTTCTTTACTAAAGGGGAGATTAGAAACTTTTCTGATGTTAAAAGATGTGACAGTGAGAAGTATTTAAGGTTTCATGGAGAAATGATGAAAAAGGGAGTTTATCTGGCTCCTTCTCAATTTGAAACAAACTTCACATCCTCTGCCCATAATGAAATAGATTTAGAGCTTACCTTAAAGGCTATGGAAGAGGCTTTAAGATTAAAATGAAGATAAGAATAGCTACAAGGGAGAGTAAGCTGTCAGTAAAACAGGTTGAAGTTGTATTAGAGGCTTTAAAGAATTTTTCTTTAGATTGTGAGCTTATATTTGTGAAGACGAAGGGAGACATTTATCAGGATTTGCCCCCAGCTAAGATAGGAAGTAAAGGAATTTTTGAGAAAGAAGTTAACCTTGCCCTTTTAAATGGATTGGCTGATATAGCTGTTCATAGCCTAAAGGATATACCTACAGAGGTTGGTGAGGGTTTAGAGCTCATAGCTACCATGAAGAGGGATTCTCCCTTTGACTGTCTAATATCAAAGAAGGGTGAAAAGCTTCTTGAGCTTCCTGAAAAGGCAAAGGTTGGAACTAGTAGCATAAGGAGAAAGTTAGCCTTAAAGAGTTTGAGAGATGATTTAGAAGTTATCGATTTAAGGGGAAACCTAGATACTAGAATTAGAAAGTTAGAGGAAGGGTATTACGATGCTATCTTAGTAGCTGAAGCTGGGGTGAATAGATTAGGTTTAAGAAATAAAATAGCTCAGGTCTTTAACGAATATCAGATCACTCCTGCTCCCTGTCAAGGTATAATAGGAATTTATAGTAGAGAGGATGATAAAGAAATTAAAAAGATCTTTAAAGAGATAAGCGATAAAAGTTCTTATTTAGAAGCTACTATAGAGAGAAGAATTGTAAAAGAGGTTGGGGGAGGTTGCTATTCAGCCCTAGGAGTTTACAGTAAGGTAAATGGGGGTTCTATAAGAATAGTTTCAAGCCTTTACTTTCCCAATAAAGAAAATAATAGAACTGTTGAGGAGTATGGAAGTTTAGAAGATTTAGATAGTATCCTCCCTAAAGTTGTAAAAGGATTAAAGAGTATATGAGCCTACTTTCCTTAAGACCTAAGGAGGTCCAAGACAATTTAACCTCTCTAATGAAGGAAAAGGGAATAACCTGCATTAATATTCCCATCGTTGAGGCTGAGGGTATATTAAATCTTAAAGAGCTAGGGGAAGTCTTGAAGGATGATTACGACTACTTTCTATTCACAAGCCAGATAGGGGCTTTAGAGCTGAAAAAAATTGATAGTTGTATGCTAAATTTGCTTAAGGATAAAGTAAAAAAGGGTAAGGCCATTTCCATTGGTCCAGAAACCTTAAGGGCTTTAAAAAGCTTAGGAATAGATGCAGAACTAATCACCAAAAGATATAACACAAAAGCTCTGGGAATAAAATTGGCATCCCTTGGAGTTAAGGGTAAGAAGATCTTGCTCTTCAGATCTAAAGAAGCTAAGGATACTTTGGAAAGGTTTTTAGAGGGTAAAGGGGCTAAAACAAAAACTTTAAGAACCCATAGGTTAATAGCCTCTAAAAAAGTTAGTGAAGCCTGTGAGTTAGCCTTAAGAGATGAAATAAAGGGCTTAATTTTTACCAGTCCCTTTATAGTAAGGGTTTTTGCAGAAAATTTTAGGTTAAAGAATTCTTCTTTAACGGAGCTAAGTAGGAAGGGTAAAAAGATCTTTTCCATAGGACCTGCAACTTCTAAAGCCTTAAGAAGTTATGGTTTAAAGGAAATTTATGAAGCAAAAGAAAGTAGCTCTAAAGGCCTATTAAAGCTTCTTCATTTTTATAAGTTTTAAAGAGGTTGAGTAATTTTTCCTACCCAATTATTCTACTTACTCGCTTTCATACTCTTCATCAATTCCTCATAGGCACCTTTAACTTCTTCCACAGCAGCTTCATCCTCTAAAGTGGATACATCCCCTAAAGAAGCTCCTGATGTAAAGGCTTTAATTAATCTTCTCATGATCTTCCCACTTCTAGTCTTCGGTAATTTGTTAACAAAGAAGATGCTCTCAGGAACAGATACAGGTCCATGCTTCTCTCTTACCCATCTTTTAAGCTCTTCTATAAGCTTGCTATTAGCTTCAAAGCCCTGTTTAAGAACTACGTAAGCAATGGGAACTTCTCCCTTAATAGGATCGGGCTTTCCAGCTACTGCAGCTTCAGTAACAGCCTTATGAGAAACCAAAACTGATTCAAGCTCATAGGTTCCTATTCTATGACCAGATACTTTAAGCACTTCATCAGCCCTTCCAGCTACCCATATATATTCATCCTTATCCTTAACAGCGTAATCACTACATAGGAAATAGCCTTTTCCAGGAAACCTTTCAAAGTATACCTTTCTATATCTTTCAGGGTCTCCCAACATACCAGTAGGAGCACTAGGCATCCCTGGCCAAGGCTTCTTAATTACCAAATAGCCCTTTTTTCCTAGGGGGACAGAATTACCATTATCATCAACCACATCAGCATCAACTCCAAAAATCGGTAGCCCATTGGTCCCTGGTTTAAGGGGTATTAGAGCCTTACCTGGAAGGTGGCTTATCAGTATACCTCCTGTTTCGGTCATCCACCAAGTGGATCCTACAGGGCATCTTTTCTCTCCAATTACATCAAATAACCATCTCCAGGCTGATGGGTTTATAGGCTCCCCTACACTATGTATCAATCTAAGAGAGGATAAATCATGCTTCTTAACGTATTCATCCCCAAATCTCATTAACATTCTAACAGCAGTAGGCGTAGTATAGAATATAGTTACTCCATATCTCTCAATCATGGACCACCATCTATCAGGGGCTGGATAGTCTGGTGTGCCCTCATACATCAATATAGTGGCTCCCTCTATTAAAGGACCATAAACTATATAGCTATGCCCTGTTACCCAACCAATGTCAGCTGTACAAAAGTAAATGTCCTCATCTTTTATATCAAAGACCCATTTCATGGTAGCGTGAAGAAGGGTAGCATAGCCTCCATTATCATGTATTATACCTTTAGGTTTTCCAGTAGTTCCTGATGTGAATAAAACATAGAGGGGATACTCACTTTCAAGGAGTTCTGGCTCTGCATTAGCTGAGTAAGGTACTTTATCAAGAAGGTCATTAAGCCAGTAATCTCTACCCTCAACCATATTTACCTTTAGATTTAATCTCTTTACAACGACTACCTTTTCTATTTGAGGGGATAAAGTAAGGGCTTTATCAGCAATTTCTTTAAGGTTGATTACCTTTCCTCTCCTGTAAAAACCATCTACAGTAATAAGTAATTTAGCCCCTAGGTCATTCATTCTTGAAGAAAGATTTTCAGCAGTAAATCCACTGAAAATGACTGTGAATATGATGCCTAACCTCGATGCCGCAAGCATAAAGATAGGAAGTTCAGGTATCATGGGAAGATATATGGCAATTTTATCTCCCTTTTTTAAACCAAAATTTTTAAGAATATGAGAAACTCTATTTACCATCTGCCATAATTCATGGTAAGTAAGCTTTTTTACCTCCTTAGGCTCTCCCTTCTCATTTACTGGCTCTCCTTCCCAAATGTAAGCTAACTTATTCTTCCTCCAACTTTTAACATGCCTATCAAGGGCAAGGTAAGATAGATTTATTTTTCCACCTTTGAACCATTTATAAACATAGGGATGATCACCTTCTTCCAAAACCTTTTCCCAAGGTTTAAACCATTCAAGCTCCTTAGCAACGGAACCCCAAAATTCCTCAAGCTCTTCGATTGATTTTCTGTGATAATCTAAATAGTCTTTGATGCTCACATGCTTATCCTTCCAATTTTCCAGCTCTATTTTTTCATCAAAGGGTAAGACTTCACCAACGATGGTAACTTCTTCAGGCATCCCACTTAATATCAAAATTTTTCCTATTTAAATTTTTGATTACTTTAGAGTTAAAAAATTCAAATTGTTACCTTATTTACTCTATAAATACTAGTTATAGCTTAAAAGTTCTGAATTTGAAATATTTTTGATGGATATAAACTGAATAATCCATTTTAACAAACCCTCTTCAACCCTTTCTAACTTCAGGGTTAACTTTATTTGATAAAGTAGAACTTTTTAACTTTTATTTATAAATATAGAAAAGTTTATTTATATATGTATATAAATAGAGCTTGGGTATGTTAACACTGACAAAGCGTGAAATCCAATCAGTGTTTAAGCAACTTAATAGAAGGGTTCAGATCAAAGTTCAAGCAAAAAAGGAAGTGACTCGCCCAGCCTCTCAACTGGACTGGTCTAGTTTGTGGAGGAAGGAAGATTGGTGGTCAGTATGGCTGGGCTTCATTATATTGGTGTTAGTTTCAACAGGCATCATAACATGGTTACCTAAGATTGGGACTTGGACTACCGATGTAAGTAGGGCCTTTTCAGTAGGATTGGAATATTTCATTATATTGTTCGTTGGTCTTTTGACCTTGGCTAGCGTAGGAGTTATAGGAATGAAGGAGAATGTGAAGTCATTTGCTATAGGTTTCCCAATCATATTCATCCTTGCCTTCCTTTCTTTTCTGATAACAGGGCAGAAAACCCTTGGCAAAGACTATGGGCTTGAATTCCCCCTTTGGGCCTTAGTTTTAGGATTGTTGATAAGCAACACTGTAGGGACTCCAAAATGGCTTAAGGCAGCGGCTAAAACAGAGCTATTTATAAAGATCGGTCTAGTGCTATTGGGTGCTGAAATCCTCTTTCATAAGATCTTGGCAGCTGGAGCATATGGCATGCTTCAAGCTATTATCGTTGTCCTCTCAGTCTTCTACTTCTGCTATCTCTTTGCAACTAAAGTCCTCAAGATTGAAAGACGCTTTGCAAGTATATTATCTACAGGTGTATCCATATGTGGCGTTTCAGCTGCTATTGCAGCTGGAGGCGCTGTGAAGGGAGACCCTAAGCAAGTTAGCTATACAGTATCCTTGGTCTTACTGCTGGCTATTCCTATGCTAGTCTTTATGCCCTTTATCGCCAGAGTCCTAGAAATGCCTGATGCTGTAGCAGGTGCATGGCTTGGAGGAACGATAGATACTACTCCTGCTGTAGTTGCTGCGGGAGCCCTCTATAGCAAGAAGGCTATGGATGTAGCTGCCATCGTAAAGATGTCACAAAACGTGTTGATAGGCGTTTGGGCTTTCGCCTTAGCCTTATACTTTGTCACTAAAGTTGAAAGAAAAGCAAGGGAAGCAAATCCTAGCCCCTTAGAGATATGGTATAGATTCCCAAAGTTCATCCTTGGTTTTATTATAGCATCTCTTGTGGTTTCACTACTTTTTGTTCCGGCCTTAGGAGCAAAGCAGGTAGATGGAATAGTAGGGATTACGGGAGGTTTCAGGGCTTGGTGGTTCGCTATGGGCTTCGTATCCATAGGGCTTGGAACAAACTTTGTGGAACTTATGAAGATTGGAAAAGGGAGACCATTCGCTGCATTCAGCATAGCTCAAATATTTAACATATTTCTTACACTCTTCTTAGCCTATATAATTTTTGGAGGTATAATCATCCCACCACCATACTGAGCAAAATAAGGATATAGAATCCAGCACAATGAAGCAATCTATTCTTTTTTATCTCACAAACAGAAGAAGGACTTAAGAGGACAAAGGTTAAGAACTCAGAACTACACTCCTATTTTTAGCTTGCTTCAGAAGAAGATTGGTTAGGTTTTAATTGTGATGGAAGAATCTCTACAAAAGCTGGGATAGTTACTCCTTAGATATTATACCTTCAGTGATATCTTTCCATCTTACGCTATATCCTAAATACCTGAGCAAGTTATCAACCTCTCTAACGTCTCTGATTAGACTATAAGCCTCTGATAGGCTCATATTGTTAAAATCTATCTTTTTGATCTCCTCCATTCTTCTCAAGCTTACAAGATCGTTCCCTATTATAACATAATCCTTCAGTTTATCTTTTAAAATTCTCTTTATGGATTCAAGGCTTATACCCTCTCTTTCAGCCAAATCCTCTAACCTAACTACATCCCCTTCAATCCTTAACTTCTCTTTATACTTTGAAATTTCACTTTTAATTCTATCTTCTTCTATAAGCTTCAGATATTTTAATATGGGATTCAGTGGGATCTTTCTCTTGAAAATTATGACCCCATCTACTTTAAAATCTTTAAATTCGGAGCAGGAAAGCTCCTCATCGATGGCTAATAAAATCTTTTCTTCAAGCTTTAAGCTTCTTATCTTCTCCACTTTTCTTTTTATATAATCTTGAGTCCAAAAACCTATTATCTCAAAATAAACTTTTACATTTTCTTTCTCAAAGCTAAAATCGGGTATCAGTACCCCCCTTTCTGTTATTAGAGGTTCAGGCTCCCTTTTTAAAACCCAACCAGTATTTAAGCCCTTAAAGGCTCTATAAAAATCTTCCTCTAAAGTGCTATCAAAGATGTTATATCTTGATTTTTCCTTAACTTCATCAGAAGCCTTTATTATTTCTTTTACTTCATTACTATCTAGCTCAAATTTTAAAACTCTTTTGCTACCATCTAGCATCTTTCTAACCACTTCTGATGATAGGAACCAGCTTTTAGATTCAAAGATCAGGGGTAAGAGCTTTGCCATAGATGCTCCATATCTTTCATTCATTTCAAAGATGGATAGGGGTCCATCCACATAGCAATAGGGTATGTTATTATCCTCGTAATTGATTTCATACATTAATCCAAGATGCTTGATTCTTCTCATGATTTCCTTCCAATTAGACGAGACGGTAAATTTGGTTCTTATAGAATGAAAAAGAAGGGTTTGGGTTAAAGATAGGTTATAGCTCTTTATCAAATCTTCAGGAGTTATGTGAAAAAAGGATTTTAGTACCTTTTCCTCCTCCAAATCACTCCACAAAAGGTTCTCTAACTCTCCCTTTTCTATCCCTAATTCCCTTGCTTTATCTTCTATTACCCTTTCCCTTTCTTCGATAGTTAAAACCCCTTTTCCAAAGACCCTTTTCCTGGCTTCTATAGGCTCTAAAGTACTTTCTCTTTCAAATACACATCTTCTCTCAAGGATGTGGACTAAGCCTCTAACCAGCTTATAATTTAAATAAAGTAGCTCTAAATCCCTAACCTTTTCAAGGATTAAACCTTTTTTATTTCCTATATTGGAGCTAAAGGCTTCTATCAAATCCCTTGCTAAAGATAAATTATAATCACTAAAATAGGCGAAGTTAGGTTTAATCCAATTTTTTCCAATTTTTACCGATAATAATTCTAAAGGGAGCATTAAAATCCCCTTTTTCTCTTTCTACTAATCTCAACCTCTTTTGTCTCTTTGGAAACAATTTCGATAAGCTTTGCCTTTCCATCCTTTGGTCTTAGCAATCTTCCCAACCTCTGAATAAATTCTCTAGAGCTACCTGTTCCACTTAATATTATTCCTAAAGAAGCATCAGGTACATCTATCCCTTCGTCCAAAACCTTGGATGTTACTATTCTAAGGTATCTTCCCTCTTTAAAGCCCTTAAGTATGTCCTTTCTCTCTTCCTTAGATGTGTTATGGGTTATAAAGGGTATCAAAAATTCCTTTGATATCCTATGAACTAATTCGTTATGCTGAGTAAAGATCAGGGTTTTAACTTCATTTTCCCTTAAAATTCTTCTTAGCTCTTCTATCTTTGCCCTTGAGTTTAAAGCAATTTTTAAGGCTTTGTTTCTTGAAAGCAAAGCCTCCCTTCCCTCCTTATCCCTTGAAGCTAAAAGTATAAATTTCTCAAAATCTTTCAAATTTTTCATACTTATTTTCTTTCTCTCTAAGTAACTTTTGTAAACCTTCCAATTCTCATCGTATTGCTCCTTCTCTTCAGGTAATAGCTCAACGCTTCTTCTCTCCAACTCATACTCAGCTAAATATCTTCCAGTCAAATCTGAAGGCTTTAATTCGAATACCTTTTCCCCTATAAGCTTTGGCAAATCTAAGTGCAAATTATCCTCCCTTTCTAAAGTGGCTGTTAAGCCCAACCTATAAGGAGAGGCAAAGAACTCAGCTATCTGCCTATAGCCATAGGCTGCCAAATGGTGCACTTCATCAGCTACTAATAGATAAAATTTGTTTCCCAAAAATTCAGCCTTTATATACGCTGAATCGTAGGTGCTAATGGTTATAGGCTTCACATCATAATCTCCTCCCCCTATCAATCCTACCTTAATCTTAAATTCCCTCTCTAAAACTTCTTTCCACTGGTTCATCAAATCTAGGGTAGGTACTATTACAAGGGATGGTAAAGATAATTTCTCAATAGCTTTTAAACCAATTAGAGTCTTACCTGCCCCTGTTGGTAAAACTATTATTCCCTTCATATCAGCATTAACCCAGGCTTCTAAGGCCCTCTTCTGATAGTACCTTAAAACTAAATCGGACTTTAGATAGGGGCATGGTAAGGCTTCAAATACACTATCTTCAAATTCTATATGGCTATTCTTCAGGTAATGTAAGATTTCTCTGTAGTAAAGGGCTTTACATCTTAGGGCTTTAACCCTATTATCATAAATACCGAAGGGTATGTGGTATAAACCATAAATTACTATGGAGCCTTTATCATAGGTAAGCTTAACCCTCACCTAACTAACTTAAAGAAGCTTAGTATTTTAGTATTTAAAAAGGCTTTAAGAGGACTATATAGAATTGGTTTTTAACAAAATTAACTATATAAAACGCTAACATATATCGTTATTCTTAAATTTTTTATAGCGTGAGTGTAAAAACAGATGATACTCTTAACCTAATTAGCAAATATTCTCAAATTTGTAGAGATGTTAAGGACTTATTTAATGAAACTAGAAAAGAAGTTGAAAAGCAAACCCCAGCGATCGTTGGAATATATAAATCCTATACATGGTTTTAAGATTTCTTGGCCACACCAAAGATGGACCATACAAGGGATTGGTAATATTGAGCCCTATACATATATTCCCCTTAGACTCTTGTTTAAGATGACCGCTCAATAAAGGTGCAAATTATATTTGCTGTGGCTCAGAGGGTGAAAATTTTGCCTAGTGTGGATGTTGCCATAGATTTACATGGGGGAATTAAGATGCAACAATACATTAAGACAACGGTGGAATCCTTATCTACTCTTTATAATTCTTTAGGAGCTGAATTTATAGAAGAGAAGTTAGCCAGGAAATGGAGTATAATAACGCTCTAATAGCCTATCATATAAGGTTTCCAAATGCTCATCTTTGGAAGTAAAAAATTCTAAGGTTAAAAGATAAGGTGTATACCATAACAGAGAGCATCATTGAATCCATTTTAAATATTGAAATAGCAATTCAAGATTTATCTAAAATCATGAGTTCTTTTCCCTTGCGAGAGATTAGTGAATTGTTTTCTTTACATTCAAAATAGATTCTTTAAGGGTGCTTAAAGAATCTGCTAGTTAGTTTAATGGTTTATCTAACCCTCTGTTGTTAAGAGTATGGTAGACACAAGTTTTTAAGGGAAAAATTAAAGATACCTAGAGTTGACAAGACCCTTAGTATTTGGAAACCCAAGGTTTCATGTAGGAATGGACCCTAGAGGAGACTGGGTAGATTTATATTACCCCTTTGTGGGCTATCCAAACCATGGCCATAGGATTTCCCTAGGGGTTTATGATTTGAAGGCTAAAAAGATGAGTTGGATAAGGGAAGGATGGGAGCTTAGCTTAAAGTATTATGAGGATGTGCCCATAGGCTTAATTGAAGCTTTATCTAAGGAATTTGAATTAAAAATAACCATAACATCCTTCGTTCACTATTCAAAAAACATTTTATGGAATAGAATAAAGGTGATAAACCTTTCTAAGAGTCCAAAGAATTTAAGGCTCTTTATGTACCACGATTTACACTTAAAAGAGAATCCATTCAAAGATACAGCTATGCTAGATAAAAGATTGGAGGCTATAATCCATTATAAAGACGATGTATATTTTGCCTTTGGCTCTATACCTTCCTTTAATCACTTTGCTGTAGGTATAAAAGAGTGGGCTGGATTAGAAGGAACTTGGAGAGATGCTGATGATGGTTCATTAAGTGGTAATATGGTAAGCCATGGCTTAGCAGATTCTTGTATAGGATGGGATTTTGAAGAGCCCTTTGAAACTAAAAAGATAGACCATTATGGAATAGTAGCTAACTCTTTTAAAGAAATGGAGGCAAATTTAATTGATGGAGTAAAGGAAGGTTTTGAAAAAAGTTTGGAAGAAACTAAAGCCTATTGGTTAGCTTGGCTATCAAAGTCTAATTTTGATTTTGGATTGGATGATAAAGTAGATAGATTGCTTAAGCGCTCTTTAACCCTATTGAAGCTCTTAATATCTGAGAATGGTTCCATAGTAGCCTCTACAGATTTTGAAATAATTAGATATGTAGGTGATAACTATAATTATATTTGGCCTAGAGATGCCTGCTATTGTGCTGAAGCTTTAGATGCTTGGGGCTACTATGGTCCTTCTGCAAAGATCTTTGATTTCTTATTTAATTTAATTACAGAGAAGGGATATTTTCTTCACAAGTATTATCCTACAGGAAATTTTGGTAGTACTTGGCATCCAGTTCCTTTCATACAGATAGATCAAACAGGCTCCTTTCTTCATGCCTTTTGGAAGCATTATTCTCTATCTAAAAAGATAGATCAGGTAGCAAAGAATTGGGATAAAATTGTAAGGATGGGAGAATTTTTAGCTGAATGGAGGGATAAGTATACAGGATTACCTAAGCCATCCTGGGATCTTTGGGAAGATAGGAAAGCTGTAAGCACTTATTCTTGTTGTGCAGTTTATGGAGGGTTGATGGCTGCTGGCAAATTGGCTGAAGTGATGGGGAGAGAGGATTACAAAGACAAAGACTATTTTCGTAAGAACTCTGAGGAAGTAAAAAATGGAATATTAAACCAATTATACGA